>NZ_LJWX01000002.1:641511-962267 GCF_001431705.1 Ferrovum sp. JA12 | reverse complement strand
CTGGAGGTGATGAAACAAACACACAAGGAGAGTATAGTTTTAGGTACTTGAAGTAGAGGGTATCTGAGGTTATAGGATCAAGCGAATAAGTGCATGTGGTGGATGCCTAGGCGATTACAGGCGAAGAAAGACGTGGTAGCCTGCGAGAAGCTCCGGGGAGCTGGCAAACGAGCATTGATCCGGAGATGTCTGAATGGGGAAACCCACCCGCGAGGGTACCTATGACTGAATACATAGGTCATAAGGAGCGAACCTGCTGAACTGAAACATCTAAGTAGGCAGAGGAAAAGAAATCAACCGAGATTCCCGTAGTAGTGGCGAGCGAACCGGGAAGAGCCTGCAACATTTAGCCGAACATTTAGCGGAACGGAATGGAAAGTCCGACCATAGTGGGTGATAGTCCCGTACGCGAAGGATGATTGGTGGAACTGGGGTTGCGACAAGTAGGGCGGGACACGTGGAATCCTGTCTGAAGATGGGGGGACCATCCTCCAAGGCTAAATACTCGTAATCGACCGATAGTGAACCAGTACCGTGAGGGAAAGGCGAAAAGAACCCCGGGAGGGGAGTGAAATAGATCCTGAAACCGCATGCATACAAACAGTGGGAGCCCTGTAAGGGGTGACTGCGTACCTTTTGTATAATGGGTCAGCGACTTACATTCTGTGGCGAGCTTAACCGAATAGGGGAGGCGTAGCGAAAGCGAGTCTGAAAAGGGCGAATAGTCGCAGGGTGTAGACCCGAAACCAGATGAGCTATTCATGGCCAGGTTGAAGGCAGGGTAATACCTGTTGGAGGACCGAACCCACTAGTGTTGAAAAACTAGGGGATGAGCTGTGGATAGGGGTGAAAGGCTTAACAAATCTGGAAATAGCTGGTTCTCTCCGAAAACTATTTAGGTAGTGCCTCACGTATCACTTCTGGGGGTAGAGCACTGTTTTGGCTAGGGGGTCGTTTAGATCTACCAACCCAAGGCAAACTCCGAATACCGGAAAGTGCGAGCGTGGGAGACAGACATCGGGTGCTAACGTCCGGTGTCAAGAGGGAAACAACCCAGACCCTCAGCTAAGGTCCCCAAGACATGGTTAAGTGGAGAACGAAGTGGGAAGGCGAAGACAGTCAGGAAGTTGGCTTAGAAGCAGCCATCCTTTAAAGAAAGCGTAATAGCTCACTGATCGAGTCGTCCTGCGCGGAAGATGTAACGGGGCTCAAACCATGCACCGAAGCTAGGGATATCAGTAATGATATGGTAGGAGAGCGTTCAGTAGGCCTGAGAAGGTGAGGTGTGAACCTTGCTGGAGGTATCTGAAGTGCGAATGCTGACATGAGTAGCGATAAAGCGGGTGAAAAGCCCGCTCGCCGAAAACCCAAGGTTTCCTGCGCAACGTTCATCGGCGCAGGGTGAGTCGGCCCCTAAGGCGAGGCTGAGAAGCGTAGCTGATGGGAAATCGGTTAATATTCCGATACCTTGATGAAATGCGAAGGGGGGACGGAGAAGGTTAGGCAAGCCGGGTGTTGGATGTCCTGGTTTAAGCGTGTAGGCAGATCTCTTAGGCAAATCCGGGAGGTTAATGTCGAGGCGTGATGACGAGTAGTTTTAGACTATGAAGTTGCTGATACCAAGCTTCCAAGAAAAGCCTCTAAGCGATAGTTTCATGAAGACCGTACCGCAAACCGACACAGGTGGGTAGGATGAGAATTCTAAGGCGCTTGAGAGAACTCGGGTGAAGGAACTCGGCAAATTAGCACCGTAACTTCGGGATAAGGTGCGCCCCGATGATGTGAAGGTCCTTGCGACTGGAGCAGTAAGGGGTTGCAGTGAAATGGTGGCTGCGACTGTTTAATAAAAACACAGCACTCTGCAAACACGAAAGTGGACGTATAGGGTGTGACGCCTGCCCGGTGCTGGAAGGTTAAGTGATGGGGTGCAAGCTCTTGATCGAAGCCCCAGTAAACGGCGGCCGTAACTATAACGGTCCTAAGGTAGCGAAATTCCTTGTCGGGTAAGTTCCGACCCGCACGAATGGCGTAACGATGGCCACACTGTCTCCACCCGAGACTCAGCGAAGTTGAAGTGTTTGTGAAGATGCAATCTCCCCGCTGCTAGACGGAAAGACCCCATGCACCTTTACTGTAGCTTTACATTGGACTTTGATGAGATTTGTGTAGGATAGGTGGGAGGCGTTGAGAGCATGCCGCTAGGTGTGCTGGAGCCGACCTTGAAATACCACCCTGATGTTATTGAGGTTCTAACCTAGGTCCATTAACTGGATCGGGGACCGTGTATGGTAGGCAGTTTGACTGGGGCGGTCTCCTCCCAAAGAGTAACGGAGGAGTGCGAAGGTATCCTAGGTACGGTCGGACATCGTACTGATAGTGCAATGGCATAAGGATGCTTAACTGCGAGACTGACAAGTCGAGCAGGTGCGAAAGCAGGTCATAGTGATCCGGTGGTTCTGAATGGAAGGGCCATCGCTCAACGGATAAAAGGTACGCTGGGGATAACAGGCTGATTCCTCCCAAGAGTTCATATCGACGGGGGAGTTTGGCACCTCGATGTCGGCTCATCACATCCTGGGGCTGTAGCCGGTCCCAAGGGTATGGCTGTTCGCCATTTAAAGTGGTACGTGAGCTGGGTTTAAAACGTCGTGAGACAGTTTGGTCCCTATCTGCAGTGGGCGTTGGAAGTTTGAGGGGGGCTGCTCCTAGTACGAGAGGACCGGAGTGGACGAACCTCTGGTGTACCGGTTATGACGCCAGTCGTATTGCCGGGTAGCTAAGTTCGGAAGAGATAACCGCTGAAAGCATCTAAGCGGGAAACTTGCCTCAAGATGAGACTTCCCTGAGGGTATAACCCTCCTAAAGGTTCGTTCGAGACCAGGACGTTGATAGGTCGGATGTGGAAGCGCAGTAATGTGTTAAGCTAACCGATACTAATTGACCGTGAGGCTTGATCCTATAATCACAGATATCTGTGTGAATTTACCTAATATTTACTTCTTCTTGGTAGTTAAAGTCACCGACTCAGCTTTGTTTGGCGGCTATAGCGTCTTGGACCCACCCCTTCCCATCTCGAACAGGGACGTGAAACGAGACTGCGCCGATGATAGTGTGGATTACCCATGCGAAAGTAGGTCACCGCCAGACTCCCTTCATCAAAAAACCCCTATCAAGGGGTTTTTTAGTTTCAGTTACTCATCAACGAGCTTAATTAATAGGATTCACGACGTAGTGTTCTTTCTGTTGAAGATAAACAACTTCGGCAAAGCCTGAAGGTACGATATCTGACTCTTTAACATCGTATAAGTCGTGATAGTCGCGCCCCTGTTCTTTTAAAGAGTTATTACATACCTCAAACTGTACATCTTCTTTTTTTAAAGCTGCGATTTTTGTTGCTATCTTGTCATTGGGGTGATCTAGCAAAGTAACTCCTTTTGCATAAAGTATAACCACAGTTTTTAAATGTCCCTTCCATTCCTTAGTGGCTTTTATGGCGTTTTCTATATTTCTTAATTTCATCCCTTGGATGGCTGGATTATCTGTGGTTAATGGAACGACTACTTTTAACTCTCCATAATCGTGATGGTGAATAATAGGTTTTACATAGTGTGATGTTGATTCTTCTGCCAAGGCAGGATTGATTGTTATCGTTGATAATGCTAAGAAGCCTGTAAGAATTGTTTTTTTAATCATGGTGATAACTCCTTATGGTTAATGAGTTTGTCGGTACGCTTCAAATCCATATTCTTTAAAGATGGATAATGCTTTTTGAGATTGTAAGAATTCTATCCAGAGTTGTGCCGCTTCTGGATGAAGGTTGCCTTTTACAGTTGTTGCAGCATAGATAGCTCGCGTATTAACTTGACTCGGTAACGATATATAACTAATTGGATTGCCTATTTTCTCTTGAAATATGGCTTCAGATTGCCATGTTACTCCTGCGTCTGCCTTCTTTTCCAATAAAGTAAGTGGGGTTTGTCGGTGATGGATATGGGTGAGGGTGGTTTCACCATTGTTAACTTTGGTGCCATAGACAGATTGTTTTAGTTGCTCCCCACCTGCTTTAACCAAACTTTTTTCAATTTGTTGAGCTATCCCTTCAAATTGTGGATTGGGCATCACAAGTTTAATCCCTGGTTGTGCGAGATCAGTGAGAGATAAAATATGTTTTGGGTTGTTTTTAGGTACCATAATTGCTAATGTGTTTGTCACATAAGGAACAGCCTTACCATTACTACGACCCTCTTTAATCAGTTGCTCCACGCGTCTTAGACCTGCAGCATAAACATCTGCTTGTACTTGCCAGGTCATGTTTCCGACAGTGATGACTCCGTGCTGTTCGATTTGTTTATATAGCAATCCTGGTGGCAGAGTTTCATAATAAATTCTCCCCTCAAATTGAGGGTGCTCTTTGACAAACTCCTCTACCAAAGGCGCCATAACAAAGAAGTAATTACCTCCTAGAAATATATTGAGTGCTGAATGAAAAGGATCACCATGAATATCAGGAAGGTTGTCCACTTCGGGAACAGTGATCTCAAGGCCTCTTTGTTTTACCGGATTATTTTTACCGTGACTCCAGGGTGGATAAAAATCATCGTTTGCATACGTATTGCTACTCAACAAACATAAGGTAATAATAAGAATAGTGATGAGTGATCTCTTTGATGTGTTTACGTTATTGATCAATTGAGCTAATGAGTTATTCATCATGGATATCCTTATTAACTATTAATATCGGGCATCTTGAGGTTTGCCACCATTTGGCCAATCTTTGACTTTCTTGGCAAAGTCTGGACGTGATTGATGTGTGAAATACTGCGCCACATCAACAGCATCTTGGTCCGAGAGCCCACCTTGTCCTAGTGGGAAATTCATATTATTTGAGATAGGCATATCATGTTTAACAAAGGCTGCTGCAGTGTAGGTTCTACTCATACCAGCACCGATATTAAATGATCTTTTTCCCCAAACAGGAGGAAAATAGTAATGACCATCTTTGGCTTTCAATCCAGCGCCATCCTTACCATGACAGATAGCACATTTTTCTTGGTAAACAGTTTTACCATGGGCTTCGTTAGCAATGAGTGAGTACATTTTTTTACCTATCCCTCTACCAGGAATAACTTCTTTGGGCGCTACGGGAGACTTCATGGCATCAATAAAAGCCACCATAGCATTCAGTTCCACAGAGTTTTTATCTAACGCTTTACCGTTCATTGAGCGTTGCATGCAACCATTTAAGCGATCTTTAAAGTCAATAATTTTTCCTGAACGGGGTCGGTAACTTGGAAATACTGAGGTTAACCCTATATAGGGTGCTGCCATCTCCACCGTTCCAGCATTCAAATGGCAACTGGTACAGTTGAGATCATTCCCCACATGACTGGGTAATTGTTGAGCGGTATGCAGCATCATAGACATTCCTTGAATTAACTGAGCGCTATTTGGACGATCTAGCATGTCAGCAAAACGCGGTGTATGAAAACGAGTTGTCGTAGGCTGCGTAAGTGGTAATTGTTGGCGAATGGTAGCCACATCCTCTTCACGAACTCCTTGCCCATGATTACCCCAATTTGTTCTTATAAAGGTCAGGATTTCAGCGATCTCCTTGTCAGTTAGTTGTTGAAAAGCTGGCATGGCAAACCCCCTATCATCAGTATGAGTTTTGGGGGCGTAGGAGCCTGTCAATAACACATGAATCAAGGAGGTGGGATTATCGGATAAGAGAGAGGTGTTGTTCTTAAGTGTAGGGAAGTAATGTGTGACTCCTTGTCCATCCTCTTGATGGCAGGCTGAGCAAAATTGAATATAGCCTAGTCCTCCTCGAGTTTGATAAAGCGCTTTTTTATCATTTTTGTTTGTAGTTGGAAAGCTGGATGCGCTTGAAGGAGTTAGGCTCGCTAAATACTCACCCACAGCAGCTAGATCATTGTCAGATAAATATTGAGTACTATGATGGACAACCTCAGACATCGTGCCATAAGCCGTCCCATATTGATTTTGGCCGGTTTTTAAGAATTCAGCGAATTGATTACTAGTCCAATGGTTTTTTAAATTCACCGCATGCCAATTTTCAATAGTATTACCAGATAGATAAAACCGTCCTGTGTCACCCATGGCAGACAGTGTTTTCTCTTCCATGCCATATCCTCTTGGAGTGTGACAAGAGCCACAGTGACCTAATCCTTGTACAAGATAAGCACCGCGATTCCATTGGCTAGATTGAGTGTTGTCATCCTGATAAATCCCTTTATCGAGAAAGAGTTGGTTCCATACGGCAATCCCTGCCCGAATATTAAAGGGAAAACGTAATTGATTCTGTTTTTCCCTAGCGTGAATAGGTTTCACTCCTTTCATGAAATAGCTGTAGAGTGCTTGCATATCCTCATCAGTGAGTTTGGCAAAGCTTGTATAGGGCATAGCAGGATACAAATGCTCCCTATCAGGAGTAATCCCCTCTCTTAGGGCTTTCGCAAAATCTTGGTAAGTATATTTACCAATTCCCGTTTCAGGGTCAGGGGTGATATTGGTGGAGTAGAGTTTGCCAAAGGGAGTAGTAAACATGACTCCTCCAGCCATGGGCTCATTCTCACGACTGGTGTGGCAGGCCACACAGTCGCCTAGGCGAGCGAGGTATGCGCCTTTTTTAATGACGTTCTTGCTATCTTGTGAATCCTCTGCAGAAGAATTCATACTAGTAAGTAAACTAGTTAATAAAACGAGACAGAGGAATAGGAATCGATGTGTCATGGCAAGCTCTCTCTAGAATTAATTTTTTTATGGTTTTTTTCTATTAAACCTGATTTTTTAATTTGATTAATTAATTATTTATCGATATTGTATTAATTAAATTAATGCATTAGAGGTGTTAAGTGACATTAACCTTACGGCAATTACAATTGTTCCTAGCAGTATCACGCACACAAAGTGCCACAAAAGCAGCAGAGCAGGTGGCTTTGTCGCAGTCGGCTGTAAGTATTGCAATTGGCGAATTAGAAAGACATGTTGGCGTTGCTTTATTTGATCGGGTTGGTCGTAAATTAGTATTAAACAATAACGGTCGTTTATTTTTACCACGTGTACAGACGCTAATGGCTCAATTAAAAGATTTAACCTATCTTTTTAAGGACAAAAATTCATTCTCTTTATGCCTTGGTGCAAGCTTAACTATCGGAAATTATTTATTACCTCGATTGCTTGCTCAATATTGGAAAAAAAATAATATTGTCTTAGGGGATAGTGCTCCTCAATCACAAATAATGATAGATAGCACTCTCAGAATTGTTGATAAAGTAGTAAATTTTGAAGTGGATTGTGGTTTGGTCGAAGGGGTTTCACATCGAACAGATTTAAACATTATTCCTTGGATGACAGATCAATTACTCTTGGTATGTTCTCCCCAGCATCCAATAATGAAAGGGACTCACACACGTAAAAGAATTTCACGTTCACGATTAACTGATACCAATTGGCTAATTCGTGAACAAGGATCTGGAACCCGTGAAATTCTTGAACAAAATCTATTTCCTCATCTCCAAACCATTCGTAGTAGTCTTGAGTTCAGTGACCATGAAGCAATTAAACATGCGGCTGTAGAAGGACTGGGAGTGGCGTGTTTGTCGCGTTTTGTGGTGGAGGATAGGCTCCTTTCAGGTCAATTGGTTGAATTAAATGTAGATCTTCCCCCGTTGCAACGCTTTTTCTATATTTTACTCAATCGTCATCGAACAGTGACTCCAGCAACCGAGAGACTACTTGAATTTTTAATACACTCAGGTGAGAAGTCGATGAAACAGAGTGTATAACAATTATATGTTGTATTGAGACATCTCAATGGTGTAATGCCTATCATCGACGCCCGTTAACGTTGCGAGACCTCCTATGGGGAGTGTGTATTTATCACGCACATGACCAAATGGAAAGTTTTCTATAATGGGTAGAGACAGTTTGTTCCTTAAATAATGAATGACTTGAGTAAGGGAATAATTGGTGGCTGAGCGATCTGTGGCTACACAACGATTAAATTGACATAGTAATAGAGCGCTTTGTTTTTGAAGAATCCCTGCATGATAGAGTTGCATAAGCATACGTTCAATTTGATAGGGTTCTTCATTGACTTCTTCAATGAATAAAATTCCTCCTTCAACAGCAGGCAGATACGGCGTGCCCGTTAAATGAGTGAGAATAGATAAGTTGCCTCCCCACAAAGACCCCTGTAACGGTCGATCGAGATACTTGAGTGTTTTTTCATGATCAGCTTCAGCACTGTTTTTATCAAATAGTGCGAAACGCTCGCTCATGAAATGGGATGAAGTTAAGACAGACTTGAAGACGGATTCAAGATAAGGACTGATATTGTCATGCCCCATATCAGGTACTAGCATAGGTCCTTGAAAACTGATAAAGCGGGCTTTGGCGAGTAATGCAAGATTGAGTGCTGTCATATCACTAAAACCAATAATAGGTTTTTGTGATTGAGCGATGAGCTCATAATCGATATTTTCTAACAGTCGTGTTAATCCATAGCCACCGCGTGCAGCCATTATGGCATCTACTTTATTGTTGCAGATTAACGAATGTAAATCCTCCAAGCGCTCTCTATCTGTTCCTGAAAAATACTCACTTTGTCCTCTTGTATGAGTCCCTTCAATAACACCGAATCCACGATTGATTAAGTATTGCTCCGCATAATCCAGTTTATTGGTTTTAGTAATAAAACCCGACGGGGCACACACACCAAAAGTGGCCTGTGTGCTAATACGCTTGGGTAGACGGTAATTCATTATGTTCGTGACGATTGGGCGTCAACCACAGCTAAGGCGGTCATATTAATAATGCGACGCACTGTTGCTGTGGGAGTGAGAATATGTGCAGGAGCATTGATACCTAAGAGTATTGGACCTACCGTCACATTATCACCAATGACGCGTACCAGGTTATAGGCGATATTGGCTGCATCGAGCGTTGGCATGACCAATAAATTAGCTCGTCCAGTGAGTTTTGATCCAGGCATCACATTATGACGAATTTCATCTGACATGGCAGCATCAGCATGCATTTCGCCATCAATTTCTAGCTTGGGTAGACGCTGTCTAATGATCGCTAACGCTTCACGCATTTTTATTGCAGAGTCTGTGTCATAACTACCATAGGAGGAATGCGATAGCATGGCAACACGGGGCACAATACCAAAACGTTGTACTTCTTCAGCAGCAAGGCTCACAATATCAGCCAGTTCGTGTGCAGTTGGATTAGGATTAACATAAGTATCACAAACGAAGAATGTGCCTTTGGGGTTGAGTAACATATTCATTGCAGCTGCTGTAGAGACATCTTGTTTTAAGCCTAATACATTTTGAACATAATAAAGGTGCTCTGCATAGCGCCCAATACAACCACAAATTAATCCATCAGCCTCACCTCTTTTTACCATTAACGCTGAGGTAAGAGTGGGCTCACGGTACACCTCATGCTTAGCAAGGTTAGGCGTGACACCTTTACGTTCCATCATGTGATGATAGAGCTGCCAATATTCACGATAACGAGGATCTGAATTGATATTAACCATTTCAAAATCTTTGTTTTCGGTCAGACGCAAACCAAGACGTTTGATACGCATACTTATCACTTCAGGGCGACCCACTAAAATGGGTCGGGCTAAGCGCTCGTCACAGATGGTTTGCACAGCCTGCAGAATGCGCTCGTCCTCCCCCTCAGAGAAAACAATTCTTTTGGGAGCTGTTTTGGCTTTAGCGAACACTGGGCGCATCACCAGATTGGAGTGATACACAAATTGATTTAAGCGTTCACGGTAGGCGGCCATATCAGTGATAGGGCTCGTGGCTACCCCGCTTTCCATGGCGGCTTGAGCCACGGCTGAAGCAATTTTAATAATCAAACGTGGATCAAAAGGCTTAGGGATTAAATATTCTGGGCCAAAACTTAAGTTTTGATTACCATAAGCCTCTGCCACAATATCTGAGGGCTCTGCACGGGCAAGGCTTGCTATAGCCTGAACAGCAGCGATTTTCATGGGTTCATTAATGGTTGTTGCCCCCACATCTAAGGCCCCACGGAAAATGAAGGGAAAACATAATACGTTATTAACTTGATTTGGATAATCAGAACGTCCTGTGGCAACAATAGCGTCATCACGTACTGCACGGACTTGATCAGGGTGAATTTCTGGTTCTGGGTTGGCGAGAGCCAAAATTAATGGTTTATTGGCCATCACTTTAACCATCTCAGGTTTTAATACTCCACCTGCAGACAGGCCTAAAAAGATATCAGCCCCACCAATCACTTCAGAGAGGGTTCTCGCACTGGTGTCCTGACAATAGCGCTCTTTGTTGGGATCCATCAATTCTTTGCGTCCCGTATAAACCACCCCAGCTAAGTCGGTTACGTAAATGTTATGATGCGGTATTCCCAAAGCCACTAACATGTCAAGGCAAGATAAGGCAGCAGCCCCAGCGCCAGAGGTGACAAGCTTCACTTCATTAATTTTTTTGCCCACTACTTCAAGACCATTTAAGACGGCGGCCCCGACAATAATTGCAGTACCGTGTTGGTCATCATGAAAAACGGGGATTTTCATGCGCTCGCGCAGTCTGCGTTCAACCTCAAAACATTCTGGCGCTTTAATATCTTCTAAGTTAATACCGCCAAAAGTGGGTTCGAGTGCGGCAATTGCATCAACCAACTTATCCACATTGGTTTCATTGAGTTCAATATCAAAGCAATCAATGCCGGCAAATTTTTTAAATAGAACAGCCTTGCCTTCCATGACAGGTTTTGCGGCAAGGGGGCCAATGGCACCAAGTCCCAGCACTGCTGTACCATTGGTGACCACTCCCACGAGATTGGCTCTTGATGTTAAATGACGAACCTGCGAGGGGTCTTCCACGATGGCCTCACAAGCTGCAGCTACCCCTGGGCTATAGGCTAGGGCTAGGTCAGCTTGGGTGGTCATGGGTTTTGTAGCGGCTATTTCGATTTTACCGGGGGTGGGAAGGCGATGGTAGTCCAGTGCGTTTTTTCTTAAATCATCAAGCATATTGTCCTCATGTATGAAAAAGAGTCTTTTTTGTGGCTTTTTATGACTCCAATACATGCTATGTTAAACTCTTATATCTTTTTAGGCGAGGTACTTTTGCATGTCAGGGAACACCCTTGGTCGGTTATTTTGTGTGACATCTTTTGGCGAAAGTCATGGCCCAGCCATTGGCTGTGTGGTAGATGGCTGTCCCCCGGGCTTAATGATCAGTGAGGCAGATATTCAGCAAGAGCTCGATCGCCGAAAACCTGGTACCTCAAGACATGTGACCCAACGACGGGAAACCGATGCGGTGGAAATTCTATCAGGAGTATTTGAGGGGAAAACCACCGGTACACCCATTGCACTCCTAATCCGCAATATTGATCAACGAAGCCAAGACTATAACAACATAGCAGGAGCTTTTCGTCCGGGTCATGCGGATTATACTTACTTACAAAAATATGGTATCCGCGATCATCGAGGTGGGGGGCGTTCCTCAGCCCGTGAGACGGCCGTTCGAGTGGCCGCTGGGGCCATTGCTAAAAAATGGTTATTGGAGCGTTATGGTGTGGTCATCAAGGGATACCTTGCAGAGCTGGGCTCTACCGTGATTCCTTTTCAAGACTGGCAGGCGGTTGATCAGAATCCTTTTTTTGCAGCCAATATGGCGATGGTTCCACAGTTAGAGTCGCAAATGGATGCCTTAAGAAAGTCAGGGGACTCTATTGGTGCGCGCATTAACGTGGTGGCCTCCCAGGTGCCCGTGGGCTGGGGCGAGCCTGTTTATGATCGGTTGGATGCGGATATTGCTTATGCGTTGATGAGTATCAACGCCGTCAAGGGGGTTGAAATTGGGGCAGGCTTTAGAAGTATTGGTCAGCGTGGGACAGAACATGGTGATGAAATGACTCCAGAAGGATTTAAGAGTAATCATGCCGGGGGAGTGTTAGGGGGTATCTCTACAGGTCAGGATATTGAGGCCAGTATTGCGATTAAACCAACTTCTAGTATCCGCCTCGTGCGCCAAAGTATTGACGTGTCCGGTGAGAGCCGTGAGGTGGCTACCACTGGCCGTCATGATCCTTGTGTGGGGATCAGGGCAACGCCCATTGCTGAGGCGATGCTAGCTATTGTCTTGATGGATCATGCTCTAAGACATCGTGGGCAAAATGCTGATGTAAGACCTCCTTTTGCACCCATTGCCGGTAGTCTCCCCGACTAGGCTCTGTTCGATCTTTTCTGGCTGTGTCATAATTTAAGGTCTTAACGAGGCATTAAATGATGAAACCAATAACCTTATACGAAAAGCTCTGGCGTTCCCATGTAGTCCGCGAAGAGGCGGATGGCACAGCACTCATTTATATTGATCGACATCTGGTGCATGAGGTCACAAGCCCCCAGGCCTTTGAAGGTCTGAAGCTGGCTAACCGTTCTTTGTGGCGAGTGAACTCAATTCTGGCTACCGCTGATCACAATACGCCCACCACCTCAGATGAGGTGATCGCCGATCCCATCTCAAGGTTGCAGGTGGATACTCTGGATAAAAATTGTGCACAACACCACATTACAGAGTTTCCCATGGGCGATCCTCGGCAGGGTATTGTTCATGTTATAGGTCCTGAGCAGGGGGCGACACTGCCCGGCATGACGGTGGTATGTGGTGATTCACACACCAGCACCCACGGCGCTTTTGCCGCACTTGCCATGGGTATAGGAACTTCTGAAGTTGAACATGTCATGGCCACTCAAACCTTGATTACTAAACGTGCTAAAACTATGCGTGTTTCAGTGGAAGGAGCTTTGGGTCAAGGCGTCACCGCCAAGGATATGGCTCTCGCTATTATTGGTCACATTGGTACCGCTGGAGGGACCGGTTTTGCCATTGAATTTGCCGGTTCTGCTATTCGCTCTTTGAGTATGGAAGGGCGTATGACTTTATGTAATATGGCTATTGAAGCAGGGGCCCGTGCTGGGATGGTGGCCGTGGATGAGACCACGCTCAATTACATCAAGGGGCGACCCTTCGCTCCAGTGGGAGATCTTTGGCAAAGAGCTGTGAGTTATTGGCAAACTTTGGTAAGTGACGAAGAGGCTCTGTTTGATAAGGAGGTGACTCTTCAAGCTGAGCACATTGAGCCCTTAGTTACCTGGGGAACTTCGCCAGAAATGGTGGTATCCATTAATGCCACCATACCGGACCCTAAGGATGAGAAGGATCCTATTCGTCGTGAGGGGATGGAGCGCGCTTTGCGCTACATGAATTTACCCGCAGGGCAACCTATTACCTCCATTTCAATTGATAAAGTTTTCATTGGTTCATGCACCAATTCACGTATCGAAGATTTACGTTCTGCCGCGCAGGTGCTAACAGGAAAAAAAATTGCCTCCAATATTAAGCTGGCCCTCGTTGTTCCAGGCTCAGGACTTGTTAAAGCCCAAGCTGAGCAAGAAGGCTTGGATGTAATTTTCAAAGAGGCTGGATTTGAATGGCGTAACCCAGGTTGCTCCATGTGCTTGGGTATGAATGATGATCGGCTTTCGCCGGGAGAGCGATGTGCCTCCACTTCAAACCGTAATTTTGAGGGCCGTCAGGGAGCAGGTAGTAGAACCCATTTGGTTAGTCCCCAGATGGCGGCAGCGGCAGCGCTGGCGGGCCACTTTGCCGATGTTAGAGCATTGATTAAATAAAGGAAGAATTCATGCAAGCCTTTACACAAGTTAGCGGTGTGGTGTTGCCCATTGATCGATCTAATGTGGATACCGATGCCATTATTCCAAAGCAATTTTTAAAATCCATTCACCGTTCTGGTTTTGGGCCCCATCTCTTTGATGCTTGGCGTTATCTTGATGAGGGGCAGCCTGGACAGGATTGTTCAAAGCGTCCTCTCAATCCGAATTTTGTGATGAATCAAGCTCGATATCAAGGAGCACGTATTCTCTTGGCACGGGAGAATTTTGGTTGCGGATCAAGTCGTGAGCACGCTCCTTGGGCGCTTAGTGATTATGGTATTCGGGCCTTAATTGCTCCGAGCTATGCTGATATTTTTTTCAACAACTGTTTTAAAAATGGCATTTTACCCGTGGTGTTAAAAGAGGAAGCGGTAGACCAACTTTTTAAAGCCGTCCTATCTACACCGAATTATCAACTTACGGTGGATTTGAATCTTCAAGAGGTAAGAACCGAGAACGGCGAGAGTTTTACCTTTGAAGTGGATGAATTCCGTCGTTTTTGTTTACTCAATGGTTTTGATGATATTGGTTTGACATTGCGTCACGCCGATGAAATTAAGGCCTATGAGATTGAGCGTCAGCAGTCTGAGCCTTGGATTTTTGGAGTTAATCGTTAATGAATATTGCATTGTTACCTGGTGATGGGATCGGTCCTGAGATCATGGCTGAGGCGGAAAAAGTGATCGATTTGTTTGTGGCCGAGGGCGAGCCTATTAAGACCCAAACGGCTTTAGTGGGTGGGGCAGCTGTGGAGGTTTATGATGATCCTTTACCCGATGACACTCTACAGTTATGTCTTGCCTCCAGCGCCGTGTTGTTCGGTGCCATTGGCGGCCCTCAATATGACACTCTTCCTCGCCCTAAACGTCCTGAACGCGGACTCTTGCGTTTGCGTAAAGCCATGGATTTGTTTGCTAATCTACGTCCAGCGAAGGTTTATGATGCGCTCGCTGATTCTTCTACTTTGAAGAAAGAGGTGGTAGCAGGGCTGGATATGATGATTGTACGCGAGCTGACCGGTGATATTTATTTTGGTGAGCCACGAGGTATTCATACCAATGAACAGGGACTTCGAGTTGGGGTGAATACCATGACTTACGACGAGAATGAAATTAAACGAGTAGCCCATTGGGGTTTTCAGGCAGCCCAAAAAAGAAGGGGTATGTTGTGTTCCGTTGATAAAATGAATGTGTTGGAGTGCACGCAATTATGGCGTGATGTGGTGATGGAAGTCGCGCGTGAATATCCTGATGTGACGCTGACACACATGTTGGTGGATAATGCTGCCATGCAATTAATTCGTCGTCCGCAACAATTTGATGTGATTGTGACGGGTAATTTGTTTGGCGATATTCTCTCGGATGAAGCATCCATGCTGACAGGGTCCATTGGTTTATTGCCCTCAGCCTCTTTAAATCAATCTGGGCAGGGACTATTTGAGCCCATTCATGGCAGTGCTCCGGATATCGCCGGGCAAGGAATAGCTAACCCCTTAGCGCAGATTTTATCGTTGGCTATGTTGTTTCGTTATTCACTAAAACGCGAAGATTTAGCCGATCGGGTGGAGTTTGCCGTTGAAGAGGTAATTAACCAAGGAATGCGTACCAAAGATATTGCCAAGGCTGGAGAGAGGATACTCTCCACCAGCGCCATGGGCGATGCCGTGGTTGCTGCCTTGAAAAATAATAACTAGGGGGATGATATGTTAACGGTTGGGTTTGTTGGCTGGCGTGGCATGGTGGGATCGGTGCTTCTTGAGCGCATGAGGCAAGAGAAGGATTTTGATCACATTGAGCCAGTATTTTTTACCACCTCACAGGCTGGATCTTTAGGTCCTGCAGTGGGAGAACACTCAGCTAAACCCTTGTTGGATGCCAACAATATAGAGCAACTCGCACAAATGGATGTATTAGTGTCCTGTCAAGGGGGAGATTTTACGGAGGCAATTCATACTCCTTTGAGAAAAAGGGGTTGGCAGGGTTACTGGATTGATGCCGCGTCCACTTTGCGCATGAATGATCATGCGGTGATTATTTTGGATCCCGTTAACCGTTCCATGATTGACGAGGCAATGAATAAAGGGATTCGTGATTATATCGGCGGTAACTGTACCGTGAGTTTAATGCTGATGGCTCTGGGCGGTTTATTTAAGGCTAATCTAGTGGAGTGGGTATCAGCTATGACCTATCAGGCCGCCTCTGGGGCTGGCGCGCAAAACATGCGCGAATTACTGAGCCAAATGGGGGTGTTACATCAATCTGTTGCGGCCTTATTGTCTGATCCTTCCTCAGCTATTCTTGACATTGATCGTTCGGTCACCGAAGCCTTACGTTCTCCTCAGATGCCCACAGAGAACTTCAGAGGAGTGCCTTTAGCGGGCAGTCTAATCCCTTGGATAGATAAGGCGGTGGAGTATGGACAAAGTAAAGAGGAATGGAAAGGTGGCGCGGAGTGTAACAAGATTTTAGGGTTGCCCGCTTATCGACACGCAGGATCAATCCCGGTAGATGGTTTATGTGTTCGTGTCGGGGCCATGCGCTGTCACTCGCAAGCGCTCACTATAAAATTAAAAAAAGATGTTGCCTTGCAGGATATTGAGCAATTAATAGCTGATGCCAATGAATGGGTGAGAGTTATTGCTAATGATCGGGAGTTAACGGAGCAACAATTAACCCCCACTCAAGTGTCTGGTACTTTATCGGTACCAGTGGGGCGTTTACATAAGCTTGCTATGGGGGCTGAGTATTTGGGCGCTTTTACTGTGGGTGACCAATTGTTGTGGGGGGCCGCGGAGCCGCTTCGCCGCATGTTACGTATCGTGGTTAAACAATAATGCAATTTAATCTCGATAATGTCCCAAGCTGGCTCAAAGATGATCAGGGCCGATCAATATTGCGTACGCTCAATGACTGGGGCTACTACCATCCCAGTGAGTTGATTGTGGGTGGTTTTGTGGGCGCTTTGTTCGTAGTGGGGATCATTGTAATCTGGCGCTTGTCCAAGATGACGGTAGCTCATCAGCGGCATCATTGGAACGATGATGAGTTATTTGAAAAGTCCTTGGGTTTGAGTGCGGAGGAGTTGGCTGAAGTAGGTCTTCCTCTAGCTAGTAAAATTGATGGGATAGTGTCACAACAACTCATGGCTGTTGAGCAGACGGTCCCAGACCTCCCCTCTTTGCCGCCCGATACTGTTCAAGAGCCCGTGTTCCCTCAGTCGATTGTTGATTTGACTCTAGAGCAGTGTTTGTTGATAGCAAGATTTAGCGCCTGGCGTCAAGACAGTCAAGCGGTTCGTGAAGCCATTAAACGAGTCATGGCTGAAGGCAGCTTACCGCAACAAAAAATTGCTCTACAGTTACTTGAGTACAGTATTCAAAACAATCCATGAGAATTGCTCTGGGTATTGAGTATGATGGTCAACAATTCTGTGGTTGGCAAAAACAGCCCCAACGGCGTGCGATTCAATCGACTCTCGATCAAGCGGTTTCCATGATTGCAGGAGAATCGGTTCATACTGTGTGTGCCGGACGTACTGATACAGCGGTTCACGCCCTTGCGCAAGTTGTTCACTTTGATACCAACGCTCAACGCCCTGAACAGGCCTGGGTTAGGGGTGTCAACAGTCATTTGCCTGAGGATATCAGCGTACTCTGGGCCAGAGTGGTTGATGAGGGTTTTCATGCTCGATTTTCTGCGCTGTCAAGAACTTATCATTACTGGCTTTACCCACACTCGGTTAGACCTGCTATAGCCGCTCATTATGTGGGATGGATCCATACCCCACTTAATGTGGACAATATGCACAGGGCGATGAGTTATTTACAGGGTGAACACGACTTCAGCGCCTTTAGGAGTAGTGAGTGTCAAGCCAAAACAGCCACGCGTACCATGTATGAGGCTTATCTTGTTCGCCATGGTGTGCTCATTCAGTTGGTGTTTAAGGCTAATGCCTTTTTACATCATATGGTACGTAATTTGGTGGGTAGTTTGGTGGACATTGGCCAGGGTCGTCATGAAAGTGAGTGGATGAACACGCTGATTGAACAAAAAAACAGAACCTTAGCAGCCCCCACTTTCTCTCCTCAAGGATTATATTTAAGCCAAATAGAATACGCTGAGCATTGGCAACTGCCTCAGACGCAATGTCGTCCCTATTTTTTCGTGAATGAACCTTAAGGCCAATCGGTATGCGTATAAAAATTTGTGGTATCACTGATGTTGATCAAGCTCGCGCTGTCGCGAAAGCGGGAGCAGACGCGATCGGCTTGGTGTTTTATGAGAAAAGTCCAAGAAGGGTGTCCCGGTTAACTGCTCAAACCATTGTTGATGCGCTGCCCCCCTTCGTGAGCAGTGTTGGATTATTTGTTAATCATACTACCGAACAAGTATGGCAGATTTTAGAGCAGGTATCGCTCGATTATTTACAATTTCATGGCGACGAGAGTCCTGCCTTCTGTCAGCAATTTAAAAGACCTTATATTAAAGCAATACGCGTCAAAGAAGACGTTGATTTGGTACAATATACAGTTGACTTTAATACAGCCAAAGCCTTATTAGTGGATGCTTATCAAGAGGGGGTGCCGGGTGGGACGGGTAGAACCTTTGATTGGCGGTTAATTCCCAGGGAGTTATCTAAACTAATTATCCTATCCGGTGGTCTGACACCAGAGAATGTAGGGCAAGCAATTAAAGCAGTGAAACCTTGGGCGGTAGATGTCAGTAGTGGCGTTGAGCAGAGCCCTGGAATTAAGGATATTAATAAATGCCAAGCATTTATACAAGGAGCGAGAAATGAAGCCGTATGATATGCCCAGTAAAGATGGCCATTTTGGACCCTACGGGGGAACGTTTGTTTCTGAAACGCTGATTGCAGCCATTGAGAGCTTAAAAAAAGAGTATTTATTTGTTCGCGATGATGCAGCGTTTCAACAGGAACTAGCTTATGAATTAAAGCATTATGTAGGTCGTCCGAGCCCTATTTATCATGCTAAACGTATGTCTGAACATCTTGGTGGGGCACAAATTTATCTCAAACGTGAGGATTTAAACCACACTGGTGCCCATAAAATTAATAATACCGTAGGCCAAGCGATGTTGGCCAAACGCATGGGTAAACCTAGGGTTATCGCTGAAACAGGTGCTGGCCAGCATGGCGTAGCGACAGCTACGGTGGCTGCTCGATATGGCATGGAATGTGTGGTGTATATGGGTGCGGAGGATGTGAAAAGACAAGCGCAAAATGTGTATCGCATGAAATTATTAGGCGCTGAGGTGATTCCTGTCACAAGTGGCTCACGAACGCTAAAGGATGCTCTCAATGAGGCTATGCGTGACTGGGTGACTAATGTCCATAACACTTTTTATATTATTGGTACCGTCGCAGGTCCTCATCCCTATCCTATGATGGCGCGTGACTTTAATGCTGTGGTGGGCCGTGAGTGTCTCTTACAAATGCCTGATATGATTGGCCGCCAGCCTGATGCGGTATTAGCTTGTGTGGGCGGGGGATCTAACGCCATGGGGATTTTTTACCCCTATATTAATGAGACTAACGTGGCTTTAATTGGTGTTGAGGCGGGGGGGGAAGGAATTGAATCTGGCCGTCATTCTGCCTCCTTGTCTGCAGGAACTCCTGGTGTCTTGCATGGCAACCGTACCTATCTGTTGCAAGATGATAATGGTCAGATTGTTGAAACCCATTCTATTTCAGCGGGCCTTGATTACCCAGGTGTTGGCCCTGAGCATGCCTGGCTTAAGGACAGTGGTCGCGCACAATATGTAGCAGTGAATGACGACGAAGCTCTGCAAGCTTTCCATGATTTATGTCGCATGGAAGGAATCATTCCTGCCTTGGAATCTAGTCATGCCTTAGCCCACGCCATGAAAATCGCTCCTGGTATGAGTCGTGATAAGGTTTTACTCGTCAACCTCTCTGGTCGTGGTGATAAGGACATGGCCACTGTGGCAGAGCGCAGTGGCATTACACTTTAGAACTTGGCAAAAATAGGATAAAGACCGTGTCACGAATAGAACAAGTATTTGCATCATTAACATCCCAACAACGCTGTGCGTTGATTCCTTTTTTTACTGTAGGAGACCCTGAGTTATCCACATGTCTCCCTACCATGCATGCCATGGTGGCCGCTGGGGCGGATATTATTGAATTGGGTATCCCTTTTTCAGACCCCATGGCTGATGGTCCAGTGATTCAAAGAGCCAGTGAGAGAGCGCTAAAAAATAAGGTGCGGCTCATTGATGTACTCAATACCGTTAAAGAGTTTCGTCAAACCAATAACCATACCCCCTTGGTCTTGATGGGATACGCCAATCCTATTGAGCGGATGGGGGTTAGTACCTTTGTTAAGAATTGTCATGATGTGGGCGTTGACGGGGTATTGGTGGTAGATTACCCGCCCGCTGAAGCCAAGTTGTTGGCTGACGCGTTAAACCCGTTTTCAATTGACCCTATTTTTTTAATTGCTCCCACCACCACCGATGAGCGCGTAGAAGATATCGCGCGGATGGCTAAAGGTTATGTCTATTATGTGTCTTTAAGAGGGGTGACAGGAGCGAGTCATATTGATGTGCAGGATGTGCAAGCACAGGTGGCGAGAATAAAACGTCATGTGAGCATCCCAGTGGGAGTAGGTTTTGGTATTCGTGATGGCGACACAGCGCGAGCAATTGGGCAGTTCTCTGATGCCGTGGTGGTGGGATCCAGAATTGTTGAAACCATTGAACAAGCAGAAACAAAAAAAATCCCTCAAGAAGTGGGTAAGTTAATACAAGAACTCAGACAGGCTTTGGATAACACATTATGAGTTGGTTTAAAAAATTACTTCCCCCACGCATTAAGCGTGATAAACATAACATTAAAGGCTCTGTCCCAGAGGGACTGTGGGTAAAATGTGGATCCTGTGAAGCGGTACTTTATCGTTCTGACTTAGAGAGTAACTTACATGTTTGTCCAAAGTGTTCCCACCATATACGAATTAATGCGAGAACCCGCTTAGACTTATTTTTAGACCAAGGGGAGCGTTTTGAAATTGGTTTTGAAGTCACCCCTATTGATTCACTGAAGTTCAAGGATACGCGACGCTACCCTGAACGTATTGAAGAAGCGAAACAAGCCACCGGTGAAACGGATGCTTTAGTCGTCATGCAAGGGGTTCTTGAGGAACTTCCTGTTATCGCAGCAGCTTTTGAGTTTGGATTTATGGGTGGCTCAATGGGTTCTGTGGTGGGGGAGCGTTTTGTCCGGGCGGTAGAGGCTGCGATAGATCAACGGCTGCCTTTTGTTTGTTTTTTAGCGAGTGGCGGGGCAAGGATGCAAGAGGGTCTCTTGTCTTTAATGCAGATGGCAAAAACCTGTGCGGCTTTGACCCATTTGGCAGAGCATAAACTGCCCTTTATTTCTGTCCTCACGGATCCTACCATGGGTGGGGTATCGGCAAGTTTTGCTATGATCGGCGATGTGGTTATGGCTGAACCTAATGCATTAATTGGTTTTGCAGGACCGCGGGTGATTGAGCAAACAGTGCGTGAAAAACTACCTGAGGGGTTTCAGCGTTCGGAGTTCCTTTTAGAGAAGGGTGCTATTGACATGATTGTTGATCGCCGTGACTTGCGGCCTCGGATTGCAAATATTTTAAGACAGTTAACAAACGTGACTCAGCCTGAGTAGAGTTTAAATTATGGCTAAACCGCAAGAGTGGGAGAAGCTAGATTTGTATCGAGTCAGTGCGCGGCGCAGAGCCATCGGTGCAGCGCTCATTATGGCCTTTGTTGTTGTTCTCTTACCCATGTTGTTAAATCACTCCAAGACGCCCAAACTTAGCCCAGACTTGGGCGCTGCAATGCCTTCTCATTCGCCTATTCATGGGGCCCCTTCCACAGCACCATCGCCCCTGGTTAACACCCATGA
Organism: Ferrovum sp. JA12; assembly: GCF_001431705.1. NCBI lineage: Bacteria > Pseudomonadati > Pseudomonadota > Betaproteobacteria > Ferrovales > Ferrovaceae > Ferrovum > Ferrovum sp. JA12. The sequence goes on along the minus strand of NZ_LJWX01000002.1, from coordinate 940,570 downwards.
ACAATCCCTCGCGGTGTCATCTTTAGATAGGGTAACACCTGCCTCTACTAGGGTGACCCCGATGAATATAAATCATCCATCTCTGTTGCCACCATCCCTCCCGTCATCGCTTTCCTCTGTGTCAACGGAAGGCTCTGTAATAGCTTCGCCCAGCTCCCAAGGCGCGGCTATGCCTAATCAGGTGGCGTCAATCACGCAAGCCTCAGCTCCTTTGGTGCAAAAAAACACTACTGCAGCAGAAAAGAAAATAGTAAAGGATTCAGCTGACACGCCATTACTCCCAGAACAACCCAAACAACCACAGGCGCTTAAGGAGTCTGGGTCTTCGTCAGTGCTGAAGAGCAGTTCATTGCGATCTTCAGTACAGCCGGTGGTGAATGGCACGCATAAAATCCTTCAGTTGGGTCTGTTCTCGGAGGAGAATCGTGCTAAAAATTTGATTAAAGAGCTCAAGGGGCATGGAGGTCGTGCCAAAATAGATAAGGTGACTCTCAATCATAAGGTGCGCTACCGTGTTTATGTGGGGCCGTTTTCCTCCAACGACAAAATTCATAGAACAAAAAAACAATTATTAGAGGCTGGATTTCCCTCTTTAATTAAGGAGTTGCATTAATGAGTGTCGAGCATTGGAATTGGATTGATTATATTGCTATGGCTTTAATTGGCTTATCTACAATCTTCGGTTTGTTTCGTGGAGTGGTTAAGGAAGTGATGGGAATAGCTGGTTGGGCATGCGCCTTTGTAGCGGCCAAATGGTTGAGTCCTATGCTCTCACTTTATTTGGCAGGATGGATAGTTAACCCCAGTTTACGTCTTGTGTCAGCCTATCTGGCGATCTTCATTGTGGTATTGGTCCTCGCGGCCATTCTATCCTCTGTGCTCAATGTTGCGGTAGAGAAAACGGGTTTGAGTTCCCTTAACCGATTGCTGGGAGCCAGTTTCGGGCTATTACGCGGCTATTTTCTGTTTATGGTGTTATTGATACTAGCCAGCTTTACGTTGTTGCCGCAACAAGCGGATTGGCAACGCTCACCAAGTGTTAAAGCAGGGTTGTGGGGTGTGTATTATTTGAAACCTTATCTGCCTCAAGAGGTGGCCCAGTTTTTTCATTTTTAGAACGTAAATCCTCTGAGTGGAGTAGAATAATACTTCTCATGAATTTGTCTCCGGAGTGTCATGTAGTATGTGTGGAATAGTTGGTATTGTCGCGAAAACCCCAGTTAATCAGTTGCTCTACGATGGTTTGCAACTTCTGCAGCATCGTGGTCAAGATGCGGCAGGGATTGCTACCGCCGATGGCAGTACTTTCCATATGCATAAAGGTCTTGGTTTGGTGCGCGATGTCTTTCGTACCCGGGACATGAGAAGCTTGACTGGTAATATTGGCATTGGGCATTGCCGCTACCCCACTGCAGGGTCTGCCAAATCCTCAGCTGAAGCCCAACCTTTTTATGTGAACTCTCCCTTCGGTATTGTGTTGGGTCATAATGGCAATCTAACCAATGCGGATGAGTTAAAAGAGGATTTATTTGCGCAAGATCGACGTCATGTCAATACCAATTCAGACTCGGAAGTGCTACTCAATGTATTAGCTCATGAATTGGACGGCGTTACAGTAAGCAGTCGTTTAACCCAGGCGGATATATTTAATGCTGTAGCAGGAGTGCATCGACGTTGTCGTGGTGCTTATGCGGCGGTGGCGTTGATTGCCGGCCATGGTTTGTTGGCTTTTCGGGATCCCTATGGGATTCGCCCCCTGGTTATTGGTACACACATGAGCGTAAATGGACCTGAGTATATCCTCGCCTCAGAGAGCGTGGCGCTAGATGCCTTGGGCTTTAAAATGTTGCGCGATGTGGAACCTGGTGAAGCAATTTTTATTGATGAAAATGGACAATTGCATCATCAACAATGTGCCTTGACTCCGGTTAAGTCTCCTTGTATTTTTGAGTACGTTTATTTGGCAAGACCAGATTCTGTGATTGATGGGGTGTCGGTTTATGAGACACGTTTAAAAATGGGAGAGAGTTTGGGCGAGAAAATTCAGCACATTGCGCCTGATCTTCACATAGATGTAGTGATTCCCATCCCTGATACCAGCCGGCCTAGCGCACTTCAGTTAGCCCAGAAGCTCAATGTCCCCTACCGTGAGGGATTTATTAAGAACCGCTATATTGGCCGTACCTTTATTATGCCAGGGCAGGCTGAAAGAAAAAAATCAGTGAGACAAAAATTGAACGCCATTGGTATGGAGTTTGAGGGAAAAAATGTGCTCTTGGTGGATGACTCAATTGTCAGGGGTACCACGAGTCGTGAGATTGTCCAAATGGCAAGAGACTGCGGTGCGCGTCATGTTTATTTTGCTTCAGCAGCTCCTCCCGTACGTTTTCCTAATGTATATGGTATTGATATGCCAAGCCGCGCTGAGCTCCTCGCAACGGGTCGCAATGATAGTGAGATTGCCGCTGAGATTGGGGCCGATAGGGTGTTTTATCAGGACTTAAGTGATTTAATCAGAGATGTTAAGTCTCAGGCAAAAAATATTGAACGCTTTGATTGTTCGTGTTTTGATGGCTGTTATATTACCGATGATATTACTGCTGAATACTTGGCTAAGATTGAATTTGCACGCAAAGATGGCGAGACCCATGCCCAGCAAAAAGTTAACCAGCTAGATTTAAATCTAACTCACGCTGAGACCATTTAACAGACTATGACCCAACCCTATGATTTAGATACTTTAGCCATTCGTTCGGGCATTCATCGAACTGAGTTTAATGAGCATGCTGAAGCATTATTTTTAACCTCAAGTTATGTTTTTGATAACGCTCAGCAGGCGGCGGACCGTTTCCAGAATAAGGAACCTGGCTATATTTATTCACGCTTCACTAACCCCACGGTCAATGCTTTTCAAGAACGCTTGGCAGTCATGGAAGGGGGAGAGTACGCCATTGCCACAGCGAGCGGTATGGCGGCTATTTTAACCACCATGATGGGATTATTAAAAGCGGGAGACCACATTGTGGTCTCGCAAAGTATTTTTGGTGCGGCGGTGCAATTGTTCACTAACATTCTATCGCGCTTTGGAATTGAGTCGACCTTTGTTCCTCTGTCAGATATTGATGGGTGGAAGAGGGCCATTCAAAGTAACACTAAATTGTTTTATCTTGAAACGCCATCAAACCCTACCATGGAGCTCGTGGATATCCAAGCCTTAGCCGAGGTGAGTAAAAACGCTCAAGTTTATTTGGTGGTAGATAACTGTTTTTGTACGCCCATATTGCAGCAACCTTTGTCTCTGGGTGCTGATATTGTTATCCATTCGGCAACAAAATATATCGATGGACAAGGCCGCGTATTAGGCGGGGCTATTGTCGGTTCTAAGGCTCTCTTAAAAGAGGGGATTTATTCGTTTTTGCGCACGGCAGGCCCTAGTCTGAGCGCATTTAATGCATGGATTTTACTCAAGGGGTTAGAAACCTTAAAGCTTCGCGTTGAGGCCCAATCCCAAGCAGCTCTTTCTCTGGCGCAATGGTTGTCAGAGCATCCCAATGTGATACGCGTCCATCATCCAGGGCTCGTCTCTCACCCTCAGTTTGAACTCGCTCAACGCCAACAAACCCATGGTGGCGCAGTGGTGAGTTTTGAGGTGAAAGGGGGGCAAGAGAAAGCATGGCGGGTAATTGATTCTACCCAATTGATCTCCATAACCGGTAATCTTGGAGACACTAAAACCACCATCACTCATCCTGCTACCACCACCCATGGTCGTATCAGTGAAGAGTCAAGAGTTAAGGCGGGGATCACGGACGGGTTAATTCGAGTATCCGTGGGATTGGAGTCCTTAAATGATATTAAAACAGATCTCAGTCGAGGTTTGGATTAGCGCTATCCGTTCTATAGCACACAAGAAGCGAGATTCAATCCACCATTAATCTTACATCAATCAATTTACGGAAAATCCTGATATTTCATATTTCTGAAATAAAACACAATATATTGTGTTTTATCTTGACAATACCCCTCAATATTGTGTTTAATGACCTTACGGTTTGTAAGACTATCTCTTGCAATAAAAAGGGAATCAGGTGTAACACCTAAGCTGCCCCCGCAACTGTAATTGGTAACGCTAGGTTGTGTTATCTATCACTGAATAAGATGCGGTAAGCTAAACCAAGCATGTTAAACCAAGAGCCAGGAGACCTGCCGTGATATTTCTTAAACAACATGAATGAGGCGGGGTGTCCTCTGGTTGAATAAAGTTATGTTTATTTCTTTATTTGCGTACGCAAAACCAATGACACCACTGCCCTCTTAGGAAGGCTATATGGATTCAACTTTTTCTCAGGATAATACTCTTCAGCACGCAGCTCAACTTTATCAAGTAGTTAGACGCTCGGGAGAGGTGGTTAATTTTCAGACGGATAAAATCTCAGTGGCCGTTCACAAAGCGTTTATTGCCGTTCATGGCGAATCAGCTCAAGTGTCCAGTTCCGTCAGGGAGCAATGTAAACATTTAACAGCACAGGTTATCTCTACCCTGTTAAGACGTCAGCCTTTAGGTGGCACAGTTCACATCGAAACCATTCAAGATCAGGTTGAATTGGCGTTAATGAGATCAGGTGAGCATGATGTGGCAAGGGCCTATGTGCTCTATCGCGAAAAACGTGCACAAGAGAGAGCGAAAACCCAACATCCTCCTGCTATACCTATTCGAATTAAAGATGGTGAAAGCTTCACTAATCTTGATTTACATTGGCTTAATCAATTAGTGAGTGAGGCCTGCGTAGGGCTGCAAGATGTGAATCCTGAAGTGATCACACATCAAGCAGTGAGAGACTTATATGATGGCATTTCTTTTGTGGAACTTGAGAAAGCCTTGGTGATGGCGGCACGAAGCTTAATTGAACGCGAACCCCAATATAATTTTGTGACTGCGCGTTTACTTTTAAAACAAATTCAGCGAGAAATATTAGGGCAAACCCTCACTGCTGAAGAAGTTGTAGTGGCGACTCGCCAGTATTTTAGTCAATACATTAAAAAAGGGATTGAGGCAGGTTTATTGGATCATCAATTGGCTGAGTATGATCTGGAAAAACTGTCCCAGGTACTAGATCCACAAAGAGATTTACAGTTTGGTTATCTGGGTTTACAAACTTTATATGACCGTTATTTCTTACATATTAATGAAGAAAGAATTGAGTTACCACAAATCTTCTTTATGCGTGTGGCCATGGGTCTTGCGTTGCAAGAGATCAATAGAGAGGAAAAAGCTATTGAGTTTTATCTGCTATTGTCCTCCTTTGATTTTATGAGTTCCACACCAACGTTATTTAATAGTGGAACAAAACACTCACAATTGTCCTCCTGTTATCTCACCACCGTCGGGGATGATTTGAACAGTATTTTTGAGAACATTAAAGAAAACGCGTTACTGCAAAAGTATGCCGGAGGGTTGGGTAACGACTGGACACCGGTTCGTGCACTCTCCTCAAGAATTAAGGGGACTAATGGCAAAAGCCAAGGTGTGATTCCCTTTTTGAAGGTGGTGAATGACACGGCAGTGGCTGTGAATCAAGGCGGTAAAAGAAAAGGCGCTGTGTGCGGCTATCTTGAAACTTGGCATCTAGATATTGAGGAGTTTCTTGATTTACGTAAAAACACCGGTGATGATCGACGTCGCACCCACGATATGAATACTGCCAACTGGATTCCAGATCTGTTTATGAAACGAGTCGATAAGAATCAAGATTGGACACTGTTTTCGCCCTCTGATGTGCCAGATTTGCATGATAAATACGGTAAAGCATTTGAAGAGGCTTACTTGCGTTATGAGAGTAAAGCTGACCATGGTGAGATTACTTTATTTAAAAAAGTATCCGCTCTACAACTTTGGCGAAGAATTTTATCCATGTTGTTTGAAACTGGGCATCCTTGGATTACATTCAAAGATCCTTGCAATATTCGCTCTCCTCAGCAACATGTCGGGGTGGTGCACAGTTCTAATTTATGCACAGAAATTACCCTTAATACCTCTGACACTGAAACAGCGGTGTGTAATTTGGGTTCAGTGAATTTATTCAAGCATATTAAGGAAGTGAATGGCTCTTTTGTGATAGATGATGAAAAATTACGTCACACCATCAAAACGGCCATGCGTATGCTGGATAACGTGATTGACATTAATTTTTACGCGGTGGCTAAGGCACGTAACTCTAATGTCCGTCATCGCCCTGTTGGTTTAGGGATTATGGGTTTTCAGGATATGCTCCATGCAATGCGTATCCCCTATGCCTCAGAGCAAGCGGTTGAGTTAGCCGATGTGACGATGGAATACGTTTGTTATTACGCTTATCTAGCCTCCACCGAGCTTGCCCGTGAAAGAGGCGCCTATTCAAGCTTCAAAGGAAGCCTATGGGACCGTGGTATTTTGCCGCTGGATACTCTCGCCATGCTGGAGGAAGAGAGGGGAGGATATTTGGCGGTGGATCGAACCATACGTCTTGATTGGCAAGCATTACGTGAGAATATCAAGCAATATGGCATGCGCAACTCTAATTGCGTGGCCATTGCTCCCACTGCCACCATTTCCAATATTGTAGGCGTATCGGCAAGTATTGAACCGGATTATCAAAATCTCTATGTGAAATCTAATTTATCCGGTGAGTTCACTATTGTTAATGAGTCCTTAGTGAAGGATTTAAAAGCCATCGGTCTATGGGATGAGGCAATGATTGCCGATATTAAATATTATGATGGATCCTTAAGTCAGATTGAGAGAATTCCTCAACAGTTAAAAGAGTTGTATGCCACTGCCTTTGAGGTGGATCCTCAATGGCTCATTGAAGCTGCCGCAAGACGCCAGAAATGGATCGATCAGGCGCAGTCTTTAAACCTGTACTTTGCTACGCCCAGTGGAAAAAAGTTAAATGATATATATTTTATGGCTTGGTTAAGAGGTCTTAAAACTACCTACTATTTGCGCTCCCTCGGTGCTAGTGCGGCAGAAAAATCCACCGGTCAAGGTGGAGAGCTAAATGCTGTCAAAATTCAACCCGTGGAGACGGAAGTAAAACAATGTTTAATTGACGATCCTACCTGCGAAGCTTGTCAATAACCAATAATTATTTTTAAGGATTATTAAAGAATGCTTTCATTTGAAAACGAAACACCTACACAAGAGTTTAGTCATCCCTCCACGCCCGTCTTCCCGTTGGAGAGAGAGCGCGCAACACAAAATATCACTCCCCTAAATCCCGCAAATCAATCGCAACACAATGGGCGGGTTTCCGCTGCAGAGAAAAGAGCCATTAACGGACAAACCGACGTCAATCAGTTAGTTCCTTTTAAGTATCATTGGGCTTGGGAAAAGTACTTGGCTGGCTGTGCCAATCATTGGATGCCACAGGAAATTTCAATGAGTCGTGATATTGCACAGTGGAAGGAGAGCGGGTTTCTTTCTGAGGATGAGAAGCTGGTGGTTAAACGTAACTTGGGTTTTTTTGTGACTGCTGACTCTCTTGCTGCCAACAACATCGTTCTTGGCACCTATCGACACATTACTGCACCTGAATGCCGTCAATATTTATTAAGACAAGCCTTCGAAGAGGCAATCCATACCCACGCTTATCAATATATTGTGGAGAGTTTGGGGTTGGACGAATCTGAGATTTTTAATGCCTATCATGAAGTGTCGAGCATTCGTGAAAAAGATCAGTTTTTAATTCCTTTTATTGAAACATTGACCAATCCAGATTTTAAAACAGGAACTCCTGAAGCGGATCAACATCTTTTATTATCTTTAATTGTCTTTGCCTGCATGATGGAAGGTCTCTTTTTCTACGTGGGGTTTGTGCAAATCTTGGCACTAGGGCGACAGAATAAGATGCAAGGTGCTGCTGAGCAATACCAATATATTTTGAGAGATGAGTCTATGCATTGTAATTTTGGGGTGGATTTAATTAATACAATTAAATTAGAAAATCCTCATCTCTGGACTGAGGCTTTTAAAAATCAAGTGAGAGAGTTAATGCAACAGGCTGTAGAGCTTGAATATCGTTATGCTGAAGACACCATGCCAAGAGGAGTCTTAGGACTCAACGCGCAAATGTTTAAAGAGTATTTACGTTTTATTTCTAACCGTCGCCTACAGCAGATCGGTATTGATCCTCTGTTTCCGGGAGCCACCAATCCTTTTCCATGGATGAGTGAAATGATTGATCTCAAAAAAGAGAAAAACTTTTTTGAAACTAGGGTGACTGAGTATCAAACAGGTGGTGCACTCTCTTGGGATTAACCGTTGAAGAAGGGATGAATGCACGTTCAGTGACGGCATCAAAATAATCCCTTGGACTATGGTCCTGCTTTGTTGTTGAGCCTACTTTAAGCTCAACAACGAAGTAGGAACAGGCGCTTGGAGGGATAGTGTCGATGCTTGTTGTGCGCGGCGTCTCCACACTCACATCAATACAATATGTAAGTTGTCTATGCAATGGGTTTTTTGGCAGGAGCCCGTCGATTCGATCACATTCCGGTGTGTTGGCTGTTGTCATCAACGTGAAGCTCATTCTTACAAGGATAGGTGAAAGTATTGAGTATCAGTACAAGGTGACAACGGAATGTCACTAATAGACCAAGAGATTTGAATAGACCTCGCTAATAAGAGTTTACACCAGGCTCGGTAGAGGAGGGAACTCCATAACTCGGTGACCCATGGATTTATATGAAAGGGACTGCTTTACAGCCCTCACGATCGCAATAAAGATATCCTGCTTTTTGATTTGTCCAGTCAGTTAACACCCAACGCTCACAGGTGTGGTCGTCAATATGATATACATGGCGTGCAGGGCGATGAGTATGGCCATGAATAATACGTGGGTAATCATTTTTACGAATCAGTTCCATCACCGTTGTAGCCGATACATCCATGATCTCTAAAGTTTTACTTTTTTTAGCATCGCGACTCATGCTGGTAGCCTCTAATGCCATTTTGCGACGTTTTTCGATGGGTAAGGCCAGTACTTGTTTTTGCCATTGGGCAGTGCGTACTTGCTTGCGCCACTGTTGATAATCCACATCATCCGTACATAAGGCATCGCCATGAGTGAGAATCGTTCTCACTCCATAGAGGATCACATCGGTCGGGTCGTTAATGAGCGTGGCCCCAGTGCGCTGGGCAAAGGCATGACCCAATAAAAAATCTCGGTTACCATGCATCACAAACAGTGCTGTGCCTGATTCAGTTAATGCTCTTAAAGCCATGACAATTTTTAAATTATAGGTAGAGTCAATATCGTCATCGCCAATCCAACTTTCAAACAGGTCACCTAAAATATACAACGATTCAGCTTCTCGGGCAGGGCCTTCTAGAAACTGAAGAAAACGCTTGCGCAGAGCAAGCGTTTTAGCAGATAAATGAAGATCTGAAATGAACAGGCTATGCTGCACGAGAGTCCTTTATTCAATGGTTGCGGAAAGAATAACAACATCCTCTTTGGGAACATCGGCGTGACCCGCACTCTTACCTGTGGCCACTTTCTTGATGGCGTCAACCACAGATTGTCCTTCGCTTACGCGTCCGAAAACACAGTAACCAAAACCATCGGGAGTGGCTGAACGAAAATTAAGAAAACTGTTGTTAGCCACATTAATAAAAAATTGAGCTGTGGCGGAATGCGGATTTGGAGTCCGTGCCATGGCTATGGTGTAAGTATCATTGGTTAACCCATTTTGAGCTTCGTTCTCAATGGTCTCCCCCGTTGGTTTTTGTTTCATGCCAGGTTCAAAACCGCCACCTTGAATCATAAAGCCATCAATGACACGATGAAAAATAGTGTTGTTATAAAAACCGGATTCTACATATGCTAAAAAATTAGCTACTGTTTTAGGGGCTTTTTCGGCATTAAGTTCAATGACAATATCACCGTGATTTGTTTTAAGACGAACCATAATTACTCCAAGTTAGATAAGGTGGACAGCTTCTTTTTTAAACTTTTACTTTTAGGGTTTTCCTTACTGGCTTTAGTGTAGGCATTTTTAGCCTTAGCAAGATAAACATCCCCTAAGTTTTCTAGGGCGGTTGTATAGTTGGGTTGAATTTGGATGGCCATTTCAAGCATTTTTCTAGCGTCATCCAAACGCCCCTTTTGCGCATACAGCACCGCAAGATTATTGTAGGGAGTAGCCATTTCAGGGGCAACCTCAGTGAGATTTTCTAATACGCCAATGGCCTCGTCGTTTCTATTAAGAGCCATCAATGCTTGAGCTTTAATAAACAAAACCTCACCGTTGTGTGAATCCATACCAAGGTAGCGATTCGCTTCTTTAATGGCCTCCAGGTAGTGCTTTTGTGCCATCAGGGGCTGTAGGGTTTTCAAGGGATTCACCGGGAAACCGTTGGGCGGAGCAATAGCTGTTGTTTCCTGTGGGGGGGTAGGACTGGCTTTCACCGTGACGCTCTCAGTCCCGTTAGTTGGGTTGTCCGCCAGCGTGGCAAGTGGCACAAACGACACCAGGCACAGCAGAAGAGCCGAGAGGCTTCGTATCATATCGTGATATACTTTGTGGTTTAATTTAATCTTCAATTATATCAATTAATTGTGTTTATTTCCAATGGCTTGAATACGTGCTCAATTTAACTCTATGACTATGCTAACCCTTCATAATTCATTAACAAAAAAGAAAGAGATTTTTGTTCCAATAGAACCTAACCAAGTTCGTCTGTACGTCTGCGGGATGACAGTTTATGATCGCTGTCACTTGGGTCATGCCAGAATGCTGGTGAATTTTGATGTGCTCTTCCGTTGGTTGAAGGAGCTGGGATACCACGTCACTTATGTTCGTAATATCACCGATATTGACGATAAAATTATTGCCAGAGCCCATGCTAACAACGAGAGCATTCAATCTCTTACTGAGAGAATGATTGCTCTCATGCACCAGGACTTAACAGCTCTTGGTGTGTTGCCACCTACCATAGAACCCAAAGCCACTCTGCACATTGAGGGGATGATTCGTTTGATTGGTCAATTGATCGATAAAAAACTGGCCTATGTGGGCAACAATGCGGATGTCTATTATTCCGTGCGAGACTTTCATGATTATGGCAAGTTATCAGGTAAATCATTGGAAGATCTTCGTTCTGGTGAGAGGGTAGCAGTGGATCAATATAAGAGAGATCCATTGGATTTTGTGTTGTGGAAAGCGGCTAAGCCCGGGGAACCCTATTGGGAGTCGCCTTGGGGAAAAGGTCGGCCGGGCTGGCATATTGAGTGCTCAGCCATGAGTGAACATTATTTAGGTGAGCATTTTGATATTCACGGTGGCGGTCACGATTTACAGTTCCCGCATCATGAGAATGAAATCGCCCAATCAGAGGGGGCTCATGGACATGCTTTTGTGAATGTGTGGTTACATAACGGATTTTTACGCGTAAATGATGAGAAAATGTCTAAATCCCTCGGTAATTTCTTTACCATTGAAGAGGTGTTAAAGGTATTTCATCCGGAAGTGGTCCGTTTTTTTCTGTTACGGGGTCATTACCGTAGCCCCCTTAACTACACCGATCAGCATTTAAACGATGCTAAGGCAGCACTAACAACGCTTTACACAGCACTCAGGGGGCAACAGCTCCATATCCCTGACAGCATTGACTGGCACAACGACCATGCTCGTCATTTTCAAGAGGCCATGAACGACGATTTAAATACTTCAGAGGCTGTTGCCGTGTTATTTCATTTGGCACGCGAATTCAATCGCACTCAAGAGAGTGGTTATTTGATCTTATTAAAACAATTGTCATCTATTTTAGGATTACTCACACAGGAGCCTGACCACTGGTTACAACAGGGTAATCAGGGAAATGACAGTGACAGTTATACCGATGAGCAGATCATTCAAGCCATGGATGAGCGTAAGAGGGCACGCTTAGAGAAAAATTACCAACGCTCAGACGAGATTCGTGATGAGTTGTTAGCCAAAGGAATTATTCTTGAGGATAGCCCCTCCGGAACCAGTTGGCGTCGACAATAATGAAGTGTACGAGTCTGCCTTTGTCTTTTATATCAGAAACATTGTTTGATTAAGGTCTTCGGTGAGCTCACTCTGATACGAGGAGAGAGTATGAGGTCTGTATCAGTTAAATTGTCTTTCGGCGCGGAATTAAACAATATATTCAACGTCAATCAACAACTTAACTGATGCAGGGTGCTATTCTGAGATGGGGTTAAAAAAATCCCGAACTTTATCCATAAAGGTTTTTGCCTTTGGACTATGGGTGTCACTGCCGTGAGTAGTTGACTCCAATTGACGCAATAATCCTTTTTGCTCTTCCGTTAAGCGCACGGGCGTTTCTACTGTAACGTGACACATCAAATCACCATAACCGCTGCCACGAAGTTGTTTGATCCCTTTCCCCCGTAAACGAAAGACTTGACCTGTTTGTGTTTCTGCTGGAATCTTAAGTTTCGCTTGGCCATCTAAAGTAGGGATTTCAATTTCTCCTCCTAAGGCTGCTGTGGCAAAGCTAATGGGCATCTCGCAGTGTAAGTCAGCCCCATCACGCTCGAAGACAGAATGAGGTCTTATTTGTACGACCACATAAAGGTCCCCCGGTGGCCCTCCGGATACGCCGTGTTCTCCCTCGCCTGCTAAACGCACACGATCACCATGATCCACTCCGGCAGGAATTTTAACAGAGAGAGTTTTATGTTTTTTAGTCCTTCCAGAACCATGACAGTCGCCACATGGGTTACTGATGGTTTTTCCGGAACCATGGCATACTGGACAGGTTTGCTGTAACGAAAAAAAGCCCTGTTGCATACGGACTTGCCCTTGTCCGCCACAGGTAGAGCAAGTGCTTGGAGTGGTTCCCTTCTTAGCCCCCGATCCATGACAGGTTTCACAGGTGACCATGGTGGGAATGCGGATTTGTGTTTCTGTACCCCGCGCCGCTTGCTCAAGAGAGATATCAAGGTTGTAGCGAAGATCAGCGCCACGATACACGCCACCCTGCCGAGAGCGTCCACCACCGCCGCCAAAGATATCACCAAAGATATCACCAAAGGCATCCGAGAAGCCACCCATTCCACCAAAACCGGCGCTCCCAGGGCCTGCGCCTTGGGAAGGGTCTACCCCAGCGTGACCAAATCGGTCATAGGCGGCGCGTTTTTCCTCGTCTGAGAGTATTTCATAGGCTTCCTTAGCCTCCTTAAAAAGGCTCTCCGCCTTGGGGTTATCAGGATTACGGTCTGGGTGATGTTTCATGGCTAACTTGCGGTAAGCTTTTTTTATGTCTTCCGCAGTGGCATCACGATTTACCCCAAGCACTTCATAGTAATCTTTTTTACTCATAGTTGATCTACGTTCTCATTAATGAGCAAAGGGCCGGAGGTGTGACGGATCAACGATCATGACACACGTCCGGCCAATGCTGTAGTTAGTAATTACTTTTTATCTTTAACTTCTTCAAACTCTGCATCAACAACGTTGTCATGAGCTTTATCTGCCTTCTCATCGTTGTGTTCACCGCCAGCTGGAGCTTGTCCATCAGGGTTGGTTGAGGCATACATTTTTTCAGCTAAGGTGTAACTAGCCTGAGAGAGTGCTTCGCTCTTGGCATTCATCTGCTCAACCTCTTCATTTTTCAATGCCTCTTGCGCGTCCTTCAGAGCTGTTTCAATTTTAGCTTTCTCTTCCGCTGAGACTTTATCGCCGTGATCCTTAAGGGATTTTTCGACGCTGTGTATCAGGGCTTCAAGACCATTTTTCGCATTCACTTTTTCTAGGTTTTTACGGTCTTCCTCAGCGTGATCCTCTGCATCTTTAACCATGCGTTGAATTTCACTTTCAGAGAGCCCGGAACTGGCTTGAATAGTGATTTTATTCTCTTTTCCAGTGGCTTTATCCTTGGCGCTCACGTGTAAAATACCATTTGCATCAATATCAAAGGTCACTTCAATTTGTGGCATTCCCCTTGGTGCGGTGGGAATATCAGAGAGATTAAACTGCCCTAAGCTCTTGTTACCTGAAGCAACATCTCTTTCACCCTGTAAAACATGAATGGTCACTGCCGATTGGTTGTCCTCTGCGGTGGAGAAAACCTGTGATGCCTTAGTTGGGATAGTGGTGTTTTTTTGTATCAATTTGGTCATCACTCCACCTAGTGTTTCAATACCCAAGGACAGTGGAGTAACATCTAATAATAAAACATCTTTCACATCACCTTGCAATACTCCACCTTGAATTGCAGCACCAATAGCCACTGCTTCATCTGGATTGACATCCTTACGTGGTTCGCGGCCAAAGATCTCTTTAACACGCTCTTGTACTTTTGGCATACGGCTCTGCCCGCCCACTAAAATGACATCAGCAATTTCATTGATATCAATACCCGCATCTTTAATAGCCACTTCGCAAGGTTTGATGGTGCGGGTGATTAAATCTTCCACAAGGCTTTCTAATTTAGCGCGCGACAGCTTAACCACCAAGTGTTTAGGGCCTGAGGCATCAGCAGTAATATAAGGGAGATTCACCTCAGTTTGGTTGGAAGAAGAGAGCTCGATTTTGGCTTTTTCTGCGGCTTCCTTAAGACGTTGAAGGGCCAATACGTCTTTTTTCAAATCAATGCCATTCTCTCGTTTAAATTCCTCAGCCAAGAACTCAATGACACGCAAATCAAAGTCTTCCCCGCCTAGGAAAGTATCTCCATTGGTAGAGAGTACTTCAAATTGATGTTCCCCATCAATTTCTGCGATTTCAATAATGGAGATATCAAAAGTTCCCCCCCCCAAGTCATACACCGCAATTTTACGGTCGCCTTCTTTCTTATCTAAGCCAAAGGCCAGTGCCGCAGCGGTAGGTTCATTGATAATCCGTTTAACTTCTAACCCTGCAATCCGTCCGGCGTCTTTGGTTGCTTGACGTTGACTATCGTTAAAATAGGCCGGTACGGTAATAACGGCCTCAGTAACCGGCTCACCCAAATAATCCTCAGCAGTTTTTTTCATTTTCTGCAAAACAGCGGCAGACACTTCGGGGGGCGCCATTTGTTTACCTTGCGCTTCTACCCAAGCATCACCATTTTTGGCTTTGACGATTTTATAGGGCACCATGTCAATATCTTTTTGGACCATACCTTCTTCAAATTTACGACCAATCAGACGTTTCACTGCAAACAGAGTGTTAGTTGGATTGGTGATGGCTTGTCGTTTAGCTGGTGCACCTACCAATACTTCGCTTCCATCTAAATAAGCGACGATGGAAGGGGTGGTTCTTGTACCCTCTGCATTTTCAATCACCTTTGGTTTACCGTTTTCCATGACGGCAACACAAGAGTTTGTTGTACCTAAGTCAATACCAATAATTTTACCCATGATCAATAATCCTTAAAAATATCTGTTAATACATAAGTTGGGGTGTTTCGCTAAAATTCAAGAGCCTAAGACTCTTTTGCTTTTGAAACAGTTACCAAAGCAGGACGCAATACTCGTTCGTGTATGGCAAAACCTTTTTGCATAACTGTTAGTACGGTATTGGGAGCCACCTCACCATGTTCAAGGGCCGCAATGGCCTGATGACGATTTGGATCAAATTTTTCATTAACAGGATTGATTTCTGTTAAATGAAATTTTTCAAACACGTTTTTTAGTTGTCGTGCCGTGAGTTCTACGCCGTTTCGGTAACTCTCTAAAGTGGTTTCAGTGACGGCTAAAGCAGCATCAAGGCTATCCATAACGGCTAATAACTCTGAGGCAAAAGATTCTAAGGCGAATTTCTTTGCTGAGGCAAGATCCTGTGTGGCTCTTTTACGGATGTTTTCTGACTCTGCAACAGACCTCAACCAAGCATCATTTTTTTCTTTAACTTGATTCTCGGCCTCACTTAAGGCTTTTTTTAATGCATCAAGGTCAAGGCTTGCTTGATCAAGATTGGACTCTTCATTAATTGAAGAGGATGTGTCATGAGTAACTTCTTCCTGTGGTGTTTGTTCCATATGCATCTCCATCTTTTAATATGGTCTTAGATGGAGACGGTTTTGGCTATTTCAAGGGTGTGCAGTAAAATAATTACCGAGGGGCACCAAGCGCCAAGGCGCGTTGTTGTGAGAGATCCCCTTCTCGTTGATTATCCTCTTGATTCCATTGAGTTTTTAGCCATCCCTGTAAATGAGAGAGTGTGATCTCAGTGAGTGCGTTAATCCATACCGGGTCATCATTAAGCGCTGGAATGTAATGATAATCACGACCACCTGCCTCCATGAAGGCGGCTTTGACCTCCATCCCGATTTCCTCAATGGTTTCAAGACAGTCTGCGGGAAACCCTGGGCAGACAACGTGTATTGAGTTAATTCCTTCTTTAGCTAGGGCAACTACAGATGGCTCAGTATAAGGTTTAATCCATTCTGCTCGACCAAATAGCGATTGGAAGGTCACCATGTATTGAGTGGGCTGCAAGCCCAGTCTTTCCGCAAGTAATCGTCCTGTTTTATGGCATTGGCAGTGGTAAGGATCACCCTTATCCAAGGTGTAACGAGGTACCCCATGAAAACTCATAATCAGTTTTTCTGGTCGTCCATGTTCTTGCCAAAAAGCTTCAACACGGGAGGCCAGAGCATTAATGTAGGCGGGATGGTCATGATATTGCCGAATGACCCGTACTCCTGGTGTATTACGGTAGCGTTTCAAGATATCAAACAGGGCATCCATAGACGAACCTGTAGTACTGGCCGCATACTGAGGGTAGAGGGGAACCAGTAAAATATTTTCACAACCTTGTTCTTTCAATTCCATGATTTGTGAGGGAATACTAGGGTTACCATAACGCATAGCATATTTTACTACCAGTGGTGATGATGTACTATTAGACAATTCACGCTCGAGTGCGCGACATTGTTTTTCAGTGTTAGTCTTCAGGGGTGAGCCTTCTGCGGTCCAAATCGAGGCATATTTTTTTGCCGATTTTTTTGGGCGTATATTTAAAATAATTCCGTTTAATATTAACCACCAAATAGGACGGGGTATTTCAACCACCCGGTGATCGCTTAAAAACTGTTTTAAATATCGTTTGAGTGAAGGGGCGTCAGGCGCATCGGGTGTCCCAAGGTTAACAAGTAATACGCCTGTTTTTAGAGTGCTGCCGTGACGAAATTCCGGTTCCGGTAAATAGTTTGCCATAATTATCCTATATTTAATTCTGCGAGAGGGCGCTGGAGAGTAACTTCGCCGTGACATCTACAATGGGAATAATCCGCTCATAAGCCATCCGCGTTGGGCCCACTACACCAAGGGTCCCCACCACCTGACCGTCCACTTCATAAGGAGCGGTTACCACGCTAAATTCATCAAGTGGCACAACGCTAGATTCTCCACCAATAAAGATCTTGACGCCGTCAGCACTTTCACTAAGTTCCAATAACTGTAACAGTTCTGTTTTTTGTTCAAAAACGCTAAACAATTGACGAAGCTTATTCATATTGTAAGTGACATCATTACTTTGAATTAGTTTGGATTCGCCACTCAGTACATAATCATTTTGTCCTTCTTTAAGGGCTGCGCTGCCTACCTCTAAGGCGGTATTCATCAATACTTGAATATCACTGTTAAGGCTTTGTAAGTCTGATCTTAAGACATGACGGATTTGATTAAAGTCGTTTCCTGAGTAGTGTTCGTTGAGGTAGTTGGCAGCCTGAGTTAAATCACTTTGCGTAAAGTGTTTGTCAGTAAAAATAACACGATTTTGTACATCTCCCTCAAGAGTAACTAAAATCAGAAGCAGTCGTTTTTCCGATAACCTTAAAAACTCCAAGTGACGAAATCCTTCGTTACGTCTTTTAGGTGTTCTCACAATCCCAGCGAAAGCGGTGAGTTCTGAGAGCATTTGCGAGGCCGCGGCAATCAGTCTCTGCGGATCCGTGGGAACGAGATGCTCTTCTAACTGGATGCGAGTCAGTGTTTCAATGGGCTTGATAATCATTAGGCTATCCACAAAAAAGCGATAGCCGCGCGGTGTGGGGATACGCCCTGCTGAGGTATGAGGGCTTGAGATAAAGCCCAACTCTTCGAGATCAGCCATGACATTACGAATGGTAGCGGCTGACAAATCCATACCAGCTGTTCTAGACAGGGCCCGTGAGCCAACTGGCTGACCATCCTCAATGTAGCGTTCAATTAATACTTTTAATAAAGTGCGGGCGCGATCGTTTAACATACACCTTATTTTACCCAAATGTGGTTTAATTCAAAAGATGAATACTATTTTTCAAAAAATCGGTATTGTTGGCAAGTACAATAGCCACAATTTATCAACACCAATGGGAAGATTAATTCAATTTCTCGAGAAATACCAATTGAATTATGTTCTCGATCCCAAAAGTGCTGCGTCGGTTCCCTCTCGTGAAGCAGAGGTTATCCAAGCAGAGGACATGGGTAAGCATGTTGATCTCGTAGTTGTGCTGGGCGGGGACGGAACACTGTTGTCTGTTGCACGCTCTATTCTAGGCCAAAGAGTCCCCTTGGTGGGAATAAACCTAGGGCAATTGGGGTTTTTAACGGATATCCCATCGCAAAACTTAGAAGAGGAGTTGGCTAAAGTCTTAAATGGCCATTTTGCGGAAGAAAAGCGCTCCTTATTAGAGACCGAGATTTGGCGTCAAGGCCATCTCATTTCCCGTCATTTTGCCCTCAATGATGTGGTTCTGACTAAAGGGGCTCAAGGCAGTATGATTGAGCTGGAGGTGTCCGTTGACCATCGTTTTGTCTATAGTCTACGTGCCGATGGCTTGATCGCAGCAACGCCCACAGGATCCACGGCTTATGCTCTGTCAAGTGGCGGTCCCATTATTCATCCAGAGTTACAGGCAACGGTCCTTGTCCCTATTTGCCCCCACACGCTGAGTAACCGTCCTATTGTGCTCAGTGATCGTTCAGTGATAGAAGTGATTTTACAAAAGGGAAAAGGTGCTTTTGCTAACTTTGATGTCCAAGATCATATGGCTCTTCTAAGCGATGATCGATTGATTATTTCCCACGCTAAGGAACAGGTTACTTTACTGCATCCCTTAAGCCATGATTATTACGCCATGTTGCGTGAAAAGTTACGTTGGGGGACTAAACTTTAGCTATGCTTAAATCTATTTCTATTCGTGATTACGTCATTGTCGAAACCCTAGATTTAGAATTTGATGCAGGTTTAACCGTTTTTACGGGTGAGACGGGTACTGGGAAGTCTATTCTGATCGACGCGCTGTCTTTAGCTCTAGGAGGGAGAGCTGACGTCTCTACCATACGTCATGGCGCCACTCGCTCTGAAGTGTCTGCCTCCTTTGATTTATCAGAACATCCACAGCTTTACGCTTATCTGGAGGAGCAAGGATTAACGGCCAGTGAAGAGGAAGCCGTATGTCTATTAAGACGTCTTGTGGATAACCAGGGTAAATCAAGGGCTTTTATTAATGGTTCAGCGGTAACCTTAACGCAACTCAAAGAAGTCTCACAACGTTTAATTAATATTCATGGGCAACACGCCCATCAAACGCTGCAATTAAGTACTACGCAACGACAGTTATTAGATGATTTTGCAGGCCATCAAGAGTTGGTAAAGGCAGTAACCTTAAGTTACCGCGACTGGCAACAAAAATTAGCCCACTGGCAACAGTGGCAGAGTCGTTCACAAAGCTTGACCGAGGACGTGTTTCGATTAACAGCTGAGATTAAAGAGTTAGAAGAGATTGTGGTCGCTCCTCCTGACTGGCTTGAGTTTAACGACCAACACAGTCGCTTAACCCATGCTCAGCAAGTGTTAGAGCTCAACCAGCAGGCCTTAGCCGTCTTGAGTGAAGGAAGGGAGAGCGCACTGGACAAGCTAGAGAAGGCGCTCTCCTTGTTGCACAGCATGCCCTATGAGGATATGCAATTAAAATCCTCAATAGATCTGTTACAAAGCTCAGTGATCCAAGTGGATGAGGTCATCACTGGCCTGCGCCACTTTATCCACGGCATTGATATTGATGACGCGAGGCTTAGTCAATTGGATGAACACATGTCAAGGTTAATGCAGTGTGCCAGGCGTTACCGAGTCAATCCTGAGGACCTGTGGCAGTATCTTGCGGAGCGGCGCCAAGAATTATCCACTATTGAGTTGTTAAGTGATGGGCAGACATTGGAGAGAGAGCAGCGGAAGGCTCATGAGGTATATAGGAGCTTTGCCCAAGAGTTAACCCTGTCACGCCAACACGCGGCCCTTAAACTGGCGGATATCATTACCCAGACCCTTGTTGAACTGGCCATGGGGGAGGGGAGTTTTGTGATTGAGGTAAATCCTATTGGGGAACCTGGATTATACGGTCAAGATCAAATTGTATTTAAAATTTCGGGACATGCCAAACAAGCTCCGCAGGAAATTGCCAAGGTGGCTTCTGGAGGGGAACTATCACGAATTAGTCTTGCTATTCAAACGGCCTTGAGCCAATCTGCTTCTGTTCCCACCTTGATTTTTGATGAAGTAGATACGGGTATAGGCGGGCGGGTAGCGCAGATTGTGGGCAGACTCCTTAAAGGGTTAGGTAATAATTATCAGGTGTTATGTGTGACACATCTGCCGCAAGTGGCAAGCTGTGGGGATCACCATCTTCGGGTAATGAAAAAAGTCCAGAGTGATAATGTGGTGAGCCACGTGGAAGTATTAAATTCCAGTCAGCGTGTGGAAGAAATTGCCCGAATGTTAGGTGGCGTGGACATCACTGCCATCACCTTAAAGCATGCGCAAGAAATGTTACAGGCGACCCATTAAAAACCGCTTAGGAGATAAACGATCTAACAGTTGTTTTTCTATGGGCATGGGTTCCCCAGTCATTAGGCTCCTGATAATCCTGGCATTAAGAGCGCTCCATACCACACCTCTGGAAGCATTGCCGAGGATGCAGTAGAGGCGGGGCTCTAATTCTCCTGTCACCGGCAGGCGATCACGGGATACACACCGGAAGGCTACTCGATCAAGGAGACTGGTCACACTTTGTGGTGAATCGCCTAAAATAGAGGCAATACGCTGGGTGTTTTGCAGATGGCTAGAGAGCCAAGGTGTTTTATCTAGTTCATGTTCATAGGTGGCGCCTGAGAGGAGCTGCTGGCCTGGCAAACTAATTAAATACCCATCTTGGCACATAACAGGAAGGGTTGAGTCAATATTTTCATGGCAAAACAATGACAATTGACCGCGATTGGTTGTTAAACCCAGTGCAGAGGTTTGCTCAAGGCTTTCTGCTCCAATGGCTAACACCACGGCGTCAAATTCTCCTAAGCACTCTTTTTTTGGGTTAAAGAGTAACCAATGACCTGGCTGTTTTTGAAGATGCGTCACTGCGGTGTTCAAATGCAGTGACACAGAGGAAGTGCACAGTGCGATAGCCCTTTCACACAATAGCTTGGGGTTCACGTATCCTGCTTGAGGGAAAAATAAGCCACCCAAGGGCTGATTCACATGAAAACGGGAGAGCAGTTCCTTACCCTCTATAAAATAAGCGTAATCCCTCGGTAATCCAAGTTGGTGTAGTGCTTCACGCTGAGCTAGAGCTTCCTCTTGGTTTTTTGCCAGATGAACTACACCTGGATAGTAGGCAATAGGTGCTGGGCTGGCCCCTTCGATCTCGGTAATGAGCTGTTTGGTTAAGTAAAATCCTCTACGCGTCACTCTGGACAGGACATTATCGTCTTTACTGATCACAGGACGCACAATGGCGGCAGGGTTCCCTGAAGCTTGATTTGCAATGGCCTCGTCTTTTTCAAACAAAGACACCTGCATTCCTCTTTGACAGAGTTGATAGGTCATGAGCGAGCCAGCAATACCACTGCCAATGACGGCCACTCGCTTTGTTTGTTGGCCACTTAAATAGGTCCGAACATGAGGGAAGAAACGATTCTGCCGCAAGGTTTGCTTGTCTACAGGAATACGATTAAATTGGCCCACTAAACGATGTTTTTTTTGCGCAAAGCCTTTTTCTCGTGATACGTTAAATCCCGCTCTCATTAAATTGTTTCGGACTTCTCCAGCAACACACCAGGTGGCCAGGGTTGTATCGACATGACAATGTTGCGCGAGAGATGAAAAAATTTCTGCGCGCCACATATCTGGATTTTTTTTCGGCGAAAAACCATCCAGGTAAAGGGCATCAATAGTCATGGTTAAAGATTTTACCGCTGCGTCAATGTCATCAATAATAAGCGTTAAACAGATTCTCTCCTGTGGGAAAAGAATTTCATGATAACCCGGCGTTAATGTTGGCCACTCTTTGATTAATTGGTTAACGAGAGAGGTTGGGAAGTGGTACCGAGGAAGAATATCCTGGAGCTGTGTTGGGGTAATAGGATATTTTTCACAGGCCACATAATGCAACCATGTATTTGGATGGCGATTGTGTTCAAGCCATACCTGTGCGGTAGCTAAAAAATTAATGCCAATACCAAAACCTGTTTCCACCAGACAAAACTGATGGTTTACCTGCGTGAAACGTTGTTGAAGATGATTCCCTTGAATAAATACGGTATAGGCCTGTTCAGCGCCGCCCCATGCGGAATGGTAGACATCGTTAAACTCTGTGGAAAAAAGCGTATCGTTGAGGAGGATGATTTCAGGATGTTTAATAATAGCCATAAATTGGTAGTTTACTGGGTGTTGCTCATTTGCGTGAGTATTGTTGTCAAGCCTATTAATTTTATAATGGAATTAAAGAGTACCTGTAGTTATACTAAACAGATTCTGATACTAGAATTGCACCCATGAACCTTTTTTTAATATTAATAAGTTTGTTTTCTGAAAAATATCGTCCTAGCCAGTTACAAAGCCGATTGTTTACTTATTTTACTCAATATCTGCATTATTTAGATGATCTCTTCAACTCAGGTGAGCGTCATCACGGAGTAGTAGCTTGGTTTGTGGGAATATTGCCCCCGTTGTTTGCTTTTTACCTGTTAAATAGATTACTGGTTCATCTAGGTATAGAAATCAGCTGGTTGATTAACTTGTTGGTATTAGGTTCTGTGATTCAGTTTCGTACTCTATTAAAGCAACTCTCAGAAGCCACTGATGATATTCGTCTGAAAATGAGAGAGAGTCAAGATATGGCAGATCATGAGTCCTTTGTGTTAATGAAGTCGCAGGCAGTAGCCCATGCCATTGAAGTGACCATCAATGAAGCCCATACTTTTTTATTTGCTATTTTATTTTGGTATGGTTTGCTGCCTGGCGTTTATGGAGTGTTGTTATATATGCTTGCCCTCTATATCAACCGTTATTGGGGCCAAGATCGACAGACTGATTTTGGCTATTTTTCCAGTAGGATGTTTTACTTTCTGAATTGGCCGGTTTACTATCTCACGGCATTGACCTTTGCCGTAGTAGGAAATTTTGAGGACGCTTTATTTTGCTGGCGTACACAGGGAATTAAAGCGGGGGAGTCAACCACTTCTCGAATTTTCTTTGCCAGCGCAGCGGGCGCCCTTGGAATTCGTTTGGGTGATCTTCAGTCCTCTCAGCGAAGTATCAATGGTTTGGATCTTGGCTTGGGTGAGGCTCCCGATTTTGATCACTTAAAAAGTACTGAGGGTCTCATATGGCGTGCATTGATGGTATGGTTAATTGTCTATGCCCTGATGACATTGGCAGCTCACGTGTGACAGTTGTTATTTCGCGCTGAGTTGTTGGAGTTCGGTGAGGATTTCGAGTCGCCTTAATATAAGGCGGTCAGTCATCGCTAACTCCTTGAAAGCACATTGTGGTTCATTGATGTGTCGACAGTTATGAAAGCGACATTGCCCAATTAAAGGACTAAATTCCCGAAAAAGGTTCTCAAGGCCGGCATGACTGATGTGGCGTAAACCAAATTCCTGTAATCCCGGGGAATCAATCAAACAGGACTGATTATCAATTTTATAACGCCTTGAAAAGGTAGTGGTATGTTTGCCAGAATCTAAGGCTGCAGAGATGATATTTGTCCTAGCTGGTTGATTAGGAATCAATTGATTAATAATAGTGGATTTTCCCATACCCGATTGACCCACTAATAAACTGGTTTTATGATGAAGTAGCGGTAGCAATTCATCTAATTGATGGTTGACAGCGCTCAAGGGCACTACGGGATAATTTAAGCTTTTATAATACTCAATAATCTTAGCATCACGTGAACTGGTGGGTAGATCCACTTTATTATGAATAATAATGGTTTGACAGTCATTTGAATCGCCAGCCACTAATATTTTAGCCAGTAACGCATCACTAAAGGTGGGTTCATTGGCAATGACTATAATCACTTGGTCAATATTAGAAGCTATTGACTTTTGTCGGAATTCATCTGATCGATAGAAAATGTTGCGGGCCTTATGAACCGTTTCTATAATGCTCTCTTGCTGTGAGTTAATCTCTACCGTCACGCGATCATTACAGGTCACATCATTTTTTTTCCCACGACGTGAGGCCAAAAAAACCCGTCCATCCGGCAGCTCTATTTCACATTGACGGCCAAAGGTGGCCGTCACGGTAGCGTCATGCTGACTCATCCTGCAGTGAGTGCTAATTTTTCAAGATGAGCGATACGTATTGACGCGGGCGGATGGGAATCATAGATAGCTGAGTGAAGCGGATCAGGGGTTAGGGTCGCTGCATTTTCCTTATATAACTTCACTAATGCGCTAATGAGGGAGTGTGCATGGGTATAGCGGCTGGCATAAGCATCGGCTTCGAATTCATGTTTTCTGGAAAACAAACTCATCAGAGGTTGTAAGGGAAAACCAAGAATCGGTAAGATGAGCGTAAACAAAGTGAGGGCCATGGCATTACTAGGTATTTGGTGTCCAAGTCCCATATAGAACCAGTTAGATGTATAAAACCAGCCCAGTAGTGCGAGAAAAACCAGGCTTAAGACAAAAATACTCACCAGACGGTAGAGCACATGACGGAGACGATAGTGGCCTAACTCATGAGCCAGGACGGCCAGGATTTCATCCGTATTTAAACTGTTTATCAGCGTATCAAAAAACACCACACGTTTGGCTTTACCAAAGCCGGTGAAATAAGCATTACCATGGCTTGATCTTTTTGATCCGTCCATCACATAAAGACCGCTGGTATTAAAGCCGCAAGTGTTGATGAGTTGTTCAACCTGGGTTTTCAGATCTCCTTCGGGTAGAGGAGAGAAGCGGTTAAATAAGGGAGCGATCCAAGTGGGGTAGATGGCCAATAATAAAATATTGAACAGCATCCAAGCACCCCAAGCATAAAGCCACCAATGGGTCCCTAAGGAAGCCATCATCCATAGAGCGGCTAAAATAATGGGAACCCCTATTAATATTCCTATAAGAGTGTTTTTAAATAGGTCGGAGAGATACATGGCTGGGGTTAAACGATTAAAGCCAAAGCGCTGTTCAATCACAAAGGTACTGTACAGGTTTAAGGGTAATTCAATAATTGAGCCCATGAGTGTGACCCCAGCGATCAATAGAATGCCGCTTAACAATGAGGTTTGTAGGTGAGTAATAAGCCAATTATTCCACCAAGAGAGGATGCCGAGTTCAATTAAAGCATAGATCCATAAGGATTCAATGAGTGTGTTGAATAGGCTTAATTTAACTTTGGCAGTAGTGTAATGCGCCGCCTTTTGATGTTGCTCAAGTGAGACGGAATTGGAAAATGCCTTAGGAACTTGTTCTTGATGCAGTGTCACGTGTTTGATTTGTCTTACACTTAACCAAAGCCTTATTAAGGTGACGCTGACTAAGAAAATTAAAAATAAAGTGTTAAAATTCACTGCGATTGCCTCTGTATACTGTTAACCTTGAAAACCACTTAATTATTTATTACTAAGAAGATCATTATGGCACAAGATAGAAACCATCTCATTTGGATTGACATGGAAATGAGCGGATTAAATCCCGAGACCGATAAAATAATTGAAATTGCTCTGATTATTACCGATAGCCAGCTTAACCAGGTGGCGGCAGCTCCTGTGTTGGTGATTCATCAACCTGATGAGGTATTAGATGCCATGGATGCATGGAATAAAGGAACTCATGGTAAATCAGGTTTGATAGACAAGGTTAAGGCTGCCACCATGGATGAGGCGAGTGCAGAGCAAATTTTATTAGATTTTATTAGCCAATATGTGCCCGCCAATGAGTCTCCAATGTGTGGCAACACTATCGGTCAGGATCGTCGGTTTTTAGTGAAGTATATGCCTAAATTAGAACAGTATTTTCATTACCGAAATTTAGATGTGAGTACGTTGAAGGAATTGGCTAAACGCTGGCGCCCACAGGTTTATAATGGTTTTAAAAAAGCCGGCAAGCATGAAGCGCTTGCCGATATTGAAGAATCTATAGCAGAGTTAAAGTATTATCGTGAACATTTCTTACGTTTGGATTAATGAAAAGCTTTATTTAAAATGTCCATAAACTGGTTTTTGGGAACAAAGCCAGCCATTCTCAAGGCTGGTAATTCTTGACCGTTCCGATCATATAAGATCATACCCGGTGGCCCGAAGAGACCATAGCGAGCGAGAATGATACGGTCTTCCGCGTTGTTTTTTGTGACATCTGCACGCAGTAATGTGGCTGTTTCAAGTTTGGCGCGTACTGTTTTATCAGACAGCACCGTGTCCTCCATTTCAATGCAAGAGGTGCACCAGTCAGCATAAAAATCTAAAAATACAGGCTGATGATGTGTTTTAGCTAGATTTAAGGCCTGATCTAATTGTGCAACTGAATGAATGGCTATAAATTGGGGGCCTGGTGTTTTAAAATAGCCTATCCATAAGGGTTTTACCATCCATACTGCGACACCAATTAGAAGAATCCCAAAAAAACGTTTTACCCAATTCATCCATCCACCCGCCCGAGGAAGCAAAGCTCCTGCAGAGGTTCCGATAAGAACCAAGGGGGCTCCCATGCCGAGTGACATCATGAATAAAGCACTGCCACCAATCATCCAGTTCTTAGTTTGAGCGATATAAATTAACCCTCCAGCTAGTGGGGCTGCGACACAAGGTCCCACCACCAAAGCTGAGATTAAGCCCATCATGGCCACAGCCACATAACGCCCTCCAGGAAGGCGATTCGATTGTTCATTGAGTTTACTCTGCCAGCTGGATGGGATTTGTAGCTGATACAGATCAAACATGGATAAGGCTAGGACAATAAAGAGGATTGCAATGGTGATTTCTACGGCGGGCGTTTGTAGACTATTTGACAACAAGGTGCCTGTGAGGCCTGCTATCACTCCTGCTGAAGCATAGGTAAAAGACATTCCTAAGACGTAAGTGATGGATAACCAAAAAGCTCTTGATTTGGTTATGTCACGGCCTTGCCCAGCAATAATACCAGACAGAATGGGAATCATTGGAAAAACACAGGGGGTGAGTGAAAGCAGTAAGCCAAAACCAAAAAAGCTCAATAACATCCAAGTATGAGAAGAACTTCCTAAGAAGGCAGCAAAATCATTAGGGTTAGTTGAGTCAGTGTTGAGTTCAGCTGGATGGAATTGGTTAGGACTATCTAAGGGAACCAATATGTTGGGGGCCTCTGCCATAGTGAAATGGCGTGTGGTTGGTGGGTAACAAATGCCGTGAAGTGCACAACCTTGATAAGACACTTCGATTTCTTTGGTAGTAGGTTGATTAACGGTAAGTTTCGCGGTAAAGGGTTGAAAATAAACCCAAACATGGCCATAAACGGGATCTTCTTTTTGCGTAGCTTGAGGTAACTCAAGCTTACCTAAAGGTTGTTGATGATCATCTTGGAGGTGGATTTTATCACGATAAATATAATAGCCAGGAGCAGGAGTAAACGTCAGCAGAAAAGTGTTTTGATCAGTTCTGTTAACCTGGATCTTAAAGGCCTGTTCAGGCAATAAAAAGGTTTTAGTGGCCGGTAAATAGTTATTACTGTCTTGGCGGGTTACAGTGTTGGTATTGTTATCTAAGTAATTACTTGCCCATAAAGGCAATGATGAGGTTAAAAATAGCAACAAAACGATGATCTTGCGTAACATGATTTTACCTAAATTTTACACATATAATTTCTATTCTACTCTGACAATCTTTTTAATGCCCAGTTCACGTGTTCCCTGACAATTGTTGAGGGGTGGTGCAGTTGTTTTTTTAAAGCAGTAATTTCTTTTTCTCGGCCGATTCCGTTGCCCAGTGCTACAGCCACATTTCTTAACCAACGAATGATGCCAATTCGTCTAATAGCACTGCCTTCAAAGCGTTGTTCAAACTCCTGTTCATCAAAGAGAATGAAATCCGCCAAATCAAGATTTCCGTTAAAGCGTGATGCAAAGTGTTTTTCATCAGTGAGTTTTGCAAAGCGGTTCCAGGGGCAAATGATCTGACAGTCATCACAACCATAAATCCGATTGCCAAAATAGGCTCGTAATTCCTCAGGAATGCTCCCGCTGTGCTCAATAGTCAGATAGGAAATGCAGCGCCTAGCATCCAACACGTAAGGCGCTACAATTGCCCGGGTGGGGCATATCTCTATACATGCATCGCAGCGGCCACAGTGTTCAGTGGTTTTTTGATCGATTTCAAGAGGAAGGTCTGTAAAAATTTCCCCTAAAAAAAACCAAGAGCCCGCTTCACGGTTGAGAAGGAGAGTGTTTTTACCGCGCCACCCAAGACCTGCTTGTTGTGCTATTTCAACTTCCATCACAGGAGCACTATCTGTAAAGACTCGATAATTAAATGGGCCGCACCATTTAGTCAGTGTCTGGGCTAAGGTCTGCAGTTTATGACGCAGGGTTTTATGGTAATCACGACCTCGCGCGTAGTAGGAAATATACCCTTGCGTGGCATTGTTCAGTTCCCCTTGGATGTCTTGCAGTGGGGCAGTAAGGTAAGGATGATAGAGGGAAATGACGCGGATTGTTCCTGGATGAAGTTGCGCAGGAGAAGCCCTTAATGGTAAATGTCTCTCTAGATACTGCATTTCACCTTGATAGCCTTTTTCCAGCCATGTTTTAAGTCGCTCGCTGGCGATGTCTAGGTTGGGTTGGCCAATACTCACCCCCTCAAAACCCAATTGCTGAGCTAAAATGATGAGTTGTTGTTTTATTAATTGTGGTTCTATTGGTAAGTTTTTTACATTCATAAGGTTATTTTAATGTTAAATCCCATTACTCATCGTTGGATTTTACACAATGAAATGCAAACCCTTGATTGGGGGCGACGCTTTGCCGATTTTGTTGAACCCGCAATGGTTGTGAGCTTGTATGGAGATCTTGGTGCGGGCAAAACAACGCTTACTAGAGGGGTGCTTGAGGGCTTGGGTTATTCGGGTCGCGTCAAAAGCCCTACCTACCCTATACTTGAAACCTATTCTCTCGCGAGGTTATACTTCTATCACTTTGATTTTTATCGAATCTGTGATAAAAATGAACTTGAAGATTCGGGTTTTAGAGAAAACTTTGGTGGGCTTGGAGTGTGTTTCGTGGAGTGGCCAGAGAAAGCCCAAGACTGGTTACCTTCAGTGGATATTAAGATAAATATCAATATATTAGATAATCAGCGAGAGTTAATTGTGACAGCACTGTCGAAGAAGGGCGTTTTATGCTTAGAAAAATGGCAAAAACTTGGCTGGTAATCAGCGCAATATGTGTTAATTTCGCTCTCTGCAATGGCTCTCATGCTCAAGGTATTTATATTGCTGCGGCAAGAATATGGCCAGCGCAGGATTACACGCGCGTCACGCTAGAATCAACCAGTGTGATAAATGCTAAGCTTTTTACCGTTGAAAACCCTGACCGGTTAGTCTTAGATTTAGATAATGTGATGGAATTGAGGTCCTTGAGAGAACTCAGTCAAAGATTGTCTGCTACTGATCCTTATATCAAAGCCATTCGTGTTGCCCACTTTAATGCTACAACCGTTCGCGTAGTATTTGATTTAAAAGTTCCTGTGAGCGCGAGTTCAGTACTCATTAAACCTGTGGCAAATTACGGATATCGCTTTATGTTGGATCTTTATCCTCTCACGCCCAATGACCCATTAATGAGTTTTCTTGCCCAGCAGGGTAAGCCAGAGTTACAGCATTTAGCTACTCATGAGAGCACCAGTAAACCATTGGCAAATAACTTGCCCCCTGTGCCTGAGAGTAAACAACGTTTATCGGAGAATACTCAGAACAATAAACCTGATCTGGCTACTGCTGTGCCTACCAACGACAACCCTCCCCCCAAACAGGTGATACAACATAGTCCATTAGAGGCTACTCCTGATCCAGTCAAATCTGTTGACTCTGGCCCTTCAGAAACGCCTGCGCCACACAGCTTTTTAATTGCAGTGGATGCGGGTCATGGGGGTGAGGATCCCGGAGCCCATGGCCATAGTGGACACAATGAAAAGGATGTTACGTTGGCTATAGCGAAACAACTTAGTTATTTAATTAATCAGGAACCCAGCTTAAAGGCTGTGTTAATCCGCGATGGTGATTACTTTATTCCGCTACAAGGCAGAACCCTCAAAGCCCGCAGATTACATGCTGATATGTTTGTTTCCATTCATGCCGATGCCTATATCAATGAAGAAGCCAGAGGTTCGTCAGTGTTTGCGCTATCTGAAAAAGGGGCTACTTCTGTGGCAGCAAAATGGTTAGCTCAACATGAAAATGATGCGGATTTAATTGGCGGTGTAGATTTGAATCATAAAGATCCCTATCTTGCACAAACCTTGTTGGATTTATCACAAACCGCAACAATTAACGATAGCTTGAAGTTGGCTCAGTCAGTACTTAATCAATTACATCAAGTGAATGACCTACATCGAGGTCGAGTAGATCAAGCAGGTTTCGCTGTTTTAAAGTCTCCCGATATACCTTCCATTTTAGTTGAAACGGCATTTATTACCAATCCTATTGAAGAAAAACGTTTAGTAGATCCTGGTTATCAAGACCAACTGGCCCATGCGATTCTGCAAGGTATCAAAGAGTATTTGGCTCATAACTCATCGGTGCGTAATAACACTGTCCTTGGTACACGACAGTAATATGACAAGAATTTACTCATTGGATCGGGTATTGATCGCCCAAATTGCCGCAGGAGAAGTCATTGAACGTCCAGCTTCAGCATTGAAAGAGTTAGTTGAGAACAGTATTGATGCTGGGGCTAAGCATATTGAGGTTAACTTAAATGAGGGGGGTATCAGTAAAATTGAAGTCATAGATGATGGCATGGGTATTCATCATGAAGATTTACCTTTGGCGCTCACTCCTCATGCTACCAGTAAAATTACTCAGCTAGATGATTTGGAATCGGTGGCCAGCTTAGGTTTTCGTGGTGAAGCATTAGCCAGTATGGCCTCGGTAGCAACGGTTACAATTATTACCCGTGAGGCGCAAGCGACTCATGGATATCGAATACAAAGTCGTGCAGGACAAATGAGTGAAGTTATTCCTGCAGCACGTTCTGTGGGGACGTCTATTGTTATTGATGAGCTATTTTCTGAGACACCCGCCCGGCGTAAATTCTTAAAATCAATGAATACAGAGTTCGCTCATTGTGACGAAGTCTTAAAGCGTATGGCCTTGAGTCATCCGGATATTGAGTTTCGCTTAAGTCATAATGGAAAGTCTCTTAGGCATTGGCCTGTTACGACTTATCAACACCGGTTGAAGGCAATATTGGGTGATGAATTTATAGTTGGCGCCTTAGCTGTTGATGAGCAAGCTGCTAAAGTGAGTATTGAAGGGTGGATTAGTCGTCCTACATTCAGTAGTAGCAGCCGTGATAATCAATACATTTTTGTTAATGGACGTTTTGTACGGGATAAGCTCATTACTCATGCAGTGCGTCAAGCCTATCAAGACGTTTTGCATCATCAACGCTTCCCTGTGGTAGCCTTATTTATTCGTTGCCCCTTTGATTTAGTGGATGTCAATGTCCATCCTGCTAAAACCGAAGTACGCTTTCGTGATCCCCAAACCATACATCAACTGGTCTTTCATGGGCTATCAAAAACTTTAGATAAAACCTCTCCCACACAAACCACTGTTAGTATGATGGGAAGCAGTGGACCACCGTTAACTGGGATAGTACAAAGATCATTGTCTATGGATTTACCCAGAACACAGTTTGGGGGAATCAATATTGATCACAGTAATCAGGATAATTTTTCTGCTCCTCCTGTTACCAAGGGGGAATTATCAAGTCCTGTTAACGTCAATGTGGTCAACCAACATCCTTTGGGTTTTGCCATGGCTCAATTGCTTGGAATATACGTTCTAGCACAAAATGAGCAGGGCTTAGTGGTGGTGGACATGCACGCTGCCCATGAACGTATTTTATATGAACGACTTAAACAAGCCGTAAAAAATCAAGCCATTCAAAAACAACAATTATTGATTCCCGTGACATTTCGGGTGGATCCCGTGGCCTTTAATCTTGTTAAGGAAAATCAGCAAGTCCTAGGTCAAGTAGGTTTTGAACTAACCGAAGCAGGTCCGGATGTATTGGCCTTAAGAAGTGTTCCTGTTTTGCTAGCAAAGGGAGACTTGGAGGAGATCGCACGGGATTTAATTAATGAATTAATCCACTACGGTACAGCTCGTTTACTTGATGAAAAACATAATCAATTGTTATCCACTTTTGCCTGTCATGGGGCAGTTCGCGCCCATCGACAGTTGAGTATTCCTGAAATGAATGCACTGTTAAGAGATATGGAATTAATTGATCGGACTGATCAATGTAATCATGGGCGTCCTACTTGGCGTCAATTTAGTTTGTCTGAAATTGACCAGTGGTTTTTAAGAGGACAATAAATTTTGTACCCCCCCATCATTTGTTTAATGGGCCCCACTGCCTCTGGTAAAAGTGATTTGGCCTTAGCCTTAGCAACAGAATTCAATGGTGAAATTATCGCTGTGGATTCAGCAACGATCTACCGTTATATGGATATTGGAACCGCTAAGCCAGATCTTCATACAAGACAGAATATTGCGCATCATCTGATAGATATCCTAGATCCTCCCCAGAGTTATTCGGCTCATCAGTTTGCTCTTGACGCAGCGCGTCATGTTGACAATATAACCAATAGAGGAAAAGTTCCATTTTTAATTGGTGGCACGATGTTGTACTTTAAGGCACTTTTATCAGGTTTTAACGACTTACCTTCGGCCAACCAAACGCTTCGAGCACAACTTGATGAGGAAGCGAATAGGCTAGGGTGGCCGGCTTTACATCAACGCTTGATGAGTATTGATGCTGAATTGGCTATGCGCCTTAAAGAAAATGATGCGCAGCGTATTCAACGAGCCTTAGAAGTTTATATGCTGACGGGTCGTCCATTATCTTCCTTTCATCAAGATCAGAAGAAAACCGCATGGTCAGGCCCAGTATTGTCACTTGCCTTGATCCCTGAG
The DNA here is from genome assembly GCF_001431705.1 of Ferrovum sp. JA12. NCBI lineage: Bacteria > Pseudomonadati > Pseudomonadota > Betaproteobacteria > Ferrovales > Ferrovaceae > Ferrovum > Ferrovum sp. JA12. The sequence goes on along the minus strand of NZ_LJWX01000002.1, from coordinate 907,181 downwards.
GATAGAGCTTCGTTACATCAAAGAATTGAGTTACGTTTTAAGCAAATGCTGGAATTAGGTCTGGAACAAGAGTTGATGGCGCTCAAGGAACGTTTTGCTTTACATGCAGATCTACCTTCAATGCGCTGTGTGGGCTACCGTCAAATGTGGCAGTATTTAGAGCAAGAAATTGATTATCAAACAATGCTCTCTAGTGGGATTTTCGCCACTCGACAACTTGCCAAAAGACAGCTCACTTGGTTGCGTAGTTGGCCTCATTTGATCACTTTAGATCCCTTTCGAAGTGAGACAAAAAGCGACCTGTTATCGATTGTAAAACCATTTATTTCAGAGCATTATTAGGTTGATCTGTCAGATCAGTAACAACCGCTTTGGCTTCCCCTTGATGAAATTGAATACTAATAGATGTATTGAGGGAGGTCTGTTGTATTTGACTAATAATTTTTCCTTGCTGATTGCGAACAATAGAAAATCCTCTTGCCATAATGCTTTGCGGATTTAGATACTGAAGTGATTGTTCGGTATTTATTAATTTTTCCCGATAACGCTGAAACACTCTTTTATTAGCCAAGTTAAAGCGAATAGCGATTTGTTTAATATGTTGTTGCTGTTGATGAATGCGCTGTCCCGGATGAATTAATTTTTGTTGTAGTTGGGAGAGTAACACAGATTGTTGTGATAACCGTATTTTAAACAGACTTGGAAATCTTTCGTTATATTGGTCAACACGAAGCATCTCACGCTCAATCACTCTGTTGATATGCACATGTAGACGTGATTGACTTTGATTTAACTGTTTGAGTTGTTGAGATCTGTCCGGGCTCACCATTTCAGCCGCTGCGGTAGGTGTTGGAGCACGTTCATCGGCTACAAAATCAGCAATAGTGAAATCCGTTTCATGTCCAATGCCGCTGATTAGGGGGAGTTGTGAGCGATATATAGCGCGCGCCACTACCTCTTCATTGTAAGCCCAAAGATCTTCAATGCTGCCACCGCCTCGACAGAGAATAATGACTTCACATTCCTGTCGTTGATTTGCCACATTAATAGTGGCAGCAATGTCTTCGGCTGCACCTTGTCCTTGAACGCGAGTTGGATAAATAATGAGAGTAATGTTTGGGGCACGCCGTTTTAAAGTAGATAGCACATCACGCAGAGCCGCTGCCATGGGCGAGGTGATAATGCCAATTGAACGCGGCGAGACGGGTAATGATTTTTTATGATGCGGTGCAAATAACCCTTCTTGTTCTAATTTCAGTTTTAAGGCATTAAAAGCTTCGTATAAACGTCCTAAGCCTGCTTGACGTATATTTTCTACGGTAATTTGTGTCTTACCACCTAGACCATAATAAGAGGTTACCCCTCTGAGTTCCACTGCCATTCCCTCTTTGGGAGCCCAATCTATTCTCTGATTTTTAAGGCGAAACATTACGCAACTAATTTGAGCATTCTCATCTTTCAGTTGAAAATACCAGTGGCCAGAACTTGCTCGAGAAAAGTTAGAGATTTCTCCTTGAATCCAAATTATAGGTACTGCGTTCTCGAGTAGGCGCTGTAAGCGACTAGTAAAGTCCGAAACGGTAACCACATTCTCGGTCAGTGGTGCTTTTGCAGAGGTAATTTCCTCAAGAGTGTTGTTATTTCTAATGTTCATGTAATTAACCGTTGAGAATCTTAGTGTTGCAAGTAAATGATTAAAGTCAATAGTGTAATTGGATAAAAATGAGTTGTATAAAATTTACTCTCTTCAAAAAAAACACTTATTTATTAGTGGGTTAATTATATTTTATAAAAACTGTTCACAAACTTATCCACAGAATTTGTGGACAACTTTTAGGCATCGCCATTTGGTGATAATTCTATTAAACTATTGTTTTATTCTATCCCTAAGCGCACAGGTGTGTAATGCAATTATTAAGTGAAGCGGGATGGCCGATTTTACTGTTGTTGGTCGCGTCCATATTAAGTTTAGCTATTATCATTGACCGTGCCTTGGCACTGAGAACTTCTCTCATAGTCCCCAAGGGTTTATTGGAAACGGTTATTAAGCTTGAGCAGTCTGGGTCTTTAAGTAAAGAAAAATTAGAAAATATAGCTCAACAATCTGCTTTAGGAGCGGTGCTCACAGTTGCCATCCGGTATCGCCATACAACCCGAGAATTAATTAAAGAAGCCATTGAAGAAAGTGGTAGAAGTATGGTGATGCGTTGCGAGAAGAACTTGCCCATGCTAGGCACTATCGCGGCGGTAAGCCCTTTATTAGGTCTGTTAGGGACAGTAGTTGGGATGATTATTCTTTTTGGCCAAGATAGCACCCTAACCGCTCACGCAGAGCAACTCTCTAGAGGGATATCTGTAGCGTTATACAACACAGCTTTTGGTCTCGTGGTAGCCATTCCAAGTATGATTTTTTATCGTTTTTATCGTTCGCGGATAGATTTTTTTGCTGTAGAAATGGAACAGCAGGCTATTCAATTGGTGGATGAACTCACGAAATACAGAGACCATGGACTTTCGTAGAGGGCAACGCCGAGAGGATCCGGAAATAAATTTAATTCCGATGATTGATATTCTATTGGTCATTGTCATTTTTCTTATGGTATCGAGTACCTTTGTCCATCAACAGGGTTTGAATATTGTTCTGCCGCAGGGAAGTGCAAAGAGTATGGTCATGAATAATGATGAGACTATTGAGGTGGATATGGATATTTCGGGAATAGTCAAAATAAATCAGCACCTATGGTCCAGACAGCCTACTGAACTCAAGCAATGGTTGAGTAAACAAATTAAGCAGCCGATGAATGTTTATATTGTTATTAGGGCTGATAAAAATCTCTCTCATGGGAGTGTGATGCAAGTGATCAGTGATTTTCAAAATTTAGGCTTTAGTCATTTCACCTTGGTGACTGAAGAAAAAAATCATTAGTATGAGTCAGCAATGGTTTCTTGATATCTGGTATTCTCAGCGCGTTAATTGGTTGTTCGTTCCTCTGAGTGGGTTATTTCGTTTTCTTATTAATATAAGAACGTGGCTCTACACCTATGGTTTTATTAAAAGCCATGCTTTGCCAGTTCCTGTGTTGGTGGTGGGTAATATCACAGTGGGTGGCACAGGTAAAACACCCTTGGTCATTTCCTTGTGTCAATGGTTAAAAGAAAAAGGGTTTCAACCTGGAGTCATTACGCGTGGCTATCAGGGGCAAATTAAAGATGTAGCTCTCATTAAAGAGGGGGACGGGGCTTCATTGGTCGGTGATGAGCCGTTATTGATATTCCAAGAAGCTAAAGTTCCCGTGGCAGTGGGTAAAGACAGGTATCTCGCGGGACTGGAGCTTTTGAAGGAATATCCTGAAATTGACATAGTGCTCTCTGATGATGGGTTACAGCATTACGGTCTTCAGCGCGATGTGGAAATTGTCGTGATTGATGGTCTGAGAGAATTGGGTAATGAATATTTACTACCGGCAGGTCCCCTGCGTGAGCCTAAGAGTCGATTGAATTCTGTGGATGCGGTGATCGTTAATGGCGCTACACAGCAACATACTTTTACCCATCAGTGCCTATTCACCATGCAATTGGTGGCTGATTATTGGGTAAATGTTAAGGATATCTCTTTAATTGAAGAGGCTAATCTGTTTACAGATCAACCTTGCTATGTTACCTGTGCCATTGGTAATCCAGGACGTTTTATGCAAACTCTCCATTTACTTAATATTGAGGTACTCAACACTCGTTTTTTTGAAGATCATCATGCCTATCAAGAAAAAGATTTACAGGGTTGGGATCAGCATAAAATCCTAATGACAGAGAAAGATGGGATAAAATGTAAAACGTTCGCTCCTTCTAATGCTTGGATGTTGAAAGTTCACGCTCACGTTGATAAAGCTTTTTATCAATGGTTAGAAGCCAAATTAAGTCAGTGGAGAGTAAAACATGGATCCTAAATTATTGGAAATTCTAGTATGTCCTTTATGTAAAGGACCATTAATAAAAAAAATGGGTAGAAGTGAATTGATTTGTTCTCCCTGTCGTCTTGCTTTTCCGATTCGTAATGATATCCCTGTGATGCTCCAACAGGAGGCGAGAGAGTTACCGGCGGACGAGGAGATTAAGTAGTGGCAGAGGACTTTATAGCCATTGTCCCTGCTCGGATGCATTCAACAAGACTGCCCCGCAAAGCTCTGGCCATGATAGGTGATTATCCATTAGTGATTCATAGCGCCATGCGAGCTCGTGAGAGCGGGGCGCAAAGAGTTATTATCGCTACGGATCATAGTGATATTTTAGAACTAGCTAAACAGTACCAGGTTGAGTGTGTTTTGACTCGGGAGGATCACCTGACAGGCACCGACCGACTCGCAGAAGCCACTCACATACTGGGTTTAGATGATGATCAGATAGTCGTTAATGTTCAAGGTGATGAGCCACTCATTGAGGCTATGGTCATAAGACGCGTCGTCAATCGATTAATTGATAGCCCTGATGCGGTGATGAGCAGCGCTTGTTATCCTATTGATGATTTTAATCATTTTATTAACTCTAACTCCGTCAAGGTGGTACTCAATCAGCGGCAAGAGGCCATGTATTTTAGTCGTTCGGCCATTCCCTTTGATCGGGACAGTAAAAACTCGGCCCTGCCTAAAACCATGAAAGCATGGCATCATATGGGGTTATATGCTTACCGTTGTGGTTTTTTGAAGCAATACCAAAGCCTGAGGCCCGTTACCCTTGAATTAACTGAGAGTTTAGAGCAATTGCGTGTTCTGTGGTATGGCTATCGTATTGCAATGGAAATCACTGAGCAAGCTCCCTTGCCTGGCGTTGATACGGTTGAGGATTTAGAGCGTGTTCGCCAATGGTTTGCCGGACACGGAAAATAATTTAGTAAAGGTGGAGTTAAAGGTCATGAAAATTATATTATTAGGCGCCCCGGGTGCTGGAAAAGGGACACAAGCTGCGTTTATTAAAGAGCAGTTTAACATTCCACAAATCTCCACCGGTGATATGTTACGTGCCGCTGTGAAGGCTGGAACTCCTTTGGGGTTGGCAGCCAAAAAAGTGATGGACAGCGGCGGCTTGGTTTCTGATAATATTATTATTGGTCTCGTGAAGGATCGAATCACTGAAGCTGATTGTGCTAACGGCTTTTTATTTGACGGTTTTCCAAGAACGATCCCTCAAGCTGAGGCATTAAAAGCTGCCGGCGTAGAATTGGACTTTGTAGTGGAAATTGATGTGACCGATGAAGAAATTATTCAACGTATGTCTGGGCGACGGGTACATGTTGCCTCAGGACGGGTATATCATACTTCCTTTAGTCCTCCTCAGATAGATGGCCACGATGATGTTACTGGCGAGCCACTCATTCAGCGTGATGATGACAGAGAAGAAATTGTAAAAAAGCGTCTGCAGGTCTATCACGATCAAACGAGACCTCTGGTGGATTACTATTTAAGTTGGAGTCAATCCAAGGATTCAACCGCTCCCCAATACGTTAAAATTGCAGGGGTGGGTTCTGTTCAGGAAATATCTAATTCTATTTTAGCGGCATTGAAAAAATAACTGGGGGAGCCATGAAAAAATCACCCATGAATGCATTTTATGCTCAATCCGGTGGCGTTACCGCAGTGATTAATGCCAGCGCTTGTGGGGTTATTGAAACAGCACGACGCAATCCAACTAAGATAGGTAAAGTATTATGTGGTCGTAACGGTATTTTAGGTGCTCTCGAAGAGGATCTCATCGATACAACTTTTGAGAGTACTGAAGCTATCCGTGCTTTAAAATATACTCCCTCAGGAGCATTTGGTTCTGCTCGCTTTAAATTAAAAAGTTTGGAGCAGGACAGGGCTTCTTATCAGCGACTCATTGAGGTGTTTAAAGCACATCAGATAGGTTACTTTTTTTATAATGGTGGTGGAGACTCACAAGATACCACCCACAAGGTATCCTTGATGGCAGAGGAAATGAGTTACCCATTGATGTGTGTTGGTATTCCCAAAACTGTCGATAACGACTTACCATTAACAGATTGTTGTCCGGGTTTTGGTTCGGTGGCGAAATATGTGGCGACTTCTATTCGCGAAGCCGGTTTTGATGTGGCGTCCATGGCTAAAACATCTACTAAAGTATTTATATTAGAGGTAATGGGTCGCCATGCTGGTTGGATTACGGCAGCCTGTGGTTTGGCCTCTGAGAGGAAAGGACAGCCACCTCATATACTTCTTTTTCCTGAGGTTCCTTTTAATCCTGAGAGCTTTTTAAAACGGGTCAAAGAGTGTGTTGACAAGTACGGTTATTGTGTCATTGGTGTATCGGAGGGAATACGCAACGAAAATGGACAATTCCTCTCGGAAACCGGTTTAAAAGATGCTTTTGGTCACGCTCAATTAGGTGGCGTGGCTCCTGTGATCGCTTCTCTCGTACGAGAAAAACTGGGTTATAAATATCATTGGGCTGTGGCGGATTATTTACAGCGAGCAGCCCGTCATTTGGCTTCCAAAACAGATGTGGAGCAAGCTTATGCGGTGGGCAAGGCTGCTGTGCAGTTTGCCTTAAAAGGATACACGGCAGTAATGCCTATAATTGAGAGGCTGAGTAATGAGCCCTATCGCTGGCAAATAGGCATGGTACCCTTAGCAAAAGTTGCCAATCAAGAGAAAATGCTGCCTAAAAACTTTATCACGCGAGACGGCTACGGCATCACGCAGCAAGCAAGACGCTATTTGTCTCCCTTGATTGAAGGAGAGGACTATCCTCCCTATCAAAGAGGTTTACCTGATTATGTCACTTTAATCAATAAATCCGTGCCAAAAAAGTTAAAAACCCGGTTTACATCGCAATCATGAGCTTGTTTTTATCAACTTTTTTTCGCTATGTTGAACAAAAATACCGGTGATTCTCTGTTGTTATCAAGGGAATGGATACAACATCGTTTACAAGCAAATAGCTCTGTGGAACTCTTTGACGGGCGCTTCATGATGAGCGATCAAGCACGTGCACAGGCAATTCCTGCGGCAGTCTTAATCCCCCTTGTTAATAAACCAGAGGGAATACAAGTATTACTGACTCAAAGAACCACTCATTTATATCATCATGCAGGGCAAATAAGTTTTCCTGGTGGGCGCATTGATCCTGAAGATGGCGATACATTGATAACGGCTTTAAGAGAGACAGAGGAAGAAATTGGCCTAGGTCGAGATAAAGTTGAAATTTTAGGGGCTCTTCAAGAGTATTTTATTCCTTCAGGTTTCAAGGTAAGTCCTTGGGTGGGCTGGGTCAATCCTCCATTCTCTCTTACCCCTGACCCCTTTGAAGTTGATGCTATTTTTGAGGTACCTTTGAGTTTCTTCTTTGATCCTAAACGTCATGCTCTCACAAAAGATGAGTTTGAAGGTCGGAGCAGACAATACTACCTCTTTCAATATCACGATAAGACAATATGGGGGGCTACGGCGGGTATGTTAGTTAATCTCTACCATACCCTGTTCGCGGAGCTTAAAAATAGTGCTTAAAGTTTTCTGTGGCTGCAACTAGAGCACTGAGTATGCCAGGTTCAAAAGCCGAGTGCCCTGCGTCAGCAATAATCTGATAAGTGGCTTCAGGCCAGGCTCGGTGGAGTTCGTCAGCGGTGACAATGGGACATACAGCATCATAGCGACCTTGAACGATGATTCCTGGTAGATGACGAATGCGATCAATATTGTTGAGCAGGCTATTGTCGGGTAAGAAAATATTATGCGTAAAGTAATGCGCTTCAATACGAGCTAAACCTAAGGCCACCGCATCGCTACCAAAGTGGCTCACTAAAGCAGGGTTAGGCATTAGCGTGGAACAAGCCCCTTCAAATGCGCTCCATTTGCGGGCGGCTGTTAAGTGTATTTTGGGATCAGCATCCTGTAGACGGCGATGGTAAGCCTCTAGCAAGTTACCCCTCTCATGCTCTGGAATCAAGGCGGTTAACTCCCCCCATGCTTCAGGAAAAAAGGTTTTAATGCCATAGAGAAACCAATCAATCTCGCTTTTTCTGCACAGGAAAATACCTCTTAAAATCAATCCCAGACACCGGTCAGGATGACTTTGGGCATAAGCTAAAGCTAAAGTACTTCCCCAAGATCCCCCAAATATAAGCCATTGATTGATCCCTAATAAACGCCTTAATTGTTCCATATCCTCAATTAACAAGGGGGTTGTATTGTCTCGCGTTTCACCAAGTGGGGTCGAACGACCTGCCCCGCGTTGGTCAAAAATGATGATTCGATAAACCGTTGGATCAAAAAATTGGCGATGCATGGGGCCGGCACCAGCGCCCGGTCCCCCATGCAGGAAAACCACAGGAATTCCTTGAGGGTGACCAGATTGTTCCCAATAGATTTCATGGATATCCCCTACAGTTAAGCGTCCTTTCTGATAGGGGTCAATGGGAGGGAATAAAGAATATTTTTGCATGGTTTATAATGAGTCATAAATTTATTTATGTGAGAAGTTTACCTGATTGTTACAATATTTTATCTTTTAAGTGTTACTCTAGCTGAACTAAGCGATTTACTACATAGGGAGACATCTATGCTTTATGAGTTGCATGAATTACAACATACCTCCGTCTCATCACTTCGTGCTTGGGCTGAAACAGCAGCCCACCTTTATGGTAGCCCCTTTAGTCCTTTAAGCTATACTCCTGCAGGACGAATTATCTCTGCCAGTTCTGAGGTGTTTCTCAGAACTACCCAACGGTATGAAAAACCTGTATTTGGTATTGACCATGTGGAGGTATCTGGTCAACTTTATACTGTTGTCGAAGAGACAGTGTTAGATTTTCCGTTCTGTCACTTAAAACGTTTTACGAAGGTTGGCATGAATACTGCGCAACCTAAAGTATTAATTGTAGCGCCCTTATCAGGCCATTACGCTACATTGCTACGCGACACAGTGCGTACCTTTGTGAAAGACTTTGAGGTATGGGTCACCGATTGGGTAGATGCTAAACTGGTGCCTTTGTCTCATGGACCTTTTGGCTTTGATGATTATGTTAGATATATTCAAGAAATTATTCGTTTTATTGGTTCTGATACACATATCGTGTCCGTCTGCCAACCAACTGTTCCTGTACTAGTTGCGGTCTCACTGATGTCAGCCCATCAAGAACCTTTGGTACCTAAGTCAATGGTGATGATGGGTGGCCCCATTGATACCCGTAAAAATCCGACAACAGTCAATAATTTTGCTAAATCGCATCCTTTGTCATGGTTTGAAAGTCGAGTTATTTATCGTGTTCCAGTGAAATACCCGGGGTACTTACGCCAGGTATATCCTGGTTTTCTGCAACATGCTGGTTTTGTGGCCATGAATCCTGGCAGACATATTAATTCCCATCAAGAGTTTTTTTATCAGTTAGTGCGAGGTGACGGGGAAAACGCTAACGTCCACCGTAACTTTTATGATGAATATAATGCGGTGATGGATTTACCTGCTGAGTATTATCTTGAAACATTAGATCGTGTTTTTCATCGCCATGCACTGGCTGAGGGAACATTAACCTCATGCGGCGAGTTGGTCCGCCCCGATGCAATCACTAAAACTGCCTTATTGACGGTGGAAGGGGAGTTAGATGATATCTCTGGCAATGGACAAACCATGGCAGCCCACGAGTTGTGTGGCAGTATTCCCGAGCAACATAGGCAGTATTTAGTGGCTAAGGACGTGGGTCACTATGGGATCTTTAGTGGTCGTCGTTTTAGAGAAATGATTTACCCAACTATTAAATCCTTTATTGAACAAGAGGCTTAATTATGTCTGATTCCATACCCAATCCTTCGGCTGATATGTTTGACATGTTTCAAAAAATGGTTAACCCCATGGCCTTTCCTATGCAAGGCTTATTAAGCGCAGGGCTTGACCCAAAGGAATTGGAGAAAAAGATTAATGAACTGACCACTGTTAAGCACTGGTTAAATGCAAACGTAGGGATGATTGATTTAACAATTAAGACTCTTGAGTATCAGAAAACCATAATGTCTTCTGTGGCTGATGTGACAAAAAAAACCGATGCTAAAACAAAAGATACTGACGCTCAACACAATAATCCAATGATGAATCCAGCTCTATGGCCTTGGACTATGATGCAAGGTGTCAACGGGCAACCATCTGATAATCCCACCAGTAAAACTGACAAAACAAAAAAATAGCATTAACAGCGATGGTAGTGAATGAAACTTAGGGCGTATTGATTTTTTTCATCTTTAGCATGCTTAGTGATTGATTTCACTTGCCATTGTTGTGGGTTAATTTCAGGGAAATAAGTATCTCCATCAATCTGGGCATGAATGAGAGTGAGGTACAAATCATCCGTGATGTTTAATGTGTTGTTAAATAATTCTGCCCCACCGATGATAAATATTTTTTCGGCCAACTGACAACTGTCGATGGCCTCTTTAACTGATGAATAAACCTCTGCATTTGCTACGTGATAGGTTGTATCGTGGCTTAGAATTAAATTACGCCTACCGGGTAACAATCTTCCAATAGAAAGATATGTTTTTCGACCCATGATAACAGGGTGGCCTAAAGTGGTTTTTTTAAAAAAAGCCAAATCAGCGGGCAAATGCCATGGCAACGTGTTATTTTTTCCAATAACACGATTTTCTGACATGGCAACGATCATGGCTAACGTAGGTTTATCTTTCATCAGTCATCGCTTGAATAATAATTAAAAACTTATTAAGCATACAACAATTGCTCTGGTATCATGTAAATTTTATCGATTAATTAGCCTATTAATGAAGTACGAAGAGCATACATTAACTCCTCCTTGGGTACATTTACCAACACGTTATGGACAATTTCGTGCTCGAACCTATGAGTTTGCTGGGCAAGAACATGTGGTTCTTATTATGGGCGATGTGTCTGAAGGAGTGGTCATGGTTAGAATACACTCTGAATGTTTGACAGGAGACGTTTTTCATTCGTTGCGATGTGATTGCGGTCAGCAGCTTGAGCATGCTATGGAAAAAATCGTTGAGCTTGAAAAAGGCGTCATTATCTATCTCAGAGGTCATGAGGGACGCGGTATTGGTTTAAAACAAAAATTAGCTGCTTACAGTTTGCAGGATCAAGGGATGGATACAGTCGATGCAAATCTGTCTTTAGGTCTCCCCGTTGACGCCAGAAACTATGACGCGGCGGTGGCGATTTTGCAAGCATTGCAAGTGAAAGAAATAGATTTGTTGACTAATAACCCAGAGAAACTAGCTAGCTTAGAGAATTCTACTATAGTGATTCGTCATCGAGTCTCATTACAAACTAAAATTCATCCTATTACAAAAAGATATTTGCAGACTAAGCGAGATCGCATGGGGCATCTGTTAGAGATGGAATCCAATAGGACAGATCCTAAAAAATAGTGTTTGTTTTACAGCAAAGGAGGAGTATATGTTGCGAGGCAAAGTAGCTTTAATCACAGGTTCAACAAGTGGCATAGGTCTTGGTGTGGCCACTGAACTCGCTCGTTCTGGTGCTCACATAGTGTTAAATGGTTTTGGTGACAGTCAAGAAATCGAGCAAATAAAACAATCTATGACGACACAATTTGGTGTGACGGTAAAGTACAGTGCGGCAGATATGAAACAACCCAGTCAAATTCACGAGATGGTGAAGATGACCATAGAACAATTAGGGTCTCTCGATATTTTAGTTAATAATGCTGGGATTCAGCATGTCTCACCGGTTGAGTCCTTCGCGCAAGACAAATGGGATGCTGTCATTGCCATCAATCTTTCCTCATCCTTTCACACCATCCAGGCAGCACTTCCGCATATGTATCAAACAGGTTGGGGAAGAATTATTAATATTGCGTCAGCCCATGGTTTGGTGGCTTCAGCGAATAAGTCGGCTTATGTGGCAGCCAAACACGGTTTGATTGGTTTAACTAAAACCGTTGCTTTAGAGGCGGCTAAGACTGGAGTGACCTGTAATGCCATTTGTCCAGGCTGGGTATTAACCCCCTTAGTTCAAAAACAAATTGATGATATTGTAGAAAAAGAAGGAATAACAGAAGAGCTGGCAAAGAGTCGATTATTATCAGAAAAACAACCCTCAGGGGAGTTTGTGACACCCCAGCAAATCGGTAAAACAATAGTGTTTCTATGTTCCGACGCCGCTCAGAGTATTCGTGGTAGTAGCTTATCGATAGATGGTGGCTGGACAGCTCAATAATTTTTAGAGAGATAGACTTATGTCAACAAATAAAGTTTTTAAAGATGCGCAAAGTGCCCTAAATGGCTTACTGAACGACGGAATCACTATTGCAGCGGGAGGTTTTGGTCTATGTGGCATTCCAGAGAATCTAATCTCCGCACTTGTTGCGAGTGGTGTTAAAGACCTCACTATTGTCGGCAATAATGCTGGTGTTGATGATTTTGGTATGGGACTCTTATTAAAAACAAGACAAGTTAAGAAAGTGATTGCGTCCTATGTTGGAGAAAATAAAGAATTTGAGAGGCAGGTGTTAGCAGGGGAGTTAGAGTTACAACTGACCCCACAAGGAACCTTGGCAGAGAAACTTAGAGCGGGGGGTGCTGGTATTCCAGGTTTTTATACCAGAACTGGATTTGGCACTGCTTTAACAGAAAGCAAAGATACCCGTGAGTTTAATGGTAAGTCTTATGTGTTAGAGGAAAGTATTGTAGCTGACGTATCTATTATTAAGGCATGGAAAGGGGATGCAGCCGGTAATTTAGTTTATCGCAAAACGGCGAGAAACTTTAATCCAATGATCGCCACTTGCGGAAAAGTCACCATTGCTGAAGTGGAGGAATTGGTGCCAGTGGGTTCCCTTGATCCAGACGAAATTCATACGCCAGGTATTTATGTGGATCGCATAATTGAAGGCGCTCAGTACCAAAAAAGAATTGAGTTTCGTACCCTGTACATTCCTCCATCTGAAAAGTCGGAGAACACCGCAATGGGAGTAAGAGAGAAACTCGCTATGCGTGCTGCTAAGGAACTACGGGATGGCTATTACGTGAATCTTGGAATTGGTATTCCTACCTTGGTCGCTAATTATATTCCGCAGGGAATCAACGTGACATTACAGTCGGAAAATGGCTTATTGGGTATTGGGCCTTTCCCAACAGAAGAAACTATTGATGCGGATTTGATTAATGCAGGAAAACAGACAATTACCACTCTCCCAGGCTCAAGTTTTTTCTCTAGTGCAGATTCCTTTGCCATGATTCGTGGTGGACATATTGATTTATCCATCTTAGGTGGTTTAGAGGTTTCTGAAAAGGGAGATTTAGCCAATTGGATGGTGCCAGGGAAAATGGTTAAGGGACCAGGCGGGGCTATGGACTTAGTTTCTGGTGTTAAGAGAGTCATTGTACTGATGGAACATACCGCTAAAACAGGTGAACCTAAAATATTACATCAATGCATCCTACCCATTACTGGACAGGCGGTGGTCAATATGATTATTACTGATTTATGCGTTTTTGAAGTGGTACCTGGACAAGGTTTATCCTTAATAGAACTGATGCCTGGGGTGAGCCTTGAGCAAGTCAAAGAAAAAACAGGATGTGATTTTATTGTTTCTCTGAACTAATCTATCCCAAAAAAGGGTGGTTTAGGGTATGATGCAAAGTTCAACGGCGGGTCTCCCCGCATTGTACAGTGGTGAATCGGGTCAGGTCTGGAAAGAAGCAGCCACAGCCACATCGTACAAGTGCCGGGGGTTAGGCTCGCCACCCATTTTTTAATTTCGTCATCGATGTCGTTATGATTACAAAAACATATACTTTGGTAGGCTTGTTGGGGTTACCCTTAATCATTAGCTGTAATAGTGCTTTGGCTAGTCGTGATGGGGTGGGTGTTGAGGTTGGGGAAGGTAATCAAACCGATATGGCCCGCCTTAGTATTGATCACTCCTGGGATAAGAGGTGGTTCACTAACCATTCCTGGTCCCTCGGTGGCTACTGGGATTTTTCCGTAGGAAAATGGAACCCACATAACAGCTCTGGTGGTAATCATGAAGTGAACGATTATAGTATTACCCCCGTTTGGCGTATAAGCCCAACCCAGTCAAGTTCAAACGTAGTACCTTTTTTTGAATTAGGGATAGGCGCTCACTATATAACGAATCATAATGTTGACACTAGCAGACAAATGAGCACTAATTTTCAGTTTGGTGATCATGTGGGAGCAGGGGTAAGCTTGGGACAACAACACGATTGGGATGTTATGTTTCGTTTTCAACATCTCTCTAATGCGGGCATACAAAATCCCAACCCAGGGATTAACTTTTTTCAGTTACGTGTAGGGCATTGGTTTTAAACCAATATATAAATAAATCTATGGCTCCTTCAATGGCCCTTGCTAGAAAATGGCGACCCAAATATTTTTCGCAATTAGTGGGGCAAGAACATGTTGTTAGAGCTTTAAGCAACGCAATTGAAAGTGGACGGATCCACCATGCCTACCTTTTTACGGGTACTCGTGGTGTTGGAAAAACTACTCTAGCTCGTATCCTTGCTAAGTGTTTTAACTGTCAAATAGGATTAACTTCACAACCCTGTGGTGTCTGTGATTCTTGTTTGTCGATTGATCGGGGGAGAAACCCTGATTTAATTGAAGTGGATGCTGCCACCAATACACGTGTAGAGGAAATGCGTGAGTTACTTGATAATGCGCAATATATGCCCGTGGCAGCGCGTTATAAAGTTTACATTATCGATGAAGTTCATATGTTGTCACGGTCAGCCTTTAACTCTATGTTAAAGACCCTAGAGGAACCTCCTGAACACGTTAAGTTTATACTGGCCACCACCGATCCACAAAAAGTCCCCATTACTGTTCTATCCCGTTGTTTGCAGTTTAATTTAAAGCAAATGAGACCTGATCAAATTGCCTCTCATTTGGCCCATGTTCTACAGCTCGAGTCAGTTCCTTATGAAGAGAATGCGTTAACCCTAATCGGGCGTGCTGCACAAGGCTCCATGAGGGATAGTTTAAGTTTATTAGACCAAGCGATTGCCTATGGTGCATCTTCAGTTAACGAGGCTCAGGTTGCTGATATGTTGGGCGTTATCTCTGAAGATTATCTCTATCAGATACTCAATGCTTTAAAAGATACTGATGCCTTGACGTTAGCAACTATCGCCCAATCCATGGCAGATAGGTCATTGTCTTTTATACAAGCACTTGACGACTTGGCACGATTAATTCACGACATCACATTACTTAAAGCCACGCATGAGGCTAAAGAGGTTCTTGGACTCAATGAAGCCTTGCTTCCATTGACCTCACATTGGGACGCTAAAACATTACATTTGTTTTATCAGATAGTGATACAAGCTAGGCAAGATTTATATTTGGCACCCGATGAATTATCTGGCTTTAGAATGACGCTGCTACGTATGCTTGCCTTTGTTCAAAAAGAGAATGAATCGGTGGATCTCTCTCTTAGTGAGAAGTCTGATTTTAAAAAAAAACAGTTGAATAATGAGCCTGACTCAGAGACGGTAAAACCGCAAAAGATTAAAGTGGGTCATACACCTCCTAGCCTCAGTAATTGGGCTGAATTAGTCAATCTGTTATCAGGTTCAGGAATGGCTTACGAATTAGCGAGGCATTGCCAACTAAAAGATTTTCAAGCAGGACAGTTACATTTAACTATCGATCCCTCTCAAAAAATATTCATGCCTTATCAAGATCGTCTGCAAAGCGCCTTAGAATCCATTCTTGTTATGGATATTAAGTTGGTTATTGATCTTGTTAAAGATGATGGATTAACCCCAGCGCAAATTGAAGACAAAAAAGACCACGAAGCGCTTGTGGCAGCCAAGCTTGCTCTGGAGCGTGATCCCGTAGTGCGTTCAATACTAGATGAATACGGTGGGAAATTGATAGAATCGAGTATTAAACCAGTTAAAGATAAACAATAAGAGGTTCATTATGATGAAAGGTGGTTTAGCAGGCTTAATGAAACAAGCTCAGCAAATGCAAGAGAATATGAAAAAAGCGCAAGAGGAATTAGCGCAAACTGAAGTCAATGGTCAGGCAGGTTCCGGCATGGTTAAAATTACCATGACCTGTGACCATGATGTAAAGCGTATTAGTATTGATTCTAGTGTCATGGATGACAAGGATATGCTTGAGGATTTGATTGTGGCGGCTTTTAAAGATGCTCACCGCCAAGCTGAGCATACTACTCAACAACGTATGTCAGGTTTCACGTCAGGAATGGGCATGCCACCTGGGTTGAAATTACCCTTTTAATATGATTGAGAAACGAAAAAGCACGTTGATCGATGAGTTGGTTGGTGCTCTTCGTTGTCTTCCCGGTGTGGGACCCAAGTCTGCGCAACGTATGGCTTTTCATTTATTGCAACATGATCGTGTGGGGGCAGGTAAGCTGTCAAAGGTGTTGGCTGAGGCGCTTGCGAATATAACGCATTGTGAACAATGCAATAATTTTACTGAAGCTCCAGTATGTGACTTGTGCTTGTCACCTAGCCGAGACCCAAGTCTTGTATGTATTGTGGAGTCTCCAGCAGATCTTTTAATGATGGAGCACACCCTGGCTTTTAAGGGTATGTACTTTGTGTTGATGGGAAAAATTTCCCCATTAGACGGCCTAGGTCCAACCGAAATTGGATTGCCCCGCCTCATCAAACGTATGGCAGACGGATTAATTAAAGAGGTCATTATTGCTACTAATTTCACCGTAGAGGGTGAAGCTACTTCCCATGCAATTTGTGAAATATTAAAACCCTTCGACTTGAAGATTTCGCGTATTGCAAGAGGGGTTCCCGTGGGGGGCGAATTAGAATATGTAGACAGTGGTACTTTGGCGCAGGCGTTCATTGAAAGACGTGATGCGAAATTTTAAGTAAAAGGACGAATTATGTTAGATGTACAACTGTTACGAAATCAATTAGATGAAGTAGTGGGCCGTTTAAAACAGCGTCACTTCACTCTAGATGTTGACCGTTTTACAGTGTTAGAGCAGGAACGAAAAACAGTACAAATGGCAACCCAGGAACTACAGGCGCAACGCAATAGTTTGTCTAAAGAAATAGGCCAAGCAAAAGCGCAGGGTATAGACGCTCAATTACTCATGGAAAAAGTGCAAGTTATTAATACTGATCTTAATCTGGCACAGCAACAATTAACGGTTATCCAAAAAGGCTTGGTGGATTTACTCCTCAGTATTCCAAACTTGCCTCATGCTAGCGTTCCTATTGGTCATTCCGCTGAGGACAATGTGGAGATTCGACGCGTAGGGGAACCCAAGAGTGTTGCTTTCAGCCCCAAGGATCATGTGGAGCTTGGTGAAGGGTTAGCCCTGATGGACTTTAATCGAGCATCCATCATTTCAGGAGCTCGTTTTTCTGTTTTAAAGGGTCCCTTGGCTAAATTACACAGGGCGTTGACTCAATTTATGTTGGATGTGCACACCACTGAGCATGGTTATCAAGAGGCCTATGTTCCTTATTTGGTCTCAGCTAATACACTGCGTGGTACAGGACAATTACCTAAATTTGAAGCCGATCTTTTTAAAGTGCTGCGTGAAGAAGCTGATCCTCTTTACCTAATTCCTACGGCGGAGGTTCCTCTAACAAACTTCGTTCAAGATACGATTGTTGAAGAGGATCATTTACCTATTCGCCTCACTGCGCATACTCCTTGTTTTAGATCAGAGGCGGGGTCCTATGGGCGGGATGTGAGAGGGCTCATTCGCCAACATCAGTTTGATAAAGTGGAGCTCGTTCAAATTGTTCATCCAGAATACTCTTATCAAGCTTTAGAGGAGTTAACCCATCATGCAGAGTTGATACTGCAACGTTTAGAACTTCCTTATCGTGTGATGTTGCTCTGTACTGGCGATATGGGAGCTGGCGCCACCAAAACCTATGATCTTGAGGTATGGTTACCAGGGCAAAATGCTTATCGTGAAATATCTTCCTGTAGTAATTGTGAGGCCTACCAAGCAAGACGAATGCAAGCCCGTTTTCGTCATCAACAAAATAAACCAGAGTTGGTACATACATTAAATGGTTCAGGTGTGGCTGTGGGGCGGGCGCTAGTGGCTGTTTTAGAAAATCATCAAAATGAGGACGGTAGTATTTCTATACCAAAAGCTCTGCAACCTTATATGGGTGGAATGACAAAGATAGAAAAAATTAGCGGTTAGTAAAGTCTAAGAACTTAAGGCCTGGACGATATTTGTCTTCAAAACGGCTTAAAATATCATAATAACTTCTAATATTTTCTACATAGTTAACCGGCTCACCGCCTCGGGCAAAGCCATATTCTGTCTTACTAAATACTGCAGGCACGCTGAGAAGAGGAAGAATTTTTTTAATATCGTTCCAAGCATTAGGATTCATTCCTTTGTGTTGCGCTATCTTACGGGCATCCTCAAGGTGTGCTATTCCCACATTATAGGCAGCCAAAGCCATCCATAGTCGATCAGGTTCAGGCACACTCCTAGGGATAGACTCCTCAAGTTGTTTTAAATATATTGCCGCCGCCGGGACCGACTCATTGGGGTCAAGACGATTGCTCACATGTAAGTGGTCTGCGGTATCTGCAGTGAGCATCATCAGCCCCCGCACTCCCGTAGGGGACAAGGCATTGTTATCCCAGCGAGATTCTTGATAGGCCACTGCTGCCAAGAGGCGCCAGTCAATATTAGTGAGTGATTGGGCTTTTTTAAAGATTTGAGTAAATTTGGGTAACCTTGATGCTCTCTTAACCATGAAGACCGATGAGTCTTCACGGTCAAGTGCGTTAATATGCCCATAGTAGCGTTCTACAACCTCTGAAAGGTCGCCACCATGATCCCATCTTTTAAAAAAAACACTAGCAGCTTGAAATAAGGGGTTATTACTATCCTTAGGGAAGGCCCAAGCGAGGGGGCTGGATGGGGTTAAGTGTTGAGCGACCACAAGGTCTGGATAATAGTGTTGAGCTATGGCCACTGTATTCGAGTCACTTATGGCAAAATCTACCGTTCCTTCATACACCTTTTGTAGGAGGTCAAGATCAATATCACCACGGGGATAACTTAACCAGGATAGTTTAGGAAATTTCTCCTTATATTGCTTTAGAATTTCTAAATGAGTGGGATCCGGCACAACGCCTACTTTCTTACCAATCATGTCTTGCGGTGAGTTGATGGGGCTATTGAAGTTATTGTTATAAACAATCACAGGATGGCTGTTTTGATAAGCCAGAGTGAAATCGAATTGCTGTTTGAGTTCGGAGGTTTCATGAACTGCTGCAGCTGCAAAATGGGCCTTATGTAGTTTAACTGCCGTCAGTACTTGATCCAAATTGTCCAATACCAAAAATCGTACAGGTTTGCCGAGATACGCTCCAAAACTTATGCCAAGATCGTGTTCTAGCCCAACGGTTTTTCCATCGGGATCGGTGAGATAAGTGGTGGGACCTAGTCGTGTTGCGATGACAATTTCGGAGAGATCGTTTAAGTTGGTGATGGGTGCCAACACCGGGGCATCTTTAAGTAGTGACGCCCCATCACGGTCTTGCGTATGTTCGTAAGACCAAAGAACGATTAACACCATAGCCGTAAGTAATAACAGAAAAACACGCTCAGGTGAGCCTAAGGGTTTTAAGACAAAAGAAAGTGTCGTTAATAGGTAACGAAGAGTCTGTGATAACATATGGGCAATATTGATATGAGCGCGGAAAATGACCGGATCACATTACGCAATTGTGCCTGCTGCTGGAGTGGGTGCCCGAGTTGGTTCTCAATTGCCTAAGCAATTTATAACAATCGGACATCGCACGGTATTGGATTATACCCTTCAAGCTTTGCTCTCCTGTTCAGAGATTAAACACATTGTGGTTATTTTATCACCCTCTCACGTTTTATATGAGAATCAAATTAAGTTTCGTCATCAGCGTATTAGTATACTTCATGAAGGGGGCGATACTAGAGCGCACACTGTATTAAACGGACTTCGCTATTTATCTAACCGTATAAGAAAAGAAGATTGGATATTAGTTCACGATGCCGCAAGGCCATGTCTTGAGTTGACACACATTGAAGGTTTATTCAAAGAACTTAACGCTGATCCAGTGGGTGGAATTTTAGCTCTTCCGATCAGTGATACAGTGAAAGAAAGTGATCAAGAAGGGCGTGTGATAGCCACCCGCGATAGACAATATTTATGGGCAGCCCAAACCCCGCAAATGTTTCGTTATGGGTTGCTTAATCAAGCGTTATCTATGGCGCAAGACACCATGACAGATGAAGCCTCTGCTGTAGAACGATTAGGATTATGTCCCAAATTAGTTCTTGGTAGTAAGAGTAATATTAAAATTACTTATCCAGAGGATCTTGCGTTGGCAGAGTATATATTAAGGCGGCAGGAGCGTTATGAGTAATTTAAGAGTAGGTCAGGGCTTTGACGTCCATGCCTTGGCAGAAAATCGCCCGCTGATCATCGGCGGTGTAACCATTCCTTATCATTTGGGTTTAATGGGGCACTCGGATGCGGATGTGTTATGTCATGCCCTATCAGATGCTTTATTAGGGGCCGTATCTTTAGGGGATATTGGACGTCATTTTCCGGATTCTGATGAACGCTATGAAGGTATAGATAGCCGCAAATTATTGCGTCATGTGGTGTCTATGATAAAAGAAAAGGGCTGGAGTGTGGTGAATGTAGATATTACTATTATCGCTCAAGCACCTAAAATGATGCCTTATATTGAAGATATGATCGATAACCTTGCCGCAGACCTCGTTATCGTCAGAGAGAATATTAATATCAAGGCCACTACCACAGAAAAACTTGGTTTCACCGGACGCGGAGAGGGGATTGCGGCACAGGCTATTTGCCTGTGCCAGCAAACGGCTTAAACTCTCAGTAGGGTAAGTTTGCCCCAGGAAATATTTTAAGAATATTGGTCCTAAAGTCTTCTTTAATTCGATCAAGCGCCACATTATTATCGGCTTCAAAGCGCAAGACAACAACGGGCGTTGTATTGCTTGACCGAGCTAAACCAAATCCATCCTTGTACTCCACTCGTACCCCATCTAGGGTCAGGATGTCTTCAGCCAGTTCAAATTTTCCGAACTCTTGCAGGGCGCTAATCAGCGTTTTATTTTCTCCTTCCTCGAGCTTGATCTGTAATTCAGGGGTGCAAATACTGTTGGGTAGAGCTTCGAGCGTGGCGGTGGGGTTGTCGGTAGCACTTAATATTTCTAACAGACGAGCTCCGGCATATAAACCATCGTCAAAACCAAACCAACGTTCTTTGAAGAAAACATGACCACTCATTTCTCCCGCCAACAGTGCATGGGTCTCTTTCATTTTGGCTTTTATTAAGGAATGCCCTGTTTTCCAGATTAAAGGCTCCCCGTTAAAGCGTCTAATCCATGAAAACAAATGACGAGTGCATTTCACATCAAACAGAATGGTTGCACCAGGGTTTCTTGATAAAACATCTTGGGCAAAGAGCATTAACTGTCTATCTGGATAAATAATTTCACCTAGGGCAGTAACAACGCCCAAGCGATCGCCATCGCCATCAAAAGCAAGTCCCAGATCAGCTTGTTCTCGCTTCACGCAGGCCACTAAATCCTCTAGATTTTCCGGTTGAGAGGGATCGGGGTGGTGATGAGGGAAATGACCATCTACTTCACAAAAGAGCTCAATCACTTCACACCCTAACTGGCGGTAGAGATCTGGTGCAAAACGTCCTGGGATACCACTCCCGCAATCCACCACAATTTTTAACGGTTTATGTAAATGAACATCTTTGGTAATGGTATCTCTATAGAGTTGATCGATGTTTGCCTCACGATAGCTACCGTGACCCTCTGTAAATTGGTTATTTTCAATCCGTAAACGTAGAGCTTGGATGGCTTCTCCAGATAGAGTTTCGCCCCCCAAGACAATTTTAAAGCCGTTATATTCGGGAGGATTATGAGAGCCCGTCACCATGACGCCAGTAAATTGCGTCCATTGGTAAGAGGCAAAGTAAAGCATGGGGGTTGCGACCATTCCGACATCAATGACATTTAAGCCGCTCTCTCTGAGACCTTGAGCTAGTGCTGCACTTAACATGGGGCCTGAGAGCCTGCCATCTCGCCCGATAACAATTTCCTCTAAGCCTTTACTTTTGGCTTCACTACCAATGGCTCTGCCAATTAATAAGACGGACTGTTCTGTCAATTGTTTATCAACGATGCCACGAATATCGTAGGCTTTAAAAATTTCTCTTGCCACAGTCATGGTGATTTCCTATGTGTATCAAATTTAAATTTTAAGGTTTTGAATAAAAGACAATATTGTATCGGGGATCCAGCATAAAGATCCAGGAAAAGAACCGTTTACAAATCCCACATGTCCGCCTTGCGAGGTGACTACTAATTGCGTGGAAAAAGATAATTTATCACGGCTGGGTATCAAATACTTGGGGATAAAGGGATCATCCTCACTCATAATGATTAACGTGGGTAGTTGTATTTGTTTGAGTCGTGTTCCAGAACTAGATTGTTGCCAGTAATCTAAAGCATTCTTAAAGCCATGCAATGGCGCCATACAAAACTCGTCAAATTCGAACATGTTGCGTGCTTTGAGCACTTTATCAATATCAAATAATCCAGGAAACTGGTTAGCCTTTAATTGTGCCTTAGGTTTGAGAGTACTTAAAAAATGACCAGTATAAAAACGGTTAAATCCCTTATTTAGCGTATTAGCCACAACCTCTAGGTTAAGGGGAGGAGCAATGGCGACAGCGCTGTTGACATAGGAAAAATTAGGTTCCTCAGCTAACCACTTGAGTAATATGTTGGCTCCCAGTGAGAAGCCCACTAGGTGCAAGGGAAGATGCGGATATAACGCTCTTAATTGGGGGATGAGCCAGTTAAGCTCGTGACTATCACCGGCATGATACATACGAGGAGCCAAATTTATTCTATCACTGCACCCTCTAAGGTTCGGGGCTACCACGATAAATTGATGATGGATGGCCTGATGTGCGAGGCTCCTGATGTAACGAGATTGACTATTACCCTCTAAACCGTGAATCAGTAATAAAACAGCTTTGGCCGGAGTACACTCTGCCACATCCAGATCTAAGAAATCCTGATCAGGCGTACTGAGGGTTTTACGTACCCACGGGATGGTTGGGCAGGGTACGTAACGTGCTCCATATATTGTATGGAGATGTTGATTGAACAACCATTTGGGGGGGGAGTAGGTCTTAGAAGAAATTAAAGACATTATTGGCGGCAAACTAAAAAGACGTTTAAGATGATAACCATTTAGTATTTGAGAAAATTACCCCTAAATTATGACACGTCCTGCACGGATCACCGTACATTTAAATAATATTATTCACAACACCCATGTGGCCAGAAAAATGCATGGAGGAAAAATATTGGCGGTGGTGAAGGCTAACGCTTATGGACATGGAGATAGACAAGTTGCTGCAGCTCTTGCCCCCCATGTGGAGGGATTTGCAGTGGCGTGCCTTGAGGAAGCCATCATCTTGAGGGAGGAAGGTATTACTCAACCCATTGTTTTACTAGAAGGCCCTTTTTCAGAGCAGGAAGTGTTTGAGTATAATCGCTATCAATTAACACCCGTTATCCATCATATTGATCAATGGCAGTGGTGGTCAGCGGTGAATTCACAAAAACCTATCTGGTTAAAGTTGGATACAGGGATGCATCGTTTGGGCTTTAATGAGTTTGAAACGATTCAATTGTGTTCATATAAACCCAATCATCCCGTCCCAATAGTTGAGGTTCTGATGACCCATTTTGCCAATGCAGATAGTCTTAATCTAGGCATGGTGGAGTTACCAATGCAACGTTTTGAACGGGTTATGCAACATTTTAAAGTATCGAGTAGCGTGGCCAATTCCGCTGCTATCATGCTTCATCCTCAATTGCGAGGACATTGGGCACGCCCAGGTTTAATGCTCTATGGCGTAGATCCCTTAGGTCGTGTGGCTGAACAGGTGGGGCTGAAGCCTGCCATGAGTTTTACCTCAGAGGTGATTGCTTTACGTTGGATTGAGAAGGGGGAAGCGGTAGGTTATGGTAGCTTGTTTACTGCGGATAAACCCACCCGTGTGGCTACCATTGCCTGTGGCTACGCGGATGGCTATCCTAGAACGGCCATGCATAATGCCCCAGTGTGGATCAACGGTGAAATAGTGCCCCTGATTGGTCGGGTTTCCATGGATATGATTACTGTGGATGTGACGCATCACCATCATGTTCAGGTGGGGTCAACAGTGGAACTATGGGGTGAGAGAGTGAGTGTTGCTGACGTAGCGCGCCATGGCGGGACTCTTGCCTACGAATTACTGTGCCATACTCATAGACCCAGTAGATACTATGATTAGTTAAGGCATTAAAATGGACAGTGCAGATTTATTGGTATTAGACACATTGCGACGGTGGATGCAAGAAAATCGCCGATGTTTTTTAATTACGTTAGTTAAAACAGTAGGCTCTGCTCCCCGCTCAGCTGGCGCCCTTCTGGCCGTGACAGATCAGGGGGAATTAGTGGGTTCAGTGTCAGGTGGATGCGTTGAGGATCAGTTGACTGATTATATTAAACAGTACCCTCCTCAGTTACCACAGTACATGAGTTATGGTGTTGACCAAAATCAAGCCTTAAGATATTTACTGCCTTGTGGTGGCAGTATAGAAATCCTTATAGAACCCTTAGGACCACATAGCCTCATCGAAAAGTTATGTGTGCATATTGAGAAAAAAAACAAGGTACTGCGACGCTTAAATACGAATACCGGTGAGGTCACGCTTAGTCTGATTGATTTAACTCCTCATCCTAAGGTGAAGGTTGAAGCACCCCTGTTAGAAGTCACCTTTGGTCCGCGTTACCGGCTACTAATTATCGGTGCAAATCAGATAGGATTGTATTTGGCACAAATGGCTGAAGCCTTAGACTTCCACATAACTGTTTGCGATCCGCGTGAGGAAATTAGACGTAGTTGGCCCCTACAACACCTGACAGTGAGTCAATTAATGCCAGATGATTTTATCAAAGCCCAATTACCAGATATGAACACTGCCATCGTAGCATTGACCCATGATTTAAAACAGGATGATTTAGCGCTATTAGAGGCCCTCACTTCGCCAGCCTTTTATGTGGGTGCGGTGGGTTCACGTAAAACCCAAGAGGCTCGTAAGATGAGACTTGAGAGTTTTGCACTGAGCACAGAGCAACTGGCTAAATTAAAAGGTCCAATTGGACTATCAATTGGAAGTAAAACACCCCCTGAGATTGCGCTCGCTATTTTGGCTCAGATAACGGCTATTAAAAACGGAATTCTGAGTTAATGGAAGGAAAAAGACACGGTCTGTTGTTGTTGGCCGCAGGTTCAAGTCGGCGTTTTGGAGAAAATAAACTCCTCCTTAAAGATGAAACAGGGCAATATTTGGCCATTCGAGTGGCTGAGCTGTATGCCCATCTGGAGTATAAATGGGCGGCTATCACTTCTCGTCAATTAGCCCTTATTGAGCCCTTATGTAGGCTGGGGTATCAGGTCACCGTATTAAAGGACTCTCCCTCTTTTTCTTATTCATTAAAAGTGTTGGTTGAGAATACTAAGAACCATGCATCATGGTTAGTGGCTTTGGCTGATATGCCATGCATTCAGCCTACAACCGTTGAACAATTAATGAATTGTTTGCAGCAAGGAAAACCTTTGGTGGTCCCGAGATACCGGGGTAAAAGAGGAAATCCGGTTGGTTTTAGTCGGGCCTATCTGTCATCAATCATGGCTCTTAACGGTGATTATGGATTAAGAGAGATACTTGAAAATAATCCTGAAGCGGTCAATTGGCTTGAGGTGGAGGATGAGGGAGTTGTCTTTGATATTGATGAGCCAGAACACTGGCTTAAATACCTGCGTCAAGGAGTTGGAGCTCTTCAATAACTTGTTTGGGGGTTATGTCAGTTAAACAGTGCAAGTGCCCCAACGCGCATTCTCTTTGAAAACAGGGACTGCAGGGGAGATGGCGAGTGATAACTCGTGCTTTTGCGTAAAGTGGTGGAGTGAATTGAGGGCTTGAGGAACCAAAAAGGGCTACCAAAGGGCGATGTAAAGCGGCAGCAATATGCATCAGACCCGAATCATTGGTGACCACTGCCTGGGCTAGCGCCATTAAATCCACCGCTTCTGCTAAGGTGGTTTTTCCACATAAATTAATTATCGGGCCGTCAATTTGTTGCAGGATATGTTGTGCTATGTCGGTATCTTTGTTAGATCCCATTAGCCAAATTTGTTTGTTTTCTGCGATTAACATGTGGGCTAATTGACGGAAATGTTCCATAGGCCAGCGTTTAGCAGGACCATACTCGGCCCCAGGACACAACACGACAGCTGGTACGTTAAGCGATAACTTGAGTTCTCTAATGAGTTCTTGTTGTTGGGATAAATTGGGCTCAATTTTTGGATAGAGCGACTCATTAAAAATAAAAGGTATTTCAGACAAAGCAAGGAACCTTTCCACCATAAAAGGATAGCGTTGCTTATCTAATTTAAGATCATGGGTTAATAAAATACCACGCACCTCTTTTTGGTAGCCGATGCGCTCAGGAATGGAGGCTAACCAGGGAATCAATGCTGACTTTAAGGAGTTGGGTAGTAGTATTGCACGATCATAATGATTTTTTAATACTTTAGCGCAGAGCCAAATACCCTTCAGGTTAAGTTGTTGATGAATTAACGGGCTATCAATAATATTGTCAACTTCAGCCATACGCTCAAGGACTCCCCGTGTCCACGAGGGAGCAAGCACATCAATAGTACAATCCATTGAGGATTTTAAATGTCTCAAAAGGGGTTGGCTGAGTACCGCATCACCAACCCAAGATGCCCCAATGATTAATATTCTTTTCAATGTTGTGCTTGCGGGAGCGGGCCTTGCCATTCATACTTAGTACCACAGTAAGGGCATTGAGCATGACCTGTTTTAGTGATATCTAAAAATACCCGTGGATGAGTGTTCCAGATGGCCACCGCAGGTTGAGGGCAATGCAGAGGTAAGTCTTTTTCACTGACCACAACAACTTGTTGATCTAATGCTTTTCCCTGAGACATGTTTTATTCTCCAACATAGCTTAACCAATGTTGATGACTGGCGCTTTGACCTGTCACCACTTCAAAATATTTACTTTGAAGCGCTTGGGTGATGGCCCCTCTCATCCCTTGACCAATCACACGATTATCAACTTCTCTAATGGGGGTGACCTCAGCGGCTGTCCCGGTAAAAAAAGCTTCATCTGCACTATATAATTCGTCTCGCGAGATTCGTCTCTCGATGACCTTGAGATTCATTTCTTGAGCTAAGGACATGATGGTGTCGCGAGTAATACCTTCTAACGCGCTGGACAAATCTGGGGTATAGATGATTCCTTTTTTTACAATAAAGATGTTTTCTCCAGACCCTTCGGCCACAAACCCTTCCACATCGAGCAGTAGTGCTTCATCATAACCGTCTGTGATAGCTTCATTGTTAGCTAAAATAGAATTCATGTAGTTACCAGATGCTTTGGCTTTACACATAGTCACATTAGGATGATGTCTCGTGTATGAGGAAGTTTTAACACGAATTCCTTTTTCAATAGCTTCATCACCAAGATAAGCGCCCCAAGGCCAAGCTGCAATAGTAATATGGGTTTTAGCTCCTCTTGGAGATACGCCCATTTTTTCAGAACCGAGAAATACTAGAGGACGAATATAGCATTCCTTTAATGAGTTTTCACGAACAGTATTCAGTTGTGCTTCTATCACTTCATTTATGGAAAAAGGCATCGGTATCTGAAGAATATGGGCGGAACGGAATAGTCGTTCAGTATGTTCTTGCAATCGGAAAACAGCGGGTCCAGTACTGGTGTTATAAGCCCTCACTCCCTCAAACACAGCCAAACCATAATGTAGTGAATGAGTTAAAACATGGGTATTGGCTGAACGCCAAGGTATCATTTGACCATCTAACCAGATCAAACCATCACGGTCGGACATTGACATAAAGCACTCCACATACAAAATATCCATTTTAACGGATCTTGCCACTTTCTCCTAGCCACACCTTATTAAATATCTGGCCCGCCTCAGGTACAATAAAACCGTTATAATTAATAACTTATGAAAGCATTGAAAAAAAATCTCTGCGCTTTGCCAAAACAGTTACTTCGATTCAGCCTGGTGGGGATGGTGCTCCTCTCGCTGATCTGGTTTGCCTTACAGGCTTTTGCGCTAAGAGACCCCGATCGCTATCGTCCGCAATTAATAGAGTTATTTCAACATACTACGGGTCTTGATATTTCTATTGGGTCTATTGAGCATGCCCCGTGGGCGTTTCAACCAGGGGTACTTCTTAAAGGTATAGTTGTCCTGAATGAGCAACATCAACCCATTCTTAGTGTTCCCTCCCTTGAAGCCAGGTTGTCCTTACTAAATTTATTTAAAGCACGCTTAGACTTTAGTCGTTTGAAAATTGTGGTTGATGAAGTGGATGTGGATCGAGATAAGCAAGGGCAATGGTATTTATCTACTTTACCTATTTCTAAATCTAACAGTGAAAAAAATCCCTTTTTACATTGGTTAATCGAACAGGGGCATTGCAATCTAACGGTGAAAAAACTCGTTTTTAGAGATAAGATGACAGCGCAACCGACTTATCTTTTTCGAGAGATTCATGTCGAATTAAAAAACTCTTTAAGTCAACATTGGATTAAAGGAACAGTCTTACCCGATCCTTATTTTGGCGAGGCGATGAGCATTGAGGGCGCACTGTATGGCAATCAATCCAGTAACCTTAGTGCTTGGCATGGGCAGTTAAAATGGTCAACCCATCATTTTAATCTGACTTCTCTGACGCCTTGGTTTGCATCGCTACATCCTTTAAAAAAAGGATATGGTTCGTTTAATGCAGTATTCTCTCTCCGTGAACATTTTCAGATAGGTATTGATACTGATATTGATTTATACAATCTTAAAGGTCGATTTGATCAAGCACTTCATGATTTCGATGTAGATCAATTACAAGGGCACTTAAGCTTTAATCAGTTAGAAAAGGGTTTTGACTTAACTGTTAGAGAACTGGCAGTGCGTGGTAACAGTTCTATTAAAATATCGCACCCATTGAACCTTACACTACTCATTAATAATAGTTTTAATCGTTTTACTGCCAAAGAGTTGGTCATCAATGACATCCACAATAATATAGATCAGCTTCCTATGACAGAGAGTCAAAGACATTTTTGGTATAAGTTGGGCATGCAAGGAGACGTCAATCATATCAATATTTCATGGCAAGGAGATTTGACTGTCCCTCAGCAGTATCAGGCTAGCTTAGATTTAGACCGGTTTGGCCTTAATCCATACCAATCGTTTCCCGCCATACATGATTTTACTGGACATATAGATTTGCGAAATGATGGGGGAGCTGTTAAAGGACAGGGATCCTCTTTAACCTTAAATTATCCTCAAATATTCCCCTATCCCAATTATATAGATCAATATACTGTTGATATCAATTGGTTACATAATGCTGATCAAGTGATTCTAAGTATTAACAACATTAATGTGTCTAATGCTGATCTGTCCGGTGACTTTTCAGGATCCATGGAGTTTAATGCAACTACTCCTAAACAGACTCACTTACATGGCAAATTACAAAGAGCGAATCTAAACGCTATCTGGCGCTATATGCCCTTAACGGTCAATAAAGATACCAGAGATTGGCTGAAAACTGGATTGGTTAAGGGTTTTACAAAAGAAGTGAATTTTAATCTTGATGGAGATTTACAACAGTTTCCATTTGCCACTGATCAAATTGGAAAGTTTACAGTGAACGCAACAGTATTTGATGCACAAGTAAATTTTAATAACAAGTGGCCGATAATTGATCATGTAGCTGGAGATTTCTACATAAAAGAGGCGGCGTTGGGGTTTAAAGCTAAGGCAGGGACTATTTTAAACAATCAGATAAACAACGTAATGATTTCGATTCCCGACCTCGTTCATGGTAATGAAGTGTTATTTGTGGACGGGAGTATCCATACATCAGTCAAGGAAGCGCTAAATTTTATTAAGAATAGTCCAGTGAGTGGTTACATTAACCATGTCGCAGATTCACTGGTGGGTTCTGGTCTTGGGGAGTTGTCTTTAAAGTTACAAATACCTTTAATACATTCTGTTGATACCACATTAAGGGGGGATTTTCAGTTCATTGATGCAACATTGGATGATGGTAATAAAAGTATTCCTCCTGTTAATGCGTTAAATGGACATTTGCGTTTTACTGAATCAGGTTTGGACTCAGACCGTTTAACAGCTTCTATTTTGGGTGGAGAGGCGAGTCTTATATTTTCAACTGATAGTAACAAGAATACGGTTTTAAAAGCACAAGGAGTGGCTGACGCAAGCCAACTCTACGGAGTGTATGGTAACTCACTGTTAAAAAAGGTATCGGGCCAGTCTAACTGGACAGCACTATTTAAGTTTAATAAAAATAAGACTGATATTCTATTAGACAGCACGGCGCTTTTAGTGGGTGAACCAGTCGGCATTCATCTCTCCACACGTTCTGATGGATTAATAGATTTAGCTTTGTTAGGTAATACCTCCATGAAGAGCTTAAATGTTTTATTCCCTAACCCCCTATGGGCATCCCTTGATAGCTCCGTTAACTGGAATGGTCATATCTTATTGAGTAAGAAATATGATGATATAAGCTTTTCTTTAGCTGCTTTGGTGTTAAAAAAACCTGTTTTTATGACAGTAAAAGGTTCTCTCTCTAACCTGATTATTGCTGATATGTCTGGGCACAGTGATATTCCTTCGCTGTCTCGTTTGGGTTTAAATAAAATCAATTCACTGTGCCGGGGTACTTTCGCTTGGCACGGACGTTTTGAAAAAAGAGACACTGTTACCACAATTGTTTTTACCAGTAACTTGAAAGGAGTCAGTATTGATGGACCGGGAGAATATCAAAAAACTTCCACTCAATCGTTACCTGTTACTTTAATCATAGAACCTTTAGAAAGCGGAAAAACTCAAATGAGTTTAAATGTGGATTCTTGGTTTGGTACGAAAATTATATACGAGTCTCAATCAGATGGAAGCTTCAACGCAACGCGCGGAGTCGTCAATTTAGGAGGACCTTATTTGGGTCAGGTAGGGCCTGGTTTCTCTGTAATGGGACAATTAGAAAATAGTAATATTGATGATTTGACGAGTTTTTGGGATAGTCATGCAAATCAATGGCAATCCCCCATTAACGAAAATCAAAAAAAGAAAGTCGCTGCGACAAATAATATGTTCGGTAGTGTTAATAATATTGATGTGACAGTTAATAATGTTGTCTGGCGGAAGAGAACTTGGCTTAAGCATCGGTTACAAGCAAGCTGGCTCAAACATCAATGGTCCGTGAGTATTCAAGGAGTGCAAGTCAATGGATCCATTAACTGGGATAAAGAAAACCAAGGATTTATTAAAGCTAATTTTTCTCAGTTAGTTATTCCAGACACTATTTCACAACAGGAAAAAGATAATAGCCCTGGGCCTAAAACCACTAAGAAAGTTCTTCCATCTAACCTGGCTAACCTTGATGATTTAAAGGAAATGCCTGACATTGACCTTATTGCTGAGCATTGTCAGTTTGGAAAAAAGAAGTTATCTCATGTTGAGTTTGCTGCACAAAGGCAAGAAAACGCTTGGCATATAAGCCGTTTCTTTGCCAATACTGAGGGTGGAGAAATACAAGGGACTGGTCAATGGTTGGGTAGTGGGGGAGAGCAAACCAAAACCGAAATTAAGTTAGCCATTGATGCAAAAAATTACGGTAATTTATTAAAAGCGATGGGCTATAACAACCTGATGGCTCGTGGAGATGGAATCATTAATGCGAATTTATCATGGTCAGGTGGACCCAAGGATTATGATTTTGATTATGCATCGGGTACGATGAATGTAGATTTACATGATGGACAGTTTTCAAAAGTAGATCCTGGTGGTGCTGGACGAATTATTGGTTTATTTAGTCTACAAAGTTTACCTAGAAGAATAACCCTTGATTTTCATGATATTTTTTCTCAGGGTTTTGCTTTTGATACAGTTAAAGGTGAATTTATTATTAAAGAAGGGGTGCTAAATACCCCTGATTTTGTCATGTCAGGTCCTGCGGCGCGTGTTAAGTTGAAAGGTTTGATTGATTTCACGCAGGAAACCTCTGATTTGAAAGTGAAAGTTGATCCGGCAGTGGGAGGTGATGTATCTCTAGCTGGAGCGCTCATTGGTGGGCCTGTTGTGGGGGCAGCGGCCTATCTAGTGCAGAAAATTTTACGTAACCCATTAGACAAGGTATTGTCTTATGAGTACCGTATCTATGGTAGCTGGGATAACCCTCAAGTGGATACTGTGGACACAAATTTTGATGCAACGGAAAAGGCGGTTAATTAAGAGAAATGATGACTAAAGTAATAACTAAGCAGAAGGATTCTGGATTTGGTAAAGCGAAATTATTGCCTGGTAACTTTCGGGCTGCTGCCATTCAAATGGCCTCTGGCCCGCACGTTGATGCCAATTTACTAGAGGCGGGTCGTTTAATGAAAATGGCGGCTAACCAAGGTGCAGCCATTATTGGGTTACCTGAATATTTTGCCATTATGGGCATGAAAGAGATGGATAAAGTGAAAGTAGCGGAGTCATTTGGCGCCGGTCCTATTCAAGATTTCTTATCACGTTCAGCAAAACGCCTTGGAGTTTGGATTATTGGTGGATCCATTCCTTTAAAAAGTGACCAAGGTAATAAAATTCGTAATAGTTGCCTTGTTTATGATCACAAGGGACAATGTGTGGCCCGTTACGATAAGATTCATTTATTTGATTTTCAGCGTGGCGCAGAGAAATACGATGAATCTAAAACTATCGAGCCTGGTCATCAGGTGGTAACTCTAGATAGTCCCTTTGGAAAAATAGGTTTATCCATTTGCTATGATTTGCGTTTTCCTGAACTCTATAGAGCCATGGGTGATTGTGATTTAATTTTTGTTCCCTCTGCTTTTACTGAAACCACTGGTAAAGCTCACTGGGAGACCCTAATCAGAGCAAGAGCTATTGAAAATCTGAGTTATGTTATCGCTCCAGCGCAAGGGGGGTATCATATGAATGGCCGAGAAACACATGGTTCAAGTATGATCGTAGATCCTTGGGGGGTAGTATTAGATCGTCTTCAAAGGGGCTCTGGTGTGGTTATTGCTGGAGTTAACCCTATTCACATTAATGAATTGAGAACAAGTTTGCCTGCACTCCAACATCGGACGCTCAGTATACAAGCACAAACAGTAAAGAAATAAGGATTATGGTCATGAATGCAACTTTTAAAAGCGCACAATCTATACTTCTCGAACCTTATGGTCTAGGTATTGGCCAGCTGGAGCAAGTTCTGGGTTCAATATTGACTCATCAAGTAGATTACGCAGATTTGTATTTTCAGTACAGTAGAGCTGAAGGTTGGAGTTTAGAAGAAGGTCAGGTGAAATCAGGGTCTTTTCATATTGAACAAGGTGTTGGCGTGAGAGCGGTGAGCGGTGAGAGAACTGCTTTTGCCTACTCTGATGACATTCAATTATCTAGTCTGCAAGAGATTGCTAAGGCTACGCGCTCAATCGCTCACAGTGGTCGTGACAGCAGTGTCTCAAAACTGACCTACAGTTCTTTATCGAGGCAGTTATACCCAAGTTTTGATCCTTTATTAACTCTAGCCGATGACAAAAAAGTCCTTTTGTTAGAGAAAATTGAAAAAATTGCCAAATCATTAGATCCGCGAATAACGCAAGTCATGGCCTCACTGGCCGCTCAATATGAGGTGGTTTTAGTGGCTCGCAGTGACGGACATATGGCAACGGATATTAGGCCTCTAGTTCGTCTTTCTCTTCAAGTTATTGCAGAACAAAATGGACTACGTGAACAGGGTTCAGGTGGAGGAGGTGGTCGTTTTGGCTATGAGTATTTTACCGACGAAATTCTGGAAGACTATGCTAAAAAAGCGGTGCATCAAGCTTTGACCAATTTAGACGCAAAGCCAGCTCCTGCAGGTTTAATGCCCGTCGTATTAGGACCAGGCTGGCCTGGGATTTTATTGCATGAGGCAATTGGTCACGGGCTGGAGGGAGACTTTAATCGTAAGGGTTCCTCTGCTTTTTCAGGACGAATTGGTCAGCGGGTAGCCTCTCCTGGTGTAACAGTATTAGATGATGGAACCATCGCTAATCGTCGCGGTTCGCTCAATTGCGATGATGAGGGTAATCCGACCCAAGCAACGGTGCTGATTGAAAATGGGATTTTGAAAGGCTATTTACAGGATAGCCTTAACGCACGATTAATGGATATGCCAGTAACTGGTAATGCGCGACGCGAGTCCTTTGCACATTTACCCATGCCGCGTATGACCAATACTTATATGTTAAATGGTAATACGCCAGCTCAGGACATCATAGCTTCCGTTGAAAAAGGCATTTATGCGGTTAATTTTGGCGGGGGGCAGGTTGATATTACCAGCGGGAAATTCGTGTTTTCTGCAGCGGAAGCTTGGATGATAGAGAATGGAAAATTAACTTATCCGGTTAAAGGGGCAACACTCATTGGTAACGGCCCGGATGTATTAACTAAGGTTTCTATGATTGGTAATGATATGACCCTTGACCCTGGTGTGGGAGTGTGTGGCAAGGAGGGGCAAAGTGTTCCTGTGGGAGTCGGCCAACCTACTTTAAGGATAGATGGTTTGACGGTGGGTGGGACAATTTAGTCTGCTAGAATATTGCTTTAATTTAAAATTTTAATATAGGTTTATAGAACCAAATGAATACTGATCACCTTTTTAAGACTGATGACTTGAGAATTCGTGAAATTAAAGAGCTTTCACCTCCAGCACATTTGTTACGTGAATTCCCAATTTCTGAGAACGCATCTACCGTAGTTTCTTCAACACGCCAACAAATTCATCATATTTTACAAAACGATGACGATCGCTTACTAGTGATTGTAGGTCCATGTTCCATTCATGATCCAGTAGCTGCCATGGAATATGCGTCGATGTTAAAGCCTTTAAAAGAGAAGTATGCCAGCGAGTTATTAATTGTCATGCGTGTGTATTTTGAGAAACCCAGAACCACTGTGGGTTGGAAAGGGCTAATTAACGATCCATATTTAGATGGTACGTTTCAAATCAATGAAGGCTTAAAGCTTGCACGCGGATTATTGCTTGAAATAAACGAAATGGGTATGCCGGCGGGAACGGAATTTTTAGATTTGATTACACCCCAGTATTTTGCGGATTTAATCAGTTGGGGGGCTATCGGTGCGCGCACCACTGAAAGTCAGGTTCATCGAGAGTTGGCTTCAGGATTGTCGTGTCCAGTGGGTTTTAAAAATGGAACAGACGGCAACCTAAAAATTGCTATTGATGCTATTCGTGCCGCTCAGCAACCCCACCACTTTTTGTCAGTAACAAAAGCTGGACACTCTGCCATTGTCGCCACCAATGGTAATGAAGATTGTCATGTTATTCTCCGTGGCGGGAAATCTACTAACTATGATGCTGAAAGTATTGAGATGGCCAATGCAGAGCTTGTAAAAGCTGGCTTATCTGCAAAAGTGATGATCGATTTTAGCCATGCTAATAGTCAAAAAGATCCGCAAAAACAATTAATAGTGTCTGAGAATGTGGCGAATCAAATCATACAAGGTGAAAAGCGCATAATGGGGGTAATGATTGAGAGTCACATTGTTGGGGGTAGACAAGATCTTGAATCGGGGAAATCTTTGACATATGGGCAAAGTATAACCGATGCATGTGTGTCATTTGCTGACACGGAAACAATATTAGATCACCTGGCCTTAAGTATCCGTCTACGTCGTCAAAATAATAGATAAAAGTATCAGGGAGAGTACTAAATGGAAGATGAGTTTCACGTTCACGGTTCTCATGAACATGAATTAGAGCACCAAGCTGGTCACGGCATTCCCTTAGCGCAACAGGTTGCTGTATTCACGGCGATTCTGGCCTCCGTTGGGGCAGTAGTCAGTTATCTTGGTAGCACTGCGCAAAATGAAGCACTTTTTCATAAAAATGAAGCTGTACTGTTAAAAGCACATGCTAGCGATCAGTGGAGTTATTATCAGGCTAAGAGTATGAAGGGGAATTTAGTCTCTATTGCACAAGATTTTGCTTCTGGAGCCAGTAAAATCAAATATCAAAATGAAGCAATTCGTTATGAAAAAGAAAAAGCACTAATCAAAGAAAAAGCTGAGTCCTTTGAGTCAAGATCTGAGGAAGAAAATAAATTAGCAGAAAAGGCTTTTCACCCTCACCATTACTTAGCAAGAGCTATGACTTTTTTACAAATTGCTATTGCCTTAGCTTCTGTAACAGTTCTTACTAATCGTAAATGGCTACTTATACCTACAGGTATAGGTGCTGTCATAGGAATTACCTTAGCCTTTATGGCTTATCTTTAGTTTTAAGGCTACGCCAGAGTACGTCTGGCGTATTTGACAGCCGGTTAATTTCCCTGGCTATGACAAATAAATAATCGGATAGACGATTAATGTATTGCATAGCGTAAGCAGAAATCATTTCGTGATGACTTAAAGAGACTATACGACGCTCGGCTCGTCTGCATACGGTTCTGGCATGGTGACAGATAGCCGCCGCTTGGTTTCCTCCCGGTAGAATAAATTCTTTTAGTGCACTCAGATTGGCATTATAGGAATCAAGACGCTCTTCAAGCTCTGCAACACGCTTTTCTGTAATGACCAAGTGACCTGGAATACACATTTCGGCACCAAGGTCGAATAAGTCATGCTGTATTTGAGTTAATTCGTTTTGAATATTCTGGTCAATGGGATAGGACAATAGGATACCTAAAATACTATTTAATTCATCAATATCCCCCATGACTTCAACACGAAAATGGTCTTTATCAACCCGGCTTCCATCACCAAGCCCCGTTGTCCCTGCGTCTCCAGTTTTAGTGTATAAGCGAGTGAGTCTGTTACCCATGATGGTGTCTCTTGAAATGTTTATTAGCCTTGTTAGTCACAGACCGTTATAATAATGTTTTGTTCGCTAATCTTGCCATAATTAAGCTTATTACTGTATGAAAACTGTTTTTTTAGAATTCGAGCAACCCATCGGTGAATTAGAAGCCAAGATTGAAGATCTTCGTTTTGTTCAAGAAGACTCTGCTGTTGATATTTCTCAAGAGATTGAGCGTCTACAAAAAAAGAGTCAAACACTGACTAAAGAAATCTATGCTAACTTAAGTGCTTGGCAGATAGCCCAAGTGGCACGACACAGTCAGCGTCCCTACACACTTGACTACATTGAACATATTTTCACAGATTTTGAAGAGTTACACGGTGATAGAAGTTTCGCTGATGATCCTGCTATTGTAGGGGGGATTGCTCGATTCCAAGAAAAACCAGTTATGATTATTGGTCACCAAAAGGGACGTGACACCAAAGATAGAATTTATCGGAATTTTGGGCAAGCCCGTCCCGAGGGGTATCGTAAAGCATTACGATTAATGCGATTGGCTGAGAAGTTTAACATGCCGATTATGACCTTTATCGATACGCCAGGTGCTTATCCTGGAATTGGAGCAGAAGAAAGAGGTCAGTCTGAGGCTATTGGTAGAAATTTATACGAGATGGCTGCCTTAAGAACCCCTATTATCTCTACTATTATTGGTGAGGGAGGGTCAGGCGGTGCTCTGGCTATTGCTGTAGGAGATACGACACTCATGTTGCAATACTCGGTATATTCTGTGATATCGCCAGAGGGTTGCGCTGCTATTTTATGGAAAACAGGTGACAAAACCAGTGATGCGGCCGAAGCCTTAAATATTACTGCACCTCGTCTTAAAAGTTTAGGGTTGATTGATAAAATTGTTAGTGAACCCCTAGGGGGCGCTCATCGGGATATTCCGGTTATGGCACAAACTCTTCGACGCGCGTTACAAGAAGCATTAAAATCTGTTATTGATCTGTCAGTTGAAGAGCTTCTTGCCCGTCGTTATGAAAGACTAATGAGTTATGGCAAGTTCAAGGAAACCCGCAGTTAATTTAATTGATACAGTTGGTCAGATTTTAAAAAAATATATATCTGATCAACAGTTTCATATTACCGTGGCAGTAAGCGGTGGATTAGATTCTGTAGTGTTGTTATATGTCTGCTGGAAACTTGCCGATCTTTTACCCCTCTCTTTGCATGCCTTACACATTAACCATCAATTGCAACCCATCAACAAATCTATGGAAGAGTTTGTGACTTCCATATGTCAAGACTGGAGTATTCCGCTCTCTATTGAAAGAGTGGAGTGTGATTTAAATGCAGGGTTGGGCCTTGAGAATGCAGCACGTACAGCGCGCTATAATATTTTTAAAAATACTCCAACAGACTTTTTACTTTTAGCTCATCATGCTAACGATCAAGCCGAAACACTGTTAACACAATTCTTTAGAGGTGCTGGTTTACCTGGCCTTTCAGCCATGCCAGAGCAGCGCTTGCTTGCGGGGTCAGCGGTGCAATTACTAAGACCTTTTTTACAGGTATCACGCGCTGAAATTCTTGAGTTAGCGAATCGTTATCAGTTAAAGTGGATTGAAGATCCGTCAAACCAAAACGTTTATTACCAGCGTAATTATATTCGTCAAATTTTAACACCTGTTATTGAGCAGAAGTTTCCTCATTGGCTTGACGTTGCTGAACGTACTCGCTCACATTTTGTAAAAGCCCAAAAACTATTAAATGATTTAGCACAAATTGATGTACTTTTTTGCGCCCATGAAAATAGTTTGGTGGCGGAAAAAGTGATCTCTCTGGGTGAAGAGCGGGCAGCAAACTTAATTCGTTACTGGTTGGCTAAGCAAGGTTTACCTGTGCCTCAACAGAGTCAATGGCTTAATTGGTGGCAACAGGTACTACTCGCACAACCTGACAAACATCCTCGTCTGAGTTTTGCTAATATTTCCCTAGTGAGTGACAGAGGATATTGGTATGTGATTGCCAACCTTGAAGCTTGGGTTTCATTTGAACTGCGTCAATGGCCAATGGAAGAGATTGATATTCCAGGGGTCGGAATCTTGACTAGCAGTCCAGTTTTTGGCGCTGGAATCAACGTAGAGTCCTTAAATCATGGAGTGGTAGTATCAAGGCGACGTGGGGGAGAATCCATTAAAATTCACCCTCATCGTCCTCATAAAGCCATAAAAAAAATTTTTCAGGAGCTTGATATCCCTTTGTGGGCCAGGGATTATTGGCCATTCATTATGAACCAACAAGGAATAGTTGCTATTCCAGGTATAGGGGTTAGTGTAGAGCACCAAGCATCTCCAGATGAGTGGGGTGTTGAGTTGGCATGGCGTTTTAATATAAGTCATGGTCAGGGAGGGGGCTCGCATGTTAAAATCTAGTGTTTTTTACTTTAATTTTGGAGTGTTGTCATGGCTATTGAGCGTACCCTATCGATTATTAAACCCGATGCAGTTGAGAAAAATGTGATTGGGCAAATTTACACTCGTTTTGAACAAGCTGGACTTAAAATTGTTGCAGCCCGTATGACCCACTTGTCTCAAGCAGAGGCTGAGGGATTCTATGCGGTTCATCAAGAACGTCCATTTTTTAAAGATTTAGTCTCTTTTATGATTTCCGGACCAGTGATGATTCAGGTACTTGAGGGGGAAGGGGCGATTTTAAAAAACCGTGATTTAATGGGCGCCACAGATCCTAAAAAAGCCGCTACTGGAACAATTCGTGCCGACTTTGCTGACAGTATTGATGCAAACGCTGTACATGGTTCTGACGCCCCTGAGACGGCAGCGGTTGAAATTGCTTATTTTTTCCCAGCTTTGAACGTTTACACTCGCTAAGAGTAAAATAATGACCATCAATTTGCTTGGATTAACACGAGACGAGCTGACTGGGTTTTTTGATAAACTCGGGGAGAAGCCTTTTCGTGCCAAGCAAGTGATGAAGTGGATACATCAAATGGGTGTATCTGATTTCTCTATAATGACAGATGTGGCCAAGCAATTAAGAGAAAAACTCTCTGAAATAGCCAGCATTTCTGTCCCAACGTTGCTGTCAGAACAAGTCTCATTAGATGGGACAAAGAAATGGTTGTTACAACTAACACCTGGAAATGCTATTGAAACAGTATTCATCCCGGAGGATGACAGAGGGACATTGTGTGTTTCATCGCAAGTGGGTTGCGCCCTCGCTTGTACGTTTTGCTCTACGGGACGACAAGGTTTTAATCGTAATCTAACCACTGCAGAAATTATCGGTCAAATTTGGTGGGCTTACAAAGCCTTAGGAAAAAACCCAAAGGGAGAACGAGTGATTAGTAATGTGGTGTTAATGGGTATGGGGGAACCCTTGTTGAACTATGATGCAGTGGTCAATACCTTGTCCCTATTATTAGACGACCATGCATACGGCTTATCAAGAAGACGAGTAACTTTGTCAACCTCTGGAGTGATTCCGGCCTTAATGCGTTTGCAAGAACAGATGCCTGTTGCTTTGGCGGTATCTCTTCATGCTCCCAATGATGAATTGCGGGATATTTTAGTACCTATTAATCAAAAATATCCATTAAAACAACTCATGCAAGCCTGTCAGTCTTATGTGTCGGCAGGTCCTAGAGACTTTATTACATTTGAATATGTCATGCTCAGGGATGTTAATGATTCCGATGAGCATGCGAGACAATTGATTGGATTAGTTAAAGATATTCCATGTAAGTTTAATCTGATACCCTTTAATCCTTTTCCAGACAGTGGATATGAGGCTTCAACGGGTGAGAGAATTCGCCGGTTTAAAAGCCAGCTCATTGAGCATGGTTTTATTGTGACGGTTCGAAAAACGAGAGGTGATGATATAGACGCCGCCTGTGGTCAGTTAGCAGGTAAGGTGATAGATAAAAGCCGACGCCATGAAAAATTTTCAGGGATGTAAAGATGACTGACAATGTAAATAACCAATCTACTTTAATTTTAAGTTTAGGTCAGCAGTTGGAGCAAATGCGAATCCAAAAAGATTTATCCATTGAGCAAGTCAGTGGAAAACTTAAGTTTTCAATAAAACAGTTAACTTATCTTGAGCAGGATAAGTTTGATGAACTGTTAAGTCCCTATCTTGTTCGTGCCATGTTACGCTCCTATGCTAAGTTTCTATCCGTTGACGAACAACCATTGATTTTAGAGCTTGAGAGAGTTTTGCCCGCCGCTAAAATTCAGTCTTTTACTAAACAAGAAGTAGCTGTTCAACCTAAAAGTGTTCGTTTTTCTATGGCAAAGAGTCCTTCCAACCGATTTGGATTCAAAGCTGTGTTAATCGGTATATTGTTGCTTGTTTTGTTATCGTTAATCTTATGGTTTCAAAGAAACTACTTGCATCTTTCAGGTCTACATACCGCTGAAAAAAAGGAAAGTTATAACAATTCCGCTATCCAAACTCCTCCCACGGTTAGCTTGACACCGCAAAATCATGAAGCAACTCAAGACTTAGTGAAGCCTGTGGATATTAATACTGCGCCCCTTGCCGAGCCGACACAATCCAACCCATTACCTTTAGCTAACACTAATGAGAAAACCAATTCTTCGCCTGGTGAGGCTGTTAGCAATCATAAAACTAATCAATGATGAATACGCTTATTAAACGAAGAGCCTCTCGTGAGGTAAAGGTGGGAGAAGTGAGGGTGGGGGGAGATGCCCCCATTGTTGTGCAATCTATGACTAATACTGATACCGCTGACATTGATCGCACAATTGAACAAATCTTGGCTCTTGTCCAGACAGGTTCGGAAATTGTCAGAATAACAGTTAATAGCGCTGAGGCTGCACGGAGTGTTCCTGTCATTGTTCAAGCTTTACGCCAGTCAGCCTGTTCTGTTCCCATTGTTGGAGATTTTCATTTTAATGGTCATAAGTTATTAACAGAGTTTCCTGAGTGCGCAAAAGCTCTTGATAAATATCGTATTAACCCTGGCAATGTAGGGCGTGGATCAAAAAAAGATGAGCAGTTTGCTACGCTAATTGCCTTGGCTATTCAGTATGACAAGCCTATTCGTATCGGAGTGAATTGGGGTAGTTTAGATCAAGAAATGTTGGCACGTTTTATGGATGATAATGCTAAAAGTGTTAACCCATTACCCATCGAGGAGTTAACAAGGAAAGCCTTAATTGCATCAGCCCTTGAGAGCGCAAAAACAGCTCTTCAATTGGGTTTGGCGGAGGATAAAATTATCCTCTC
This sequence comes from Ferrovum sp. JA12, assembly GCF_001431705.1. Lineage (NCBI taxonomy): Bacteria > Pseudomonadati > Pseudomonadota > Betaproteobacteria > Ferrovales > Ferrovaceae > Ferrovum > Ferrovum sp. JA12. The sequence goes on along the minus strand of NZ_LJWX01000002.1, from coordinate 864,841 downwards.
TTGTAAGGTGAGCGGTGTTCAAGATTTGATTCACGTTTATCGAGATTTGGCTAAGCAGTGTGATTATCCGCTTCATTTGGGGTTGACGGAAGCTGGGATGGGCAGTAAAGGTATTGTAGCTTCCAGTGTTGCGATGGGGATTTTACTGCAGGAAGGGATTGGTGACACTATTCGAGTTTCTCTAACGCCTGAACCCAATGGTGACAGAACGCGGGAGGTGAGAGTCGCGCAAGAGTTACTGCAAACAATGGGACTACGAGCTTTTACCCCCATGGTGACAGCCTGTCCTGGTTGCGGCAGAACAACTAGTACTTATTTTCAAGAGCTTGCTGAGGATATTCAGTCTTTTTTAAGGGATTCCATGCCATTGTGGCGTACACAATATAAGGGTGTTGAAACCCTTCACGTGGCAGTAATGGGTTGTGTGGTGAACGGTCCTGGCGAGAGCAAGCTTGCTAACATTGGAATTAGTCTGCCAGGTTCAGGTGAGCGGCCCGTGGCCCCTGTTTATGTGGATGGTGAAAAAACCGTCACCTTGAAAGGGGATTTTATTGCCGAAGAGTTTAAATCCATTGTTATCGAATATATCCAAAAAAAGTATCAATAATTAAAGGGTCGTAGGGTTATGGGGCAACAGAAGCTTCAAGGTATTAGAGGAATGAATGATATCCTCCCACAAAATTCCGGTTTGTGGGCAGCCTTGGAAAAAGAACTAAGACAATGGTTGGTAGAGTATGGCTACCTTGAAATACGTACTCCAATTGTGGAGGATACAGCTCTTTTTGTGCGATCTATTGGGGAAGTGACCGATATTGTTGAAAAAGAAATGTATAGTTTCGAAGATCGTCTTAATCACGATAGTTTAACACTTCGCCCCGAGGGCACGGCCTCCTGTGTGCGCTCAGTCATTGAACATAATCTTCTTTATAACGGTGCGCAAAAGCTATGGTATCTAGGACCTATGTTTCGTCATGAGCGCCCCCAAAAAGGCCGTTATCGTCAGTTTCATCAGTGTGGAGTGGAGGCCTTGGGATTTACAGGTCCTGATACAGATGCTGAACTGATCATCATGACTCATCGCTTGTGGCAACGCTTAGGGTTAACACATGTGAATTTGGAAATAAATAGCATAGGGAGTCTTGAGACAAGGCATGCCTATCGCGCTCAATTAATCGATTATTTTAGTCAGCATCACGAAGTCTTAGATGAGGATTCGAAACGACGCTTACATACTAATCCCTTAAGAATTTTAGACAGTAAAAACCCTGATCTTCTCGAATTAATACAAGAGGCTCCCAAATTATTGGATGTGTTAGATGAGTATTCGCGCAATCATTTCACACGTTTACGAGAGCTATTAGATTCGGCAGGAATTAGCTATATCATTAATCCTAGGCTGGTACGGGGATTAGATTACTACAATGCAACAGTTTTTGAATGGACGACCACCCTGCTTGGTGCACAAAGTACTATTTGTGGCGGTGGGCGTTATGATAGATTGGTTGAGCAGTTGGGCGGTAAACCAACTCCAGCCTGTGGTTTTGCCATGGGTATTGAGCGTTTGTTGGTACTTATCGAAGAGGAAGGTAATTTAGTAAGTATCCCCACGGAACCACAGGTTTATATTATTCATCAAGGGACAGGAACACTTGAGGCAGCTTTTAAAATCGCAGAGACATTAAGAGACTATCAGATTCGTGTATTAGTGTATTCTGGGGAAGGCGGATTTAAGAATCAGATGAAGCGGGCAGATCAGTCACAAGCTCATTTTGCTTTGATTATTGGTGAAAATGAATTGTCTAGTGGCCAATTTGCGCTTAAACCGCTTCGCGGACAAGGAGCGCAGCAACTATTATCGCAGTCTCAATTAATTGACTTTTTTAACGAGAAATAAATATGTACGATCATCAAGAACAAGAGCAGATAGAGGACATTAAAGCCTGGTGGAAACTCTATGGAAAATACGTCATATTAGGAATGGGTCTGGTGGTAATCGGTTACATGCTATTTCAAGCCTACAGTTATTACCAAAGAACTCAAAATGAGAAGGCGGGAACAATGTTTAATGTGGTTCAAAATGCTTTCCGTCAACAGGATGAAAAACAGTTATTACAAGAAGCCAAACTGTTACAGGAAACTTTCTCCTCCAATCCTCTGGCCAGTCGATCTGCTTTTCTGTGTGCCTATTTAAGTCATAAAAATGGACATCTTAATGAGGCGATCAGCGAACTCACTTGGGTGGAGGCGCACACCCATGAAGCTATGTTATTGGATTTGGCTAGGCTACGACATGCGGGTATTTTAGCCGATGAAAAAAAATTCAACCAAGCCTTGGATTTACTGAATCAAAATAAAGACTCTGCGATGTTTGCCGCCACCATGGATTTAAAAGGGGATATCTACACTGTTATGGGAAAAACCAATGAGGCCCGTTTGAGTTATCAGCAAGTGGTGAATCAGCAGGGAAGTAAAAACAGTTTATTTAAACAATTGGATCAAGTGAAGCTTGATGCGTTGGGTGGGAGTGGCTCATAATGAAAAAAAAATGGTTAATCAATCCTCTCAAAACGTGGTTTTTGCTTGGCTTGATTGGTGTTTTGTCTGCATGCAGTTCAAGCTCTATTATTGTGTCAAAATTAAAACCTCTTAAAGCGAAACAAAACTTCACAATCAAGTGGTCTGATCACCCTGGCTCTAGTAAAAATCCTTTGCTGGAGCCCGTGGTAACCGAGGACATGATTTATGTGGCCACCAACCGAGGCAAAATAGTTGCCTATAAAATTGAAAATGGTAACGAAAATTGGAAAATTGATACGGATGTTCGTTTAACAAGTGGTATTGGTTATGGCGCTGGTGATATTTTTGTTGCGGATAATAAAGGTATCTTATATGCCTATGATCTTCAAGGGAAACTTCAATGGCATGTAAGTTTGGGTAGTGAAATGTCTTCTGCGCCGCAATCCTCTAATGACATAGTGGTGGTGACCACTGAAGAAGGCCACATCTATGGACTCTCCTCCGAGGATGGTTCACAAAAGTGGCTGCTTGCTAGAAATATGCCCTCTCTTGTACTTCGTAATGCTACCGGTATGACGGTAACCCGTGGAGCAGCCTTCGTGGGCGTTCCAGGCGGGCATTTACTTGCTATAGACGTTAACTCAGGAAATATTGGTTGGGAGGCTGCTGTTTCTATTCCAAGAGGCGCCACTGAACTGGAACGAATGAATGATGTGTTGGGGCATCCTAGTCTGGGTGAGGCAGATGTCTGCGCAGCCAGTTACCAAGGGAAGGTTGCCTGTCTTGATTTGCCAAGAGGAAATATTATTTGGTCTCATGATTTGAGTGCTGTGGGACCGATCACCGCATCCACTAATAAAGTTTATGCAGTGGATGAAAAGGGAATTCTCTATGCCTATTATCGTTCCAGCGGTGTTTTAGATTGGAAAAATGAAACCCTTAAAGATCGTTTTTTATCATCGCCTGTGGCAAGCTCTGACTATATTGTAGCGGGTGATATTAAAGGGGTTGTCCATATTTTTAGTCTTGTTGATGGCACTGAGATCTCAAGATTGGATACCGATGGGTCAGCGATTACCATGCAACCTGTCGCCATTAATAGCAATACTTTTTTCCTGCAAACCCAAGCGGGTCACGTTTACGTTATAACTGCTGAAAGCAAATAAAAGCAAAGGATGAATTCTATGATTCCAACGATTGTAATCGTTGGTCGACCCAACGTTGGTAAATCAACGTTATTTAACCGATTAACTAAAACACGGGATGCCCTCGTTGCAGACCTACCTGGACTGACGCGAGATCGTCATTATGGGCGAGCAAAATTTGAAGATTATCAATATTTTGTTGTAGATACAGGTGGCTTTGAGCCTGTGGCCAAGGATGGTATCTTATTAGAAATGGCGAAGCAGACTTTGCAGGCCATGGATGAGGCTGACCGTATTATCTTTCTTACCGATGGGCGTAATGGAGTAACCCCTGGTGACAGAAGAGTCGCTGAAGAATTACGCTTAAGAGGTAAGCATGTCACCCTTGCCGTCAATAAACTAGAGGGTATGCCAGTTGATATGGCTACTGCCGAGTTTTATGAGCTAGGCATGGGACACCCTTGGGCTATTTCTTCGGCTCATGGAGAGGGGATTCATGATTTGTTAGAGCAGGTATTTGATGGTTTGTCTGGTGAACCTGAATTGGTTGAAGAGTTAGACATTGATCATAGTATTCCCAGAATTGCCATTGTGGGTCGTCCAAATGTGGGCAAGTCAACCTTAATCAATCAACTACTCGGAGAAGAGAGAGTGATTGCCTTTGATCAGCCAGGCACGACTCGAGACACTATTGAAGTTGAATTTGAACGGCAAGGAAGAAAATACTTATTGATTGATACCGCAGGTTTAAGGCGTCGAGGTAAGGTATTTGAGGCCATAGAAAAGTTTTCAGTAATAAAAACTATGCAGGCTGTGGAAAGCGCTAATGTGGTTGTCATGACACTGGATGCTCAGCAAGATATCTCAGAACAAGATGCGCATATTGCAGGCTATGTAGTGAGTACTGGCAGGGCAGTTGTGGTGGCTGTTAATAAATGGGACGGCTTAGATAATTACCAAAAAGATAAAGTAAAAAACGAAGTGGCTAGGAAATTATTTTTCTTGGACTTTGCCCAGTACCACTTTATTTCAGCATTGAAAGGGAGCGGTGTAAATGGCCTTTTGCCCTCTATTGATAAAGCCTATGCGGCGGCCATGGTGAAACTTTCAACCCCTAAACTTACCCGTGTACTTCACGATGCAGTGACTCAGCATCAGCCCGCCAAGGCGGGTCCTTTTAGACCCAAGTTACGATATGCGCACCAAGGTGGACAAAATCCACCCATTGTGATTATTCATGGCAGTGCTGTGAATCACATTGCTGACTCTTATAAAAGATATTTGGAAAATACTTTTCAGCGGGCTTTTGACCTCAAGGGGACACCCCTAAGGGTTGAATTTAGGCAGGGACACAATCCCTTTGCTGACCGCAAACCCAAACCTCTCACCGAGTCTGAGGAAAATCGTTTAAGAAAGAAAAGAAGGCGCGGCCGAAAATTATTTGGAAAGTTTTGATTTACGATTATTTTCTCGAATAATTTTTTAGATTAGTAGTAAAAAGTCAGAAAATCAAGTACATTATTGAAAGGTGAGAGAGATAAAAAAACCAATCGATTTTCGGGAGATCACGAAATGAGTACTAAAGGGCAACTTTTACAGGACCCGTTTTTAAACGCTTTAAGAAAAGAACATATACCTGTATCCATTTATTTAGTGAATGGTATTAAGCTTCAAGGACAAGTTGAGTCATTTGATCAGTATGTTGTTTTATTGAAAAATACCACTACTCAAATGGTTTACAAACATGCGATTTCCACAGTTGTACCCGCTAGATCCATCACAATGCCTACAGAGCATTCTAACGAGGACTAACATCTGATGTCGGACAATGGTCCGCTAGTTGGTCGTGGTCGTAAATCTTCTAATACGCACTTAGCGCAAGAAAGTGGTTCTTTAGAGCAAGAGGATGTGTATCTTGGTCGATTGGATCACGCGCTCTTAGTGCATATACAGATAGATAGTGAACGCAGTAAAAATAATCCTCAAGAACTTACTCTTCTGTCACAGACTGCTGGACTACACGTTGATGAATTGATAACTGGTAAACGTCCCAAGCCTGATCCTGCAACTTTTATTGGCAGTGGAAAGATTGAGGAAATTCGACAAAAATTAAGGCACCATGAGGCAGGGTTGGTGGTCTTTGATCACGAGATCACGCCAATTCAAGAGCGTAATTTGGCGCATGCACTTAAAGCGCGCGTTATTGATCGGACAGGTTTGATATTGGATATTTTCGCTCAACGTGCACGCAGTCATGAAGGACAGTTGCAAGTTGAGTTAGCTCAACTAGAGCGTTTGTCTACACGTCTTGTTAGAGGATGGACTCACTTGGAGAGACAAAAGGGTGGGATTGGTTTAAGAGGGCCTGGAGAAACACAGCTAGAGACAGATCGACGTTTGCTGAGTAAGCGTGTGAAATTACTTAAAGACCGTCTCGATAAAGTAAGAAAGAGTCACAGAGTGCAGCGTCAATCAAGAAGCCGTGCCGGTTTATTGCGAGTGTCGTTTGTGGGTTATACCAATGCCGGAAAATCTACCTTGTTTAATCGATTAACTCATGCAAAAGCCTATGTGGCTGATCAATTGTTTGCAACCCTAGATACGACTACAAGGCGAGTTTATATTGATGGGATCGGGCAAATGGTTCTGTCAGACACCGTGGGTTTTATTCAGCATCTTCCTCATACCTTGGTGGCTGCGTTTAAGGCGACCTTAGATGAAACCATAGAGTCTGACCTGTTGTTACACGTGGTTGACGCCGCGGATAAGAATCGTGACCTTCATCAAGAATCTGTTAATCAAGTATTAAAAGATATTGGTGCAGATCATATTCCTCAAGTATTAGTATTAAACAAGATAGATCAACTGGTGGATTGGCAAGCAGGATTAATCCGAGATCCCTATGGTACAATCGAAGAAGTACATCTAAGTGCTATGAACGGCCAAGGTATGGAATTTATCCGACAAGCCTTTGTCGAACGTATCAATGATTTAATGCAAAAAGAAGATACTTCTATAACTTTGGACAAAGATTTAATACTTAATTATGGCAATCAAGATACCAAGTTGGATCGTACAGCTTAAAGACGGTCCTCCCGATTTAGATGAAGTATGGCGAAATTTTTTGAGAAAATTTAAAAACTCTAAAAATAGCTCTTCACCCAATGATAATCACTTCAACCAACCAGTTGGCCTGCCTAGTGGCAAAAACTTTGTTCTACTAGCGCTAGGTTCTATTATATTTTTTTGGTTAGTGTCTGGCTTTTACATTATTGATGCAGGTCGCGTTGGAGTGATACTCCGTTTTGGCAAATTTCAAGAAGTCACGGGTCCTGGCCCACATTGGCATTTTCCTTATCCCGTTGAAGCACAAGCTTCAGGAAGTCCTGTTAATGTGTCTCAGGTTCGTACGGTTGAATTGGGTTATAGGAATACTATTAAAGCGAAAGTGTTACATGAATCATTGATGTTAACTGATGATGAAAATATTATTGATAACCAATATGCCATCCAATACACCATCAAAGATCCTATTGATTTCTTATTTACTAACAAAGATCCTGATACCACGGTAATGCAGGTTGCAGAGACTGCTATTAGAGAGGTAGTGGGCCGTCATAAGATGGATTTTGTTCTATATGAAGGTCGCTCACAGATTGCAGATGAAGCTCAACATCTCATGCAAAAAATTCTAGATCGCTATAAGACAGGTATTTTAATCAATAAGGTTAATATGCAAAACGCTCAGCCCCCTGAGCAAGTTCAAGCAGCTTTTGATGATGCGGTAAAAGCGGGACAAGACCGCGAAAGACAAAATAATGAAGGGCAAGCTTACGCCAATGACGTGGTCCCTCGTGCGAAGGGTACGGCGTCAGCTTTGATTGAAGAGGCAAAAGCTTATGAGCAAAAAGTGGAGGCAAGGGCTGTCGGTGATGCCAGTCGATTTAAGCAAATTCTTGTGGAATACAACAAAGCCCCTGAAGTGACTCGTCAAAGACTCTATCAGGACATGATGCAGCAGGTATTGAGTAATACCTCAAAAGTTGTTGCTGAGGGGAAAAATGGCTCAAATCTCTTATACCTCCCCCTGGGAAAGTTGATGAATCAAAACAATACCGTTACGCCTGACAATGGCAACAAAAACGAACAGGCCAATAATATTATTGAACCACCAACCAGGGATCAACATACATCGCCGAGTTCTACCCTTAACAATAATTCCTCAATGGAGCAACAGGGGACGGATAGTGATCGTTCTCGAGATGCTCTGAAAGAGCGTGAGCGTGAGGGCAGATGATGAAAAATTTAAGTATTTATGTAGCGACTTTAGTATTGCTTTTGATTATTGGTTCTATGGGTGTATTTGTCATTTCGCAAACACAAAACGCCTTGGTTTTTGAACTAGGTAAAATCGTTGCAGTGGACACCCAACCCGGGTTATACCTAAAGATGCCTTTTATCGAAAATGTTCGTTTGTTTGATACTCGGATTCAGACTTTAGATAACAATGAACCTCAGAGATTTATCACTTCTGAGAAAAAACCACTATTGGTTGATTATTTTGTTAAGTGGCAAATCACTGATGTCAAACAATATTATGTCAGCGTAGGCGGTGATTCAAAAAGAGCGGAAATACGGTTGGCACAAACGGTTAACGATGAGTTAAGAGCAGAATTTGCGAAGAGAACTGTTCATGAAGCAGTCTCGGGTGAGCGTGAATCAATTATGGCTAATATGCGTGCTCGTACCGATCAGGATGCTAAAGAAATTGGAATTAGGGTCTTGGATGTAAGGATTCGACGTGTTGAATTGACGCCTGAGGTCAGTGATTCTGTTTACCGGCGTATGCAGGCAGAGCGTAAACGTGTAGCCAATGAACTGAGATCAACGGGAGCTGGTGAAGCTGAGAAAATCCGGGCTGATGCTAACCGTGAAAGAGAAGTAATCTTAGCTGACGCTTTTAGGCAAGCTCAAGAGATTAAAGGTAAGGGAGATGCCAAGGCGGCCGCAATCTATGCTGAGGCCTATAAACGTAATCCTGAATTTTATGCGTTCTATCGGAGTCTACAGACATATCAGGAAGGACTAAATAATAAATCAGATATACTGGTTTTAGATCCTAATTCCCCATTTTTTAAGTATCTCAAACCCCCTCCTGGATCTCTTGGGGGTAAATAATTTGAGAGGCACTATTATTGTAGCAATTGGTATGCTGTTGATACTTGAAGGTATAATGCCTGTAATTGCACCACGACAGTGGCGAAATACCTTGTTAAAATTAACACAACTCTCCGACGTGCAAGTTCGTTGGGTAGGGGTGATAGCAATGATTTTAGGAATTGTAATTTTACAAATTAATCGATGACATACAGTTGGCTACTTCCTGAATATTGTGAAGATATTCTTCCTGACAACGCCTGGGCACTTGAAGAGGCTCGGCGTAAACTTCTTGATCTCTTTAAAAAGCGGGGATTTAATTTAGTTATTCCGCCTTTAATAGAATATGTGGAATCTCTTTTGACTGGTACAAGTCATGATATGGACCTACAAACATTTAAATTGGTGGATCAATTGAGTGGTCGGTTACTTGGGGTGAGGCCAGATATCACTCCTCAAGTGGCAAGAATTGATGCGCACAGCATGAATCATACTGCCGTGAATAGATTATGTTACGCAGGTACCGTATTACATACCAAACCTGATGTGTTAAGTCAATCCAGAGAACCTTACCAGGTTGGAGCGGAAATATTTGGTTTGAGTGACGTATCGGGCGACATAGAAATACAATCCTTGATGCTTGATGCCTTATCACTGCTAAACTTTAAAGAGGTAGTTTTGGATGTAGGGCATGTGGGTATTTTTAGGGGTTTAATAACTACGCTTAAACTCGATGAAAAAACTGAGAATGATTGGTTTAAGTTGCTACAAAATAAAGATATTCCTTCCTTGAAAATCGCCACCGAAGGAATTGATTCTCAGATAAGAAATGCATTATTGAGCCTCCCAACACTCAATGGCGAAGCTGCTATTTTGGAAAAGGCCAGGTTAATTTTACCTACTTCATTACAAATCACTGCCGCTTTGGATCAGCTTGATGCTGTAAAAAGGCGCTTTGCTGGTCAGGTTAAGCTTTCCTTTGATTTATGTGAGTTAAGGGGATATCACTACCATAATGGTTTGGTTTTCCAAGTTTATAGCACTGATTATAAGGGAGCTCTTGCTCGAGGTGGACGCTATGACGAGGTGGGTAGCGCCTTTGGTCGCTCTCGTCCAGCAACGGGCTTTAGTTTGGATTTACGTCAGTTAATTACATTTAAGAGATAATCAGTTATTGGGAGACTGCCTTTATGGCAAAGAATGTTGTAGTGATCGGGACTCAGTGGGGTGATGAGGGAAAAGGGAAGTTAGTTGACTGGTTAACAGACCGGGCACAGGGTGTAGTTCGTTTTCAGGGCGGACATAACGCTGGTCACACGCTGGTGATCGGTGGTAAAAAAACTGTTTTAAGTTTAATTCCAGCAGGAATCTTAAGAGAGCATGTGCAATGTTATATTGGTAATGGAGTGGTGCTTGCTCCCGACGCTTTATTGCGTGAAATCGATATGTTGGAAAGTTCAAATGTAAACGTTTCCAAACGACTTGTTATCAGTGAAGCTTGTCCACTTATCATGCCCTACCATGTGGCCATAGATAAAGCACGAGAAATTAAAAAGGGAAACAATAAAATCGGTACCACGGGAAGAGGGATAGGCCCTGCTTATGAAGATAAGGTGGCACGACGTGCAATTCGTTTACAAGATTTATTTTACCCGGATCGTTTCAAAAATAAGTTAGAAGAGATTCTTGATTACCATAATTTTGTTTTAACACAATATTTTCATGGTGCAGCAGTTGATTTAAACCAAATCTTTGATGACACCATGGCCTTAGCTAAACGAGTGTTACCTATGGTGGGTGATGTGTCACGTTTGTTAAATAACGCCTCAAAACAAGGTCAGAAACTACTTTTTGAAGGTGCTCAAGGGACATTACTTGATATTGATCACGGGACTTATCCTTTTGTAACTTCAAGCAATTGCGTAGCAGGTGCAGCATCGCCTGGCAGTGGAGTGGGGCCTCAACTACTGGAATATGTTTTGGGTATCACCAAAGCCTACACCACACGAGTGGGTTCTGGGCCTTTTCCTACGGAACTTGATGATGCGGTGGGTCAGCAATTGGCAACTCGTGGTCATGAGTTTGGTGCTGTGACAGGACGTCCTAGAAGAACAGGTTGGTTTGATGCTGCAGCATTGAAACGTTCAATTCAAATTAACGGCGTCACCGGATTATGTGTCACTAAGCTTGATGTCATGGATGGTATTGAAACCATTAAAATAGGAGTGGGTTATAAAACAGAAAATGGTGTCACAGATATCCTCCCATTTGGTGCAGAAGTTATTGAATTATGCCAACCGATCTATGAGGAAATGCCAGGTTGGACCGAGAGTACTGTGGGTATCGAGCATTATGAACAATTGCCGCTCAACGCTAGACGATATTTAGAACGTTTAGCGCAATTATGTGAGGTTCCCATTGATGTGGTTTCAACAGGACCTGATCGACGTGAAACTATTGTCCTCAGACATCCATTTGAATAATTAATGAGTAAATATGAACTCTAATTAATAATTATTGCCATAGTCTTTTTTGAATTATAACCAAGGAAATACTATGGATAATGATATTTTTTATACACTAGTTAACAACAACGAACATTACGCTCAAGGTAAAGCACTCCATAATTCAGCCTACCCCGGGCCTCAGCCTATTAAACCTGCAAAAAAGACTGCGGTGATAGCCTGCATGGATGCCAGAATGGATGTTGAAGACATACTGGGTCTACAAACCGGTGATGCACATATCATACGAAATGCAGGTGGAACTGTCACAGATGATGTGATCCGTTGTTTAATTATTTCTCATCATCTATTAGATACTCAGGATGTAATGGTTATTCATCATACTCGGTGTGGGATGTTATCTTTTAACGATGAGCTGCTTAGAATGGGTTTGGAGGGTGATTCAACTGCTATAGAGGTTTTAAAATCGGCCACTGGTCGTGAGTTTGTTCCCTGTGGCTGTGCAAGCCACTCTCCTGCGGCGTTTCATGCTTTTAGAGGCCAAGTAGAACCATTGGATGCTCCTGTTACCGACAAACAGATTGAAAGACTTGAGTGGGATGTTCGCAAAAGCATGTCAATGATATTAAATCATCCGTGGTTACCAACAAAAGGAGCCGATAAAATTAACGTGCGTGGTTTTATTTATGATGTTGACACAGGAAAATTGCAAGAGGTGATTTATCCGGGTGTAATGGGTAAGTTTTAAATAAGGGATGGTGAATAGTCGCCATCAGTTTAATAAGTTAAACGAGTAATAAATCATAATTTATTACTCTGTTTCTGCCCTTTCTTTTCGCTTCCATAAGAGCACTGTCAGCTCGTTCCAAAAAGTATTCGAGCGCAGAATGTTGAGTCTGTTTTTCCCCGTAAACACCAATGCTAGCAGTCATTTTTATGGAGTTATTGTTTTTATCATTAAAGTTTAACGATTCCAGATCTTTTCGAAAACGTTCAGCAACAACTAAGGCCATTTCCGGTGGAGTGTCAAACATTAAGACGGCAAACTCTTCGCCACCTAAGCGTGTTATAAAATCAGATTTACGCATAGTCTGTGTCAGTAAGTTAGCAAAGACTATCAGAGCATTGTCACCGGTCGTATGACCGTAAGAATCATTGATATTTTTAAAAAAATCAATATCAATATATAAGAGTGAGAGAGAACTTTTTTTTCGAGTTTGTAAAGAGAAAACTTTTTCGGCAACATTAAAAAATGCTTGTCTATTTAATAAACCTGTTAAGTAGTCGGTATTGGCTTGTGTGATTAATTTTACATCTGTAATGGCTTTTGAAAATAATACAAAACCAAAATAAATAATAATATTCCATATCAAAAATAATACGAGAAAGAGTAAATCTACCTTATTTGAGTCCTCTAATATGGAATAGTTGGGATTATTAAGTCCTTTTATCAACTTTAACACTGAGAAAATACCATTAAAAAAAAACGTTAATTTAAAAAAATTTAATAAATAAGACTTGGTATTTTTATATGTAACTAAATCATAAGAGACAATCATTGTCATAATGAGTAGAAATAAACTGAAGATAACGACACGTAGTCCAGGCTTGATGTTCAGAATAAACACTAGCGACCAAAAAGAAAAAGCTGTTAGGAAGGTAATTGTGTGTGAATAAATAATAATAGACGGTTTATTTATAATGGATTTGAATGCATTGACAGCCAATAGAGTGGCCATAAATAGAAAAGAGTTTGACAATATAAGAAAAAAGTCATATTCGTAAATTGATGAAACATGGTTAAGAAAAAAATGTCGTAGGGTTAGCGTTAATAAGGCTAATCCTCCTGTAATTTTGGAGTTGGCTACATTCAAAAGAGGGGGATTGCTTTGAAGGCTATCGTGTAGGTATAAATAAAGTATAATGGAAAAAAAGACATCCATAACGCCAAACACTAAAAAAATAAAGAAAACTGTATTCATAAGTAAATTACGAAAAATTATAAAATTGCCCCTGGCTAAGCTGAAAGAAATATTCCTAGCGATTAGAGTATGTATTTTATAACGAAAAACTATTTCTTGTTTTAGGTTCTGTGAAAGTTATTAAGGCTATAAAAGGTCATATTTTTTAATTCGGAGTCCTGTCATAAAGATTTTATAAATATATGAAAAAAACAATAAAGATATTGCCCTGGAATAATATGTTTTTGTTGGATATTCCAGTTATAGATATCCAGCATCGAAAACTCTTTGAATTAATAAATGAATTTGTTTATGAACTAACATTTGATGATGTGGATGATACAGAATCTTTGCTAGGTTTATTGGATAACTTGTATGAATACTGTAATTATCACTTTATAACGGAAGAAAAGGTTTGGGCTCAAAAGAATATAAATAAAGAATTAATTGATGAGCATCATCATGAACATAATCTGTTGTTTGGGAAAGTGAGCCAATATAAGGAAAAATTAGCCACCTTAGAAACCGGATTTATTACAAGTAAATACATCTACAATGAAATCATTCCTTTTTTGGTGAAGTGGTTATCTTTTCATATTTTAGAAAAAGACCGATTTTTAGCTGTTATTGCAAAGAATTTAGAGTTAAAAAAAGAGCCTGATGATGCCTTTCAAAGAGCACAAAAAACTTTAGAAAATAAAGCATTTTATTTAAGTTTGTATGTGGAGCTATATGTTAGTTGTTTCAAAAGCTTAGCCAAAATTAGTCACCTAATTGAAAACAAAGGTGTTATTAAAGAAATATCCAATCATAAAGATGATTATTTCAAACATATTATTAATAACGCGGTTGATCCCATATGGACAGTTAACGTTATAGACTATCAATTAGTTGAACACAATATATCTCTAGTGAAATTTTGTGAAGAACACTTGGGTTCAGCTACGTCATATATTGATTATGCTTTACGCTTTAAGATTTATTATGAACAACTTAATAATAAAGAAAAAAATTTAATTGTTGATTTTTACGATGACAAAATTGATAGGTATTTGCTGATTTCATTTAGTTATTTAGAAAAAGATCAGTTTTTTGCGAGTGATGAAATTTGCGTATTCGTTAGAGACGTGACAGATAATAAAAAAAATATTGAGATCTCTAATCATTTATTCTTTTATGACTCACTAACAAATCTACCTAACAGAAAGTTCTTACTGGAAAGATTGCGTCTTGTCTATGAGAATAGCAAAATTAGTGACAAATATTCCGCATTAATTATTTTTGATATTGATAACTTTCATCTTATAAATGATAAATTTGGTAGCGCAACTGCAGATGACATTTTATTCGAACTAAGAAATAGATTACTGGACTTATTGAAAAATCTCGACAATGTTGCACGTATTGGCGCCGATTCCTTTAGTGTGCTGCAAATTGATATATCTAAAGATAAAAATCGAGCATTAGCAAACACTATTGAATTATCAGAACAAATCAATTCAATATTGAATATTCCATTTGAATTAAAGGAAAATAGGTTTCGTATCAGTATTTCTATTGGTGCAATACTATTTAATGGCAAAGATAATTTTGATTTTATGCAACTGCTTGGCTTCGGGGAAGCTGCACAAATTCATTCAAAAAAAGAAGGGTTAAATCGATTAAATTTTTATCAACATGAATTACAACAAATTGCAATTAATAATTTACTAATTGAAAATGAATTAAAATTTGCTATCCCTAATCAACTAAAGATTTATTATCAGGTACAACATGGTCCTAATAATCAAAATGTAGGTTGTGAAGCCTTAATCAGGTGGGATCATCCGACTAAGGGAGTAATTTCTCCTGATCACTTCATCACGATTGCCGAGGATTGTGGTTTAATTTTATCTATTGGATATTGGTTATTCGATCAGGTATTTTATCAGTTGTCACTTTGGAATAAACATCCAAACCCTATGTACAATGTTCCTGTATCATTAAATCTAAGTGTTAAGCAATTTAATGATCCAAATTTAGTAAGTCATTTACATGATTTGTTAAAAAAATACCAAATTTCTGCTTCGTTGATTACACTTGAAATAACAGAAACCATTATGATGGAGAATTTTGAGTGTTTTAAAAAGATTTTTAAAATTTTAAAATCTTTCGGTTATATGCTTTCATTAGACGACTTTGGAATTGGATATTCTTCTTTATCTGTTATTTCTGAAATTGACTTTGATGAGATAAAAATTGATAAATCGTTTATTAATAATATTGTTAGCAGTTCCAAGTCACAAACCATTGTTAAATTGATTGTAGCGCTTGCAGAAGAGCTCTCTGTTCGTATAGTTGCCGAGGGAGTAGAGGATGAAAAGCAATATGAGATATTAAAAAGTTATGGTGTAGGATGTTTTCAAGGATTTTTATTTTCTTTACCAAGACCAGCTGAAGACTTTAAGTAGTTTTTTATTGATCATATAGAGGAGTTAATGAGAGGAAGTTAGGAGACTGATAGGTGGTGGCATAGATAACTTACTATGTTTATATTTTCTAACGTCTAAAAAATTAATTCTTTATTAAACATGTATCGTTATTCTCAATTCTCCCTTCTTTTAGTAGGACTGTTTTTTTTATCTTTTTCCAATTGGGTGTTTGCGGATCCCATTGAAAATTTACAATCTCTCATTGCACAAAAACGTTTTAGTGAAGCCTTTGATTTGGGTTTGCGCTATCCACAATTAAGCGGAAATTCTCGTTTCGATTATTATTATTCTATTGCCGCTATTGATAGTGGACATGCAGCAATAGGTATTACTAATCTTGAACGTTTGATTTCTATTGAACCTGACAACGTTTCTGCAAGACTTGAATTAGCTAGAGCTTACTTTTTATTTGGTGATTATGAAAGTGCAAAATCTAACTTTAATATTGTACTTAATAAAAATAATTTACCAGCAGATATAAAAAAATCAGTTTATAGTTATTTGGATGCAATAAGACAAAACGACCCCCTGGAGAAAACTGTAAAAAGTGGTTATGCCAATTTTACTATCGGTTTAAATAGTAACGTGGTCTCAAGTTCTCTTCTAACCCAAACATCTTGGTATTACCAGATTTTAGATCCTTTTTATTTAAAAACTAATTATGGTCAGCAATCTAGTTTTTCACAAACTGATTTAGGGTATTCTGTTTCAGGTCAGCTTGTATCATCATTGCGCTATCTTGTGGATGTTGGTGGAGATTATCGTAAATATTCTTTACTTTCATCCTTTGATCAGCGTACTACATCTACCGGTTTTGGTCTTGAATATTCTAAGAACGATAATAACTATACTGTTATTACTCATCTTGAGGAGGATGGGCTCAACGGTGGTGATTTAAGATCTGTATACAGTATTAAGGCGCAATGGGATAAAAATCTAAACCGTAATACGACGTTGAGTTCTAATCTTACTTATTCTCTACTTAGATATAACAATTTATTTTCTCCAATTTATGACTCAAACATGACAACATTTACTGTTGGCGCTCAACAGTGGGTTGGGGGACATTATGGGGTAAAACTTGATATGGAATTAGTTGGCGCACAGCAAAATAATATTCGTACACAAAATGACTTGTCTAGGGATATTATTGGTGGCAGATTTGGCATAAATTCATTATGGACCAGTAATTTATCCACTAAAATGATACTCGGATACTTTAAGAGTAACTATTGGGCAAGTCAACCATCTACTTTGTCCACTAATAATCCCTTACAAGACAGATTTTTAACAGTAGATTTTCATTTACGTTTAAAATTAGATAAGTCTTTAAGCCTTATAGGTTCTATTTCTAAATTTGTTAATAATTCTACTTATACGTATTCCGATTTCAGTCAACAGGAATATTCTGCAGGTTTAAATTACGAGTGGTAATAAACTTACTATGTAAAATGTGAAAACCAGTACAAAAGTTATAGTTTTTTTATTTAAATTTTGTTCTATCTTTCTTAGTCTTACAATTAAACTTAAATAATCTTAAATTTTAGGAAATTGTATGGCTGACGTCACCAGTATAGATTCCAACGAAGGCGCATCGCAAATTAATTCAGATGCTTTGCATCTGGATCAATTAACCTCCTTACAACAAACGCTACCGACCAATCCAGTTAGTGCAACGAGTACTACCCAAGGCACATTACATGAGTCAGCTGAGACGGTAAGGGTTACGCCGGATAATCCCAGTGTTGTCAATCAACCAAGTGAAAATACGGTATTAAAATCCACGGTACAGGCTGCATTTAAAAATACAGAGTTGGCACAAAATAACTCAGCTCAAAATACTGATACTCAAAATACAAAGCTACAATTAAACTTTAATGTCAATGATGGTTCAGGAAATAACAACCCGGCTTTTTCAAATGCGAATTTTCAAGCTAATTTACTGAACAATTCACCAGGCATACATACTACTGATCATGTCCATTCTACAGAGAGATTGGCCTCTGGTGTTACGCCGCCTCATGTGGGCACAGGTTCGTCAAAAAGTATTACCGTAAATATTGCTACTCAAACAACTGTTGAATCGCAAGGTTCCCCTAGTTCATCTGGTAATGTTTCATCCACGAATTCATCTAATGTACCATCTAGCATTAATACCGTTTCATCAATAATTACTTCACCTACTTCATCTACTTTCAATACCAACGCTTTCGGTTCCACAAGCACTACAGGATTAACTACTTCAAATATTGCGGTCAATTTTACTTCTGGATTTATAGGCAAAGCGGATCATACGCATGCGCAGGATGGAGGCGGTGCGGCCAGCGGGACGATCAATTTGGCCACGACGAGCGGCGAGACGTTGAGTGTGGTGACGGGCTCTGGCACGGCCGAGACGCTGACGGGCAGTTATGGCACGTTGACGCTGAATGCGAATGGCAGCTACAGCTACAGTGTGAACGAAAGTGCGATGGAGGGAGTGCAGCACAACACCACGGTGAACGATACGTTTACCTATACCGTTCAGGACAGTCATGGCAATACGTCGACGCAGACGTTGACGATGAATGTGTCGCCGGACAATGACACGACGGGCTTTACGGCGGTGGCGACGACGACGCATGCGCAGGATGGAGGCGGTGCGGTCAGCGGGACGATCAATTTGGCCACGACGGAGAGCGGCGAGACGTTGAGTGTGGTGACGGGCTCTGGCACGGCCGAGACGCTGACGGGCAGTTATGGCACGTTGACGCTGAATGCGAATGGCAGCTACAGCTACAGTGTGAACGAAAGTGCGATGGAGGGAGTGCAGCACAACACCACGGTGAACGATACGTTTACCTATACCGTTCAGGACAGTCATGGCAATACGTCGACGCAGACGTTGACGATGAATGTGTCGCCGGACAATGACAATCAAGATTATATTTCTAAGAAAATCACTAATTCAGATTACGGCGATGGAAGTAATGGTAGTTATAACTTATCGGTTACAGAAAATAACTATAATAGCAATACAATTGATTTGGGTAATGGTTCAGATTCTTTTAATGTGAATATTTCCAATAATGGTTATTTGAATATTAATACTGGCTCTGGAAACGATTCGTTTAACGTTTCTATGAATAATCAGGGTGGTGATATCAATATTCAAGCAGGTGATGGATCAGACACATATAATGTGAATGATTCTTCAGCTGGTAATGCAAATATCACTACTGGTGATGGAAATGACTCGTTTAATGTCACTACGGATAACCAGGCTGGTGATATCAATATTCAAGCAGGTAATGGATCAGACACATACAATGTGAATGATTCTTCAGCTGGTAATGCAAATATCACTACTGGTGATGGAAATGACTCGTTTAATGTCACTACGGATAACCAGGCTGGTGATATCAATATTCAAGCAGGTAATGGATCAGACACATACAATGTGAATGACTCTTCATCTGGTAATGCAAATATCACTACTGGTGATGGAAATGACTCGTTTAACGTCACTACAGATAACCAAGCTGGTGATATCAATATTCAGGCTGGTAATGGATCAGACACATTTAATCTGAAAGATTCTGGGTCTGGTAATGTAAATATTATTACCGGTGATGGAAATGACTTGTTTAACGTCACTACAGATAATCAGGCTGGAGATATCAATATTCAGGCAGGTAATGGATCAGACACATATAATGTGAATGATTCTTCATCTGGTAATGTCAATATAAATACAGGTAATGGCTCAGATATATTCAATCTAAATACATCTGGATCGCTTAATGAAAATATTTCTGTTGGTACTGGCAATAATACATTCAACCTTGATAACTCTGGGGATACAACTGTTAATCTTAACGTAGGTGACGGTGTTCAACATTATAATTTATCTGATAGCAATAATAACCAACAAACTGTTAATTTAAATATTACTGATAATTTAAATAATGATTCTGAAGTGTTTAATTTTACTTCCGGGAATACTATTTTAAATGAAACAACTCATTCATTTAATAACTTATCACAAACGTTTAATGTTGATTCTGGAAATGTAACAATCAACGCTGCAGATTCTAATTCAATATTTGACTTTACAAACTATACAAGTACTGATGGACAAGGAAAGTCTGATGTTAATTTAGCTCATGACCATCAAGGAGTTAATATATTTGATTTATCTGTTCACGACTTGGTCTCTATTACTAACTTTTCTTCCAATAATCATCAAGACCAGCTTTCATTGTCAGAAATTTTTGGAAACAACCAAATTAATAGTACTAATCTCACCAATTGGATAGATATTACGTCTGCTACCGATCATGGCAGTAATTATTTTAATGTTTCTGTTGATACATCCGGATCTGGTGGTCAAAATGGATGGGTGGAAGTGGCCAATATTTCTGTCGATAACAGCACTGCCGGATCTCATAACAATAATGCGAACTTTTACTATGACACGGTCAATCACACCATACATTATGAATCAAGTTCTGCCATAAATTCGCATGACGTTATGTTGCAGCATGTAAATAAACATGGAGATAGTTGAAAGTTTTACTTTTCTAAAAGTGTGGAGTAGCATCTAAGAAATGTATTATTAGTCACTTTACTATTAATACATTCAGATGCAATGAAGTTTAATTTAAATAAATAATGTTCAACATTAATATTTTTTTGATTTTTAATACTTGTTGATTTACTAGTTATATAGTGGGGATCATAGCCGATTAGATTAAATTTTTTTGCTCTTTCTCTAGATAGTTTATCTATACTCTCGGAAGGAGTTTTCTCCATTTCGTAAAATAAGCTTTTATTAACACCCATTATGTCTAAATAATTTTTAATTTTGTTGGCTGTGATTATGCTGTAATGGGAAGAGAGTACGGAAAGATTAGCAGCCAGTTCTTTTTTATTATTATTAATGTTAATTGTAAATCGATGAATGCCAAGGCTTAGTTCTTGTGCGTCACGAATTACTCCTCCAGCAAAAACAAGAATACAAGCGCTATCACATCTATTTGTAACAAAAACTTGAGCATTTTTTGATCTAAGCAATTTTCCGATCTTCATTGCGGAGTATACATCTCCACCTGGGCTATTAATTAATACAATTAGTCCGGCAGGGTAAGTGGAGAGCGTATTATTTAAATCTAAAAGTAATAATTTCTTATACATCTTTTCATCAATAGTACCTTTAATGGTTAATGTTTTTACGTTTTCCGCTTTACAACAGAAAGTAAAAAGTGAGTATATACAAAGAATAAAGATAAGAAGTTTATTACTTGTTTGAATCATTTTTTGAGTTAATTAAGCTCATAAATAAATATGCTAAATTTTTTACATCACCATTAATTACCTTATCCTTAAGTTTTGTTTTAACCTCTTCATGATAATTGGTATCAAAATCAGAATAAATATCAATTAATTTGATTGCAGATTTAATGTACTCATCTATGGTTTTACATACAGTCCATTTGGGATATCCAAGTCTTGTAAATAAACCTTCATCGATGTGTTCATGTACTTCATCACCAGTTTTACATATACCTATTTTATTTACAATTACACAGTCGATAATTCCATTAGTATTTCCAAACGGAAAAGGATTGAGGAAAATATTGTTATCATTTAGGCATTGTAAATAATTATCATAAAGTCTAGATGAATAAACGGTGCAATCAGATTCAATTATTGATTTGATACTACTTTCAATGTAATTATGAGTTAAGTTACGAGCATTACCAATTAAAAAATTAAAATGAATTTTCTTTTTCGAGTGTCTACTGATTTTATTAAGTGTACTTAAAAAAACATAATTTAATTTCATACTAGTTGAACATACAGCAATTGCTACTTCGGAGGATTTTTTAAAAGAATTAGTATTGGATAAATAATCATTAGTATGTGAAGGGTATCTATATGGCATCCCGTTACTTTTTAACTGAAGGATTTTTTCTGAAAACAAGTTTGGATTTCCTATAAAATCTTCTTCCACAACTACATAGTCAATATATTCAGAGAAAGTGGTAGCGGGATGACCTAATGCAATTATTTGATAAATACAACTACGAGTATTAGATAACCAAATTGTTAATGGAGACATTCCGATACTAGGCATATAAAGGATTGAAATTTGTTCTTGTTTTATTATCTCTTTTATAAATTGAACTTGTTTTGCTAAAGATAGTTTAGGTATTGATATAAATTTATTAAAAGACTGAATTGTCACTTTATCTATCTTATTAGAAAAGCCAGCACCAATTACTTCAAAATGATCTTTTAGGCCTTCTAAACTTTTAGAATGAGTTCGATATATAGAGTGTGCGGAAGTAAACCATTCAACTACTACTAGTATTTTGTGTGGTTTCTTTAATGGTACTGGTGTGGTACCGGAGATGTTATTATATTGTAAATAAGTTTGTATAATTTTGTTAATCAGTTTTTTTACTTCATGTTTTAATGGAGTGAATGCATAACTACAATGCATATATACATCATGAAGTATCCCCTCAGGGATTAGTTTGACGTTTATTTTTATATCTTCCATAGATATTTTTGCAAGAAACTCTAATATTTTCTCTCTTTTTGTACAAGCTTCTTCTGTAATTAAATGTCTGTTACTTAATATCGCAAAACACCAACAAAGAGTTATTTCTTTATTTATAAGCCATATTTGATCTATAGGAATATTAAATTGAGAGTCAGGAAAATATAATAGAAGTATTAAAATAATTTTATTTTTTTTAAATTCTATCTGTTGTGGTGTGTTTTTTATAAGAAAAAGATTAATTAAATGATCTGCATTTTTTAATACACTAACACCAAAAATTAACGCCAACCAACGCTGATGAGTAAATAATTGAACTACTAAATAAGGCTCTATTTGGCTATCAGTTGAAGTAAATAAAAAAGAGACAGAAGTAATTATGCGGTTTAGTAAATAATTGACTCTCTTTTCAACATTGAGTCGCGGTGGTAAATTAAAAAACTCCATATGAGGTAAATCACCACTGTGAGTATTCATATGGTCTAACAAAGCAATCAAATCCTTATATGCTTGCCCCTGCTTATCAAGGCAATCTCTTTCAAATTGAGTTAAATTAAACTTAAACATCTGATTTACGGTATTTTCGGATTGAAAATAATTTCTTTTAATACCTCTTTATATTTATTATTCTTTAGAACTAATTTTTTTTCTTTAATCATAACAAGATTTGTGTTTAATAACTCATTTATAGAATCTGTAATATTCTGTAAATAAATCACTTTATTGTCCGCCAGTCTACTTAATATTTCCAACGATTTTGAATTTAGGTTGTAGAGTATAGTGGATAATTCATTATGGTAATGACTAACATGTTTATTGTATTGATATTTGGTAATAAACATTGTTTTTATAGCGCTTTCGTTTTGTTCTTTATTTGTAAATGGTATAAATTTAATTTTTATTTTATTATTTATTGATTTTTTGATTTCTGAAGTGATGATGCAGATATTCCTATTGTTATCATTTGTATCGAATAATTTAATGATATTGTTTAACTCAAACTCAGAGTTAAACCCAACTAGATTAAATGTTAATTTTTGTTTGTCACTGATTTCTTTGATTATTTTTTTTAGTTTTTCAAAGGTAGTTAATTTTTTATTTTTTAAAAAATTTGCATACAAATTAATTTGCACTAAATTTTTATTCAATATCATTTGCCCAAGTATATTTTGATAAAAGTTTTCCTCATCTTTTAAATTAGATAGGGAAACTCTAATACTTAATAAGTTATCCGTAAGCATTTTATTGTGTAGCAAGTCTTGTATTAATACCATTTCAGTGAAATCTGAATTAATTATTTTTAAGACTAGTAATTTATGTTTTTTTATAATATCAATTAATTCGATTACATTATTAAAATAGCAATGATTTTCATACTTTGGCATTTCATTTGTCAAAATTCTATAAACAGTGCTTTTATCGTCTTCAGTTTTATTGGGTTCTGAATAATAAAAAAGTGATTTTGTAAATTGAAAAGTAATTTCATTAACAAGTACACAAAATTCTTTTGATAATTTTCCAAGTTTAGAAGCCAATTCAAACGACTCTGCTTTAAATACAATATTTGAATCAAGTTGATAAATTTCTGGAAGTGTAGCAATCCCACATTTTATAGAAATAGTTAAGTTATTCCTCACCCACTCTAGAATATATTTTGCGGCAATGACAGATCGGTGGCAATCATCTGCGTGAGACTCTGGGAAACCAAATAACAGTATTATTCCAATACCAGGAATAATAAATAACTTTCCATCTAGAATATTGCAAATAATTTCCATTTCATTTTTTAACAAATTCATTTGTTGATTAAAGTCTAGGATTACTGCTGTATTATTTTTAGATTGGTCTATTGATGGAATAATGGATAGAGTCGATATGAGCTTCCATATGTACTTTTGATTTGTTTTTGGGGTGTTCTTTTTACTTATGGAACTGGGCAGTTGAACGTTGTTTTTTTTGATTTTTTGAAATTTTAATAATGCTTGGGTTCTATTTTTTACCTCTAGTTTTTTATAAAGTTGATATAAATGTTGTTTAACTGTTCCTTCTGTTACTTTAAGTAAATGGCTTATATCATTATTAGATTTTCCTTCCTCTAATAATGATAGTATTTGATTTTGTCTTTTAGAAAGCTTCACCATAGTATTATCGTTCTTTCATACCTTCTTTAAAAGCAATATATAGTGGTCTTAAGATATACTCCAAAATAGATTGATTATCCGTAACTATATCAGCTTGTAAGGTCATACCAGGCTGAACAGGTAGATCTTTCCCATTTTTACCTAGAAACCTTTTAGGGACAGTGGTGTAACAAAGGAAATAGGGTAAATTTGTTTTATCATCCATGCTGCTGTAAGCAGACACGATTGATATTTTTCCATTAATTACTCCATAACGCATAAAATCGTAAGTATCTAATTTCAATCTAACATTTTGTCCTACTTTGATATGGCCAATATCATTTGTTGAAACATGTAACTCTGCCCGAATTTCATCATTGGAAGGAACTACGTTCATTACCGTAGCGCCTGGTGGAATAATCCCACCGATAGTTCGATATTTTAAATCTTGGACAATTCCATTAGCTGGAGATGTGATTTCCGTTCTTGATAATCGATCTTTTAATTTATTGATTTCAAAGACAGTACTTTCATAGTCCCCTTCCGTTTGAGCTAAGGATTTCTCTGCATCTAATGAACTTGTTTTAGGTACTAGCTTTTGTTTCGCTAGATCTGACCTGATTTTCGCTAATTCGGTCAGATAATCCACTTCACTTTTTAGTTTGTTACTCTTTGCCATTAATGACTGCAAATCTGATTTGGCTTCTGTATCATCAATTTGGATTAACATATCTCCTTTTTTTACACGACTTCCTTCATCCACAAATATTTTTTTTATACGCCCACCATCTTGATGCTGAATAATTTGAACTGAGTCACTGGGTACTATTTTCCCGGTTGCTTTTGCCACCACGTCCAATCTTGCAAAAATTGACCAAATTATAAAAGCAAATAGAACAATAGCAATAAAAAAAACTGTACCTTTTAAGTAAAGAGGAGATATGGCTTCTTCTAGTAAAATAGTTTTTGCTAAATAATTATCTGAATTATTACCGAACAATGTTTTTTTTATATTTTTTTTCATGATATTAGGCTGCTGGTTTTATTTTTAATAACTTTTCCGGTGAGCCTGCAGCTCGAATATAGCCTTGCTGCATGATAATTAAGGTATCTGCAAGTCGCATATGACTTGGTCTGTGTGTAATAAATAAGACGGTTTTTTTACCTTTAAAATAATTTATCATTTCAATAAATTTTTTATCTCCAATATCATCAAGTCCAGCACTTGGCTCATCAAAAAGCATTATAGGGGCATCGGTAATATAGGCTCTTGCCAAGACTAGTTTTTGTCTTAAGCTTGCAGGGAGTTGTTCAGATGCATTGTCACCGATTCTATAGTCTAGTCCATTGGGTAATTTATTGATTTGCTCCAATGCTCCAGCCCATTCTAATACTTGTCTTATTTCTTCAATTGTTGCCTCAGGTTTTGCTAGTCTTAAATTTTGTATTATTGTGGCTCTAAAAAACTGTGTTTCTTGCGGCGCGTAGCCAAATAGTCGTCTTAATTCCAGAGGATCTAATTGTCTTATATCTACTCCATCAATTAAAATTGATCCTGCCTGTGGTTGATACATTCCAAGTAATAATTTAAGGATGGTGGATTTTCCTCCGCCATTTGCTCCTGTAATAGCAATAACCTCTCCAGGATTGATGGTGAAATCCGCACCAATCAATGCTGGGTCTACAGTAAGTGAATAACGAAATGACACTCTAGAAAAATGAATTTGAGCGTTCAAACCTCTTTGAATTGGAGAGGTACTGGTTTCAAATCGCTCACTTTGTATATTCATTAGAGCCTCAAGCTGTCGGCTCGCTGTTTTGATCCGATCAATTCTTGGCATATTTGTAAAGAAAATTTGTAATGGTGAGAGAATTCTCCACATAAAAAACATAGATGCGACTAACACACCAGGACCTAAGGTTTTATTTAACGTCATTGGGACTGTGATTGTAATGATGCCAAGTCCCGAAGCCATCATAATAAAATAAGACACTCCCACTAAAGTAGCAGACAGTTTTTCAGTTTTATAGGCTGACATTGTGGCTTCTGAGGAAATTTCTTTAAAACGTTTTAACCATATCAAATCTCCACCTGACTCTCTGATAGCTCTCATTTTTGTTATCATTTCAATAGTAAATTGATTTCTTTTTGTAGAGGCAAGACCATTTTCAATCACTAGCTTTGTGCTTATTGGTTCTAATACCCAATAGAGGAAGAAATACAATAAAACTGTAATTGTTAGCACCAATAGGGCATAGTGGTTGATTAAGCCTAGCGCAACAGTCACTACAATTGTGGCAGGTAACTCTAAAATTGTACTGGCAAGCGGTCCCGTAAAAAGATCGCGGATTGCTTCAAAGCCGCTGATTCTAGCTAATTGTGCACCCACAGATGAGCGCTCACTTAATATGGGTGGTAAGCTAAAAATATGCTTGACTATAGCCGTTCCAAATAAGAATTCTATTCTTGCAGCAATATAAGAGAGCATTTTGCCACGATGGATAATTAAAATTGTAGATAGAATTATTGCCATACCAACACCAATTGCTAAGTGAAATAGTATAGTGGTTGATCCCGATGGAATAATATTGTTGTATACACCCATCATAAACAGAGAGCTTAATATCAATATAATTCCCGATAAAATAGAAGAGATGCCAGAATAAGCCACCAATGACCTAAATCGAAGTGTTGAAGTCTTTACCCAGGAAACAAAATTTTTGTTTTGTTGTGTTTTGTTTTTTGTGAAGAAAAAGACAGTTCCACTAATATCTGAATCGTTAGTGAGGAATTCAAAATCTGTGTTAATGCTCCTTTTGATTTTAATATAATTGTTTGTGACTTCGTACACCACAAAGCTTTCTGTGTCAGATGTAAACAGACAAGGAGTTAATCGTTGATCAATATCATGAATACCACAATCAATTTTATGTGGCATAAATCCCAACTGTACAATTGTATTTTCAAAAGCTGGAAGTTCTAAGGATTCTTGGAAATAAGGAAGAGCCTCAACCAAATCTCTTGGGGATATCCGCCAACCTAAGGCCTTAAGCAACTCTGGTAAACAAGAGGACAATTCGTTAGATTGTTTAAAAACAGACTTTACCGATAGGTCTATTCGTTTCCAGTCGTCAACAAAAATACTTTGGTGTGTTATGTCAGAAACGTTATTTTTCGCCGGAATAAGGGGGGCACGAACGTTTGGTTGCTCAATTATTCCTGGCAAGAGCTCTCCATTAATCAGCGTGTAGTGTGTATCTGCAATATTTTGTATAGAGGGGCGTTGAGTAACGATAACTAAGGTTTTTACATTTTTAACTGAGTACAGATAGTCGATTATTAGTTTCTCACCCTCTAAATCTATTGAAGATGTCGCATCATCAAACAAAATAATGTGAGGGTCGTAGGTTAGTCCCTTTACTAACGAGATTCTTTGACGATAACCTGGGGGCATACTCTCCACAGCACCGTCGCCCACAGGAGAGTCCCATCCCTTAGGTAATTTAGCAACAAAATCGCTAATTTTAAGAATTTTGGATTGTTCAAGTGCTTGAGTAATTTTTTTCTCATCAAAAAGACTTATATTTTCAATTAAAGTCCCTTCAAATAAGTTTGTTCTTTGCGGTAAATAACTTAAGATTTTTTTTAAATTTGTGGAACCGATTTTATCCAAGGGTAAGTTATTAAAAACTACTTCACCATGAGATGGTTTGACTAAACCTGCTAATATTTGCAAAAGTGTTGTTCTTCCGCTTCCTGTAACACCATGGATACATATGGCTTCTCCTTGTTTTATTTCTAAGGATATATCTTTGAAAATTGGAAGCTTTGCTTTGGGGAATGTGTATGTAATATTCCTTAATGCAATAACACCCGTGTCAAATTCCGGTTTTATGTATTCGTTTTCATTGGGTAGAGGTGAATTTTTTAAGACATTATTTAAATCATCCTGCATGATATTTTCTTGTTTCTGTCTCGTCCATATACTTCCTAATTTTTGTATAGGTGAAATGGATCGACCACTCAGTAGGAGACAAGCAGCAAGATCACCCGTAGTCATTTCTCCTTTGATAACAAAATACGCTCCTAATGTAACAACGAGCATACTTATCATAGGTGAAAAAACAGTGCCGATATTAAGTGCTATATCCATGGCAAAAGAGACTTGTTGCATACTTTTAGCACTGGTTTCCTGAAGCTTTTCGTAACGACGTAACATGAGCGTTTCCATACCCATTGACTTTAAGGTATGAATGTTTCCTAATGTCTCAACTAAAAAGTTAGTCCGGCGTAAATCAATTTGATTTTTTTGTTTAATAATATCTTCATAGTGGCGATTGCTCTTCCAAATAGTAATGAAAAAAATGACATATCCTAGGCAGACAACAATCCCTATTAATGGATTAATTAATACCATGACTAGCATGTAGATTAAAGTGAATGGAATATCCATTAGATTTTGAAAGGTCTGACCAGAATAATAGGACTTCAAGGATTGAATTGCTTTGAAATGTTCATTGTGATAGCCCGCTCCAGCAGTTTCAAATTCATGTAGCTGTAAAGCTAAGAGACGCGATGCGATTTCATTCATGGCACGATACTCGAAGCGAGCAGCAATCCATGAGGATAAATGGGAGCGAATGATTTTTACAAGTGATTCAAAGAATACAGCTAGTATTGTCCCACCCATAATGACTTTTAATGTTTCAATGGAACCCTTAGCAAGAATTCGGTCATACACTTGAAGCATTATCAATGGTGTAGCTAGAGCGAGAAGTGATATCACAAAGCTCGATAAAATTATCCAATGCAGGTCTTCTCTGAGAGGTGATAGACTGTCTAGTAAGCTTTCACCTACTTTTTTAATTATTTTTTTTGTCATTTTAGCTGTTTAGTCACGATGTTAATAGGGTGATGATTGTCACAAGGGTTAGAATCTTGTTCGCTACCCCCAATGGCTTTATACAAACTCACCACTGACCTCAATTGATCGAATCTTGATTTGGCCTCTGCATCTTGTGAGTTAAATACATCTCTCTGAACTACTTGGAGAGACACATAATCCATAGCCCCTGATTGATAAACCAGAGTGCTAAGTTTTAATAAGTTTTTAGTTTTGTTTAAAGCATGGGACAGTTCTTCATGTTCAATGGTAGTGATTCTTACCGCCGCGAGTGCATCTTGAACATCTCTCAAGGAGTTAATAATCGTGTTGGAATATTGATAAACCAACTCCTTGTTTTTAGCCTTGGCGAGACTTAATTGATTTTTTAGTTTTCCACCATCAAAAATAGTAGCAAAGACGTTTGCAGATAAAGAATATAATAAGCTATAAGGGGAGAGTATATTGCTTAAATTGCTGGATGCTTGGCCGTATTCATCCGTCAGATTAAAGGTGGGTAGTAAGTTTGCTCTTGCCGCTTTCACATCAGCGTTACTTGACTCAAGTTGGTATTCAATGAGGCGTATATCTGGACGTCTACATAGGAGATCGGAGGGGATTCCTGGGTATACCTTTGGCGGAGAAATACCTCCTAAGCTACTGTTTTTAAGTGAAATATTATTGACAGAGGTACCTAACAAGATGGCTAAGTGATCTAGGGCCGTTTGCTTTTGTAACTCTAGTGATGCTATGGCATTTTCTACAAGAACCAGCGTTACCTCCTGTTGTTGCAGTTCTAACTCAGTTGCCTCCCCTGACGTCATACGAATCGTAATGGCTTTTTTAACGTCATTGGCAATTAATAAATTCTTATTCGCTATTTTTATCCTCTCATTGAGAGATAATATTTCAAAATAGGTATTGACTACGTCTGCTATTAGACTCAATGCTACTGTATCACGGTTTTCTTGAGAAGCTTTTAACAAAGATAGCGCTGAATCTCGTTGATAATGGAGTTTATGCCACAGATCAACCTCATAGGTTGCTCTAAAACCAAATTCATACAAGTTTTGGTTAAAATAATTTGCTTGTGAAGTGGCTGTACCTGGTCCTAGGGCCGGACCACTTGTGGTTTCTCCTGCAAATATACCAATGGTAGGCATAAGAAAGGATCTTGCAATGTTAGCGTTTCTATCAGCCTGTTCAATGCGTGTAATAGCAACACGTAAATCATAATTATTGATAATAGCCGTTTCTACCAAATCATTGAGTTCCAGTGTTTTGAAAGACCTCCACCATTTATCTTTTATTTTTGGAAAAACGGGAGCATCTTGGATGATTTCCTGATTTCTAGTTGGGTTAACTGATAGCTTTGTCGTTTCATCTAGATCTTGTTTTTTGTATTCACGTGGTATCCAAGCCACGTAAGTCTCCTCTTTATCTGAATTGTTTGCGACAACAGAGATAGGATAATTGTTACTGCATCCGTAAAATAGGGATACTATAAGAGCTTCTTGCAAAATAGCTGAACGCAATGGTTTCAGCGGGGAAAGTCTCACCTTTGGGTGAGTTTTTTCACTTTTCAAGCGATGTTTTTCGCTTTACCCGTCCGAAATCATCGATTCTGCTCCGTTATGCCCATAGGCTACCGCGCCGACTTTCGCCAACGCCCCTTTTACTGTCTTTTACCTGTTAGTCTTGATGCGGCTACGTCAGTAATCGCATCAACTGCTCTGCCGTCAACGCCAGCATCCCGAACATCAGGTGCGACATGACCTTCGCATTCCCTCTGACCCGAACATACCGGCCGCCGTAATCATCCTTCAACCTGGCATTTATCCGCTCAGCCTGACTGCGTTCCTTGTATCGCTGCGCCTCGCTGGGCGTAAACTCGATCTTCTCGCCCTTGCGCGGATTGTGATCAATCAGCGGCACATGTCCCAGACTGCGACTGTGGTCCCGCAATACGCTGCTGCAATAGGCCGCATCCATCAAGTCATAACAATTCGTCACGCGCTCCGCTGTCATCAAAGACAGCGGCATCGCCGCCAGGCTGTCGTGCATCGAGGCGCTCGATAACAGCGCGCTCACCGGAATACCGCAGTCCGTTGTATCAATATGCAGCTTGTAGCCGTTCCAGCTATTCTTGTAACCCTGCGCGTTGCACTTGCTGCCCCGATCACACTCACGCGGCAATTCCTCAAGCAGTTCAGCCAGCGGTTTGCCGCGTTGCTGTTCAAGCTTTCCCAGCTTTGCTTCACGAATTTCGCCCTTGCATGGACGCCCGCGTTTCTTTGTCACTGCAGGTTCCGATACCTTGGCCCTTTTGGCCGGTTTCTCGCGGGACTCAATCGCCGTGCCATCACGGCTGATATGTCCGATCAACTGTTCGCCCAAGGTTTCTTTCACCAGAGCAGCATGCGTGCGCTCCGCTAGCCCCGCTTCGGCAAATTCTGCAAAGGCACGCGAGAAAGTCGCTTCGCTCGGCAATTTACGCCACATCGAGAAACCACAGATGCGCTTTAACGCGCGATCCATTGCCAAACGTTCAATCAGCCCGGCAGTTGTTGATATGCCCAATATCGCCTTGGCAACAAAGGCGTTCGCCAACATGCCCCGATCATGCTCAGGACGACCGTAGCCGCCCCAGCTCGAACTCACAAATTCCTCGATGCGCACCCATTCCAGAGTATGAACCACCTGCGCCAGTTTCGCTGTCAGCGCGCCTACCTCGTCCCGCAATTCCGGCATCAATTCGTGTTGAATGACATTCCATCGTTGCATAATTCCATTGCGTTGCGTAGTATTCATATCGGGCGTTGATCAAGTCTTCAGAACCTTAATCTTGCCAGCAATGGCCGCCCACTTCTACCTGTTTTTGCCATTTATCCGGCAATTAATTCCGCTCAGATAGGGTGTTTTGCAAGAGCCTCATAAGTAAAAAAATTAAATTGTGAAATTTTTTTTGCATCGCAGTATTAATGTTAATTTCATATTATTCAACGAATTATGCTACAAAAGTTATATTAAAGAAAGGCTTTTCATATTGAATGTTACAATATGATTAAAGTTTTCAATAAGTTGTAGTTTTTTTCCTACAACTGGTTGTGTTTAAAAGGTAAATCATGTCAAGCCTATTCTTTGCCAAACTAGGTGCTAACCATGGCACCTGACAATCGTACAAGTTCATATAACGCCGCAAACTGTCACCAAAAGGCCTACTATTGCTTAAAGATTATTTGTTTTGAAGAAAATAAGCGTTGAATCCATCACAACAATGATATGGATTACTATACTATAACTATTTGTTTAATAGGCAATTTAGGACAGGCACTGCTAATTTGAGTTCAATACAGTGATATTTTTTAACCCTCCTGTAATGCTTCCCTAAGTTTGTATGTAATATCCCCTTTTAAGTAGACACTCCTGAAGAGAAAAACTTGCTTGTTGTTGATAATATACAGGCGATAACGTTCCTAGTGCTGTTGGAGGATGATCATCGTTGTAAATCTTGATCCATTTTTCTATAATTTCACGTACCTCCTTGAGGTTTTCAAATAAATACGCATTGAGCACTTCATGACGGTAAGTATGGTTAGCTCATTCAATAAAGACGTTTTGTTGCGGTTTTCCAGGTGGGATACCTTTCAGTTTAATGCCCTTAGATTCACCACAACCCATAAAAGTAGGAGGCCGACGTTCACTTCAGTTATCAAGACGTATTGCTTTGGGCAGACGCTTTCTAATTCCTCTAAGTAAGTTCAAGCCCATCTTCTTATAATTAGGCCAAACCCGCTTAGACTCCAGGGGGCAAGAAGATACGTAAATAAGTAAATAAGTAAATAAGTAAAAGATAAACCAAAGCCACAACGATCATTCTTATCAACTACTTGATTGAGCTACATCCATCACACGAGATCTTATTCTTTTTATGTAAACAGCAGACTTCTTGTAATAGGAGGCGCGCGATAGACCCACTGCCAAGCAGGTAATGCTAATCAGGATATAGTCTTCGCCAACTAAGTAAACAACTGCTTTTCTTTTACTCATTGACACTAGAGTTTTTTTTAACCAGGTTCTTAAGCGCTCGGTTATCACTCGTTAGTTCAGCAACGATTGTTTTATATTCCGATAGTTGCGGCTCTAAGTCCTTCATACGTTTGAGCTCAGAGGCTTCAGGACCTCTGTATTTGGAGCGCCATTTATAGAAAGTATCTTGGCTAACCCTATGTGTTCTAAAAATATTTGCGACGGGGATACCACCTTCAGATTCTTTCAATATGTCCACAATTTAGCTCTTGCGAAACTTGGATTCTTCATAAAACCTTCTGTTATTAATATGTGACAAATAACAGAAAATTTAGTCCTCCAAAATATTTAACCTTTTAGAGAGTATTACACTCCTACCAAGGCTAATTCGACGTTGATATTAGGCTTTATAATGGGGTTGAGTAAAATATCTCATTTTCTTAATAAAGTAGTATAGTCGCCTTGAATTATATTACAGTGATAAGATTTAAGAGTATCAGCTTCATTTGAAGTATTCACGTTAGAAACAATAATGTTAGTACTTATTAAATGAGCAAGTTGAATAATAAGTGGAATAATGGTTTTATTGGTCTGTTCCATTTCATTTATGTAATTAATAAAATTATCTGCCATCTTGATTGCTAATAAAGGCAAATCATTGATAAGCTTGACAGAAATTAAGCCTTGTCCAAATTTATCTAGTATTATTTTAAATCCTTCATTATTAAGAATGTTTATAACACGTGATAAATCCTCAAACTTCTCATGAAGTTCATCGTTACTAATTAAAAAAGCCAGTTTTGATTTGTCAATAACATGATTGAGCGATAACTCTTCTAAATATTCTAAAAACTTAGGATGAAGTAGAGACCTTGAGGAGATCATGATGGCGTAAAGATGAGGTTTGTTTTTGTCATCTCTTAAATTGTTAGAAAGAAGTGTAAAGGTCTCCTTTAGTAACCATTTTTGAATTTCGTATATTGACCCTGTTTGAACTGCTATATCATAAAAATCTTTAAAGTAAAGATGCACTGAAGGCTGCCGCTGCCAAATTAAACCGATCTCAAAGAGATAAATTGAGTTATTTAAAGTATCAACAGCTGGCTGAATAATAATATTAAATTTGTTTTTAGAAATTGCGTTTTGGAGATCTAACTCAAACTCAGAGATTTTTTTGACAGCCTTTTGCATCGATACATCATAAAATCTGAATTCGTTTCTACCAAGACTTTTAGATTCGTACATTGCAAAATCCGCTTCTTTAATAATTTCCTCTGTATTTGTTTTATCCTTTGAAAAGACAGTTATACCAATACTACAAGTACTAAAAATTTCTTTTCCATCAATTATAAAAACTTCATTAAATGAGGATTTAATATGTTCTGCAATGATTTTTGTGTTGTTTGTAGAGTCAATAATAGTCTTTCCTACGTTCTCAATGAGAATGATAAATTCATCACCACCAATTCTTGCGATAGTATCCACAGATCTCACTGAGCTTTTTAATCGATTGCTAACTTTAATTAATAGTTCATCACCGGCATCATGTCCTAGGATATCGTTTGTATCCTTAAATCTGTCTAAATCTATAAACATTAATGTACTGTAACAATTTAAACGAGTGTTGATAGCAATACATCGTTTGAGTCGTTCATTAAGCATTCTTCTATTAGGAAGACCTGTTAATGAATCTGTTAGTGCCATATTTTTAATTTTTTCTTCTGCGTTTTTTCTAAAATCATCGTTCCATAGAACTCCATATATTGCTATAGCTTTTCCCTTATCATTTTCTAAGACTTTTCCGTGTGAGGAGATATGATGAATAGAATTATCTTTACCTAAAATACGATATTCAATAAAAAACTTAGTTTTAAAGTCTTTCGATTGCTTTATTACTTTAATCAGATTACTTTTATCTTCTGGATGAACATTAGATAACACTTCAGCTTCAGTACCTTTAAACGTATTTTTATCGAGACCTAATAATTTTAAAGTCGTGTCGTCATAAGTTCTAATTTTGGTATCAAGATCAATTTTCCATGTACCCATTTGTCCAGAATCTAATGCAAGTTTCAGTTCGAACTCTGATTTTTGTAGGAATAGATTGATTTTATTTTTTTTCTCGATGTAAAAAACCAAGAGGAAACCAAATAAAATAATTAGTATATAAATTAGATAAAAAGCATATTGTTGACTTTCTAACAATGTACCAGAGACAGCAGTGAAGGTGAAAAGCCATTTTCTATTCCCCAATTCCATGGTTTTTTCTATTTTATAAACTGAGTGATTATTTAAATCAGATACATTGTGGTGACTGAGAGCTGTATTGCTCGATTTAAAAAGTACCTCTTTTTCTGAGGGATTGGATACATCATAAATAGTCAAAAAAATGGGAGTAAAAGAGTTTTTACTTAGAGCTCTGTTAACTAAGTCCCCCATTCTCAGCACAACTAAGGAAAATCCTATTAATTGATCTTCTTGAGTACGTGAAGCGGTTTCTTCATGAGTAAAAATTGGATTAAAAATCAATACACCCCTTTGGCCATCAGTTTCTTGAACTAATTTAATACTTTCAGTGGCAATTATTGTTTTATTTTTTTCTGCAAGATGTAATGCTAAACTTCTTTTAGGATCTGAGTCTAAATTAAAACCTAAGGCACATTCGTTGCCAACGTAGGGTTCTACATAATAAACAGGATAGTAAACGGAACGCTGTATGTCGGGTAATATTCCCTTATCTTTTTTTTGAGTGATGTTGAAATTTAAAAAATACTTTTTCCCTTCATTTTCTATTTTTTGCCTATTAAATTTTGTAACTTTAGGAATCCACTCTAAGGCCTGAATCTCGGGCGTGTGAGATATAATACGTGTAGCGTAATTTTTAAATTCATTTCTAGTCAGATTGGGTTGAGATTCGATGACGCTACCTAATAGATCTAAATCTACCAAACTCTTATCTAAATTATTTTTAATGAGATAGTATTGATTATTTGATAGATTTATGAAACGGTAACCCTCATCTTTTCTGAAGTCGTTTTTATTTTTTTCATATACTATGAATAAAAGACATACCGTACAAAAGATAACAACTCTACTAAATGTACTAAGTGAAGTGATACTTTTAAAAAAATGGGGGGGGTTCTTATTCATAACCTAACTTTGTTTATTAACAAGCTTAGAATATTTATATTGAGCTTTTAAACAATAATATTCGTAAGTTGTTTTTCGAAATTTTTTTTGCGCTACCAATGTATAATTGAAAATTGATTTAAACTCATGATTTAACTACAATTAAAATTATATCATAATAACAATTCTTTTTTTTAATAGTTAATTAATTGCTAAAGTCCCTATATACTTGTTGTGTGAATTCCATTGGTCAGTATCTAGTATTTCCCAAGATCCGTATATTTAAGAAGTTGAGTTTTCTGTTATATGAGGTAATATTTATAACTGGAGAATTAATTGGAAGAAGTCACGATTTACAGTGATCCAAATCGTTGGAATTTTGAAAGAGGCTGACGACGTTATTGCGATGGCAGACATATTACGCAAGCATGCCATTAGCAGTACTCTCTTTTACAAATAGCGCTCTAACTAAACTGGCCTTGTAATTTTTGAACTTAAACGAGTCAAAATGCTAGAGCAGCAGCTACCGGAACATAATACGATGGTGGTAGAACTGACTCACGATAACCGAGCGCTAAATCACTTATTTAAAAAAACTCTAGCGCTAACCGGTAAAAAAGATGCAGTCATTTACCTGGTTAATGAAGAAAAGGTAGCCATTACAAGGGCTTGCGCTCATCTGTGGCTGGCCAAATCATCGTATTACGTACGCCTAAGCAGTAGAACCAAGGGTGTTGAGCCCGTCTTAAAGCCCTTAATCAAGCTGTTACTAAAAATAGTCGCTGGGATTGTAGATTATGTTTTGATTGGATGCGCAATCAGGATAATGAGTGGAATCTCAATTGGGTATAGAGAATTTACAGGGCAAAGGGCTTGACTTTAGCCAGAAGAACTAAGAAGTGCAGCCCAAGATATCTAGGGTTCCGCTAGAAGACATCGATGGTTTACCTTGGGCGATACGACTGGACAACGGGAGTGAACTGCTGTCTGCCGTCTTTATGGATGGTTATAAATATTAAGGAATAAAAGTGACATTTACCCAACCGGGCACACCGCAACAAAATGTATTTATAGAGCGCTTTAATAAAACCTTCCATCATGAACACTCCATGTTTATTTGAAAATCTCAGGGAGTTACGTGATAGTACAGAAAACTGAATCATGATTTATAACGAAAAAAGACCATACAGTGCCTTTGGCAGAATACTGCTTAGGGACTACAAAGCACAGGCTGTAGACAACACTTTAGGCCTGTCGGGTTGAAGGAGGAGAGTACTAATACCTAATGATTTATTTCTTGAAGATTAATCAAAAATAACGATATTAATTATCTGAAAAGCGAGGAGATAGCACGCTTCTAAAACCTGTTTGGCCTCATAATTATATTTTGAGTTAATTTTTTTTCTAGGTTGTTTTTTCAGTTAATACAATAAATTATAAGAACTACTTTAACTTAACTTTACATTTTCATCTCAAACCAATTTTCTTTCATACAATCTCACTACTATATGTGTTACTTTTATATGTCTTACTTTAAGTTTTGTAATATGAATTTCATTAGGATTATTTTTGGTATTTAATGTAACTTTATTTTAAAATTTAAGTTAATTCGATTTTTCAATAAGAAAAGGTTCAATATGAAAAAATTTCTTCCCGTCGTTGTCTATGTTGCAGCATTACTCTTTAATACCTCTGTCTATGCGGATGGGTGGCGGGGTGGTGAAGGCTGGGGTGGTGAGGGTTGGCGAGGGGAGGGTGATGGCGGATTTGAGGGTGGCATTGGTTTGGGTGCTGCAATAATAGGGGGAGTGGTTGGGGGGATGCTAGGTCAGCAACCCGTTTATGCTCCAGCGGTAGCCCCAGCTCCTGTCTATGGCCCCCCTCCTGGTTATACCTATCCTGCACCACCTGGATATGTTCAACAACCTACTTATGCTTATCCAGCTCAACCTGCTTATGTACAACCTGTTTATCCGGCACCAGTTTATCAAGGCGGCTACTATGGTGATGACGATTAATGTAAAGTTAACTAACTTCCAAATCATAAGCTCATTTATTCATAAAACAAGAATATTCTATTAAAGTCATGAGTTAGTTAACAAATGATGGTGCCGAGAAGAGGACTCGAACCTCCACAGTGTTGCCACCGCCAGGACCTGAACCTGGTGCGTCTACCAATTCCGCCATCTCGGCTTATTTATTATTTTTTCACATAATTGTGAGATAATTTTTATAAATAAACAAATAATCTTTCAATTTTAGAAGGTCTCAAAATTTTGTCAACCAGTAAATCATCCTTAAGATCACAAGATCCTTTCCTTGATCGTGAAAAAAGCCTCTATGAATCACCTTTACCAAGTAGAGAGTTTGTACTGCAAGTTCTTGAAAAAGAAGGAGTACCTGTTACGGTTGAAAAAATTGAACGCATGCTATCTATTAAAGCACAAGAGCGAGATTTGTTTGGTAAACGCTTAAGGGCCATGGAGCGAGACGGGCAGCTAATGAGGAATCGTAAAAATGCTCTTTGTCTGCCTGAGAAGATAGATTTAATCCCGGCTCGTATTGAAGGTCACCCAGAGGGGTTCGGCTTTGCAATCCGTGATGATGGCGGTGGTGACATTTTTCTTGGTGCTAGAGAGATGCATAAAGTTTTACATGGCGATAGGGTCATGGTGAGAACAATTGGTATTGATAACCGTGGTCGGCCAGAGGGTTCTGTTGTAGAGGTGCTGCAACATGTGAATTCCAAGCTTGTTGCCAGATTACATGAAACCCAGGGAGTATTATTTGCAGTAGCTGAAAATAAACGTATTAACCAAGATTTATTGGTGGCTCCAGGACAAACTCACGGCGCCTCCCCTGGGCAAGTTGTCATGATAGAAATTATGTCTCAACCCAGTCGACATTCCGAACCGATAGCTAAGGTGGTAGAGATTATTGGTAACTATCTAGACCCTGGTATGGAAGTGGAAATTGCCTTAAGAAAACATGAGCTTCCTCATGTTTTTCCAGAGGAAGTGATGCAACAAACAGAGTTAATACCTGACAACTTGGTGCCTGAGGATTATTCCGGGAGAGAGGATATTCGTCATTTACCCTTGGTGACTATTGATGGAGAGACCGCTAAGGATTTTGATGATGCTGTTTATGCAGAAAAAATGGCCAGTGGGGAGTTAAGGCTACTTGTGGCTATTGCTGACGTATCACACTATGTTACTGAGGGTGGCGCGCTAGATAAAGAAGCTTTTGAGCGAGGTAATAGTGTCTATTTCCCTAGACGAGTTATCCCCATGCTTCCTGAGAAGCTTAGCAATGGTTTGTGCTCTCTTAATCCACAAGTGGATAGGTTATGTATGGTTTGTGATATGAACTTATCTTCTGATGGAACCATTAACTCTTATCGTTTTTATCCTGCTGTCATGCACTCTAAAGCGCGTTTAACCTATACGGAAGTTGCTCAAGCGCTGTTAACTCCAGAGCGCGCCGATAAGAAAATACAACCTCTTTTACCCCAACTACACAATTTAGAGCAGGTTTATCGCTTATTTCTTGCTCTAAGGCAAGAGAGGGGTGCCATTGATTTTTCCAGTTCTGAAACGCGCATGATATTTGATGATCGTGGAAAGATTGAAACTATTCAGCCGGTGGAAAGAAATGAAGCGCATCGTATTATTGAGGAATGTATGTTGGCGGCCAATGTGTGTGCGGCAAGTTACTTGCTGCTACATAAGCAACCCTCTCTGTATAGGATACATCCGCCACCTACCGTTGAGAGATTAAAAGCCTTACGTGATTTTTTGGGTGAATTTGGACTACATTTGGCTGGAGGGGATAAGCCTAAAGCTAAAGATTACGCGGAAATATTAAAGAAAATCCAACAAAGACCTGATCAAAACTTACTTGAAACTGTGTTATTAAGGTCATTACAACAGGCTCTATATAGTCCGGATAATGAGGGGCATTTTGGTTTAGCCTATGAGGCCTACACTCATTTTACCTCTCCTATCAGACGCTACCCGGATTTGCTGGTTCATCGGGCAATTCGGGCGACTTTGAGTGGCCTAACAAAAAAAATGGAGAATCTCACTGCCGTGGGAGAGCACTGTTCCTTAACAGAGCGACGAGCGGATGAGGCAACACGGGATGTGGAGTCTTGGCTCAAATGTTTTTACATGAAGGATCGTGTGGGTGAGGAATTTAATGGTACGGTTAGCTCAGTAACCAGTTTTGGGCTATTTGTGGCACTCGATGATGTTTTTGTGGAAGGATTAATTCACATTTCGGAATTAGGGGCTGATTACTATCGTTATG
The DNA here is from genome assembly GCF_001431705.1 of Ferrovum sp. JA12. Taxonomy (NCBI): domain Bacteria; kingdom Pseudomonadati; phylum Pseudomonadota; class Betaproteobacteria; order Ferrovales; family Ferrovaceae; genus Ferrovum; species Ferrovum sp. JA12. The sequence continues at coordinate 824,106 of NZ_LJWX01000002.1, read as the reverse complement.
ATGCTAATCGTCATCAGCTTCTTGGGGAGCGAACAGGGATGCGTTATCGCTTGGGTGATCGCGTACTTGTGCAGCTTGTTCGGGTTGATATGGAAAAAAATAAAATAGACTTTGCCATGAAAACCCATCGTTCCAAAAATTCAAAAAAGAAAAAAATATTATGAAAAAACCCGCAGTGATTTATGGTTTTCATGCCATTAAAAGTCGTTTAAAACATTTTCCTCAAACCCTTGAAGACGTTTACATTGATCAAGAAAGAAATGATCAGCGTATGCAGGAAATAAAGGCCCTGTTAGAAGAAAAAGGATTAAATGCCAAAAGGGTAGATGGGCAACGATTACAAGGCTTGACAGGCACGAGACGCCATCAAGGAATTGTTGCTTTAGCCAGCGCAGTTCCCATGATTCATGATCTTGATCATTTGGTAGAAACCTATCAGCAATCCTTACTATTACTGGTCTTAGATGGAATACAAGATCCCCATAATTTGGGAGCGTGTTTACGTGTTGCTGATGCCATGGGGGTTCATGCCATTATTGCACCAAAGGATCGATCCGTTGCCCTCTCTCCTACTGTGGCGAAAGTGGCTTCTGGTGCCATGGATGTTATACCCTATATCCCTGTGACTAATTTAGCCCGAACGCTACGTGATTTGAAAGATCAGAATATTTGGATAATAGGTACCGACGACCAAGCCAAAGAGGATTTATTCTCGGCGGAGTTTAGTCAGCCATTGGCCTGGGTGCTGGGTGCTGAAGGGGAGGGGTTACGCCGATTAACCCGGGAAACCTGCGATCAATTAGTGAGAATCCCCATGTTTGGCTCAGTGGAATCTTTAAATGTGTCTGTGGCAGCTGGTATCTGTTTGTATGAAACCAAGAGGCGGGAAAATACGGCTTTAGCATAGATTGTCAACGCTAAATAGAAATGTCCGCTTTCCTGCAAAGTAGAAATGTCCGCTTTTGCTGTTTCCCTTGCGCTACGGTGTTGCGCGCTGCCCGTCGTGGGCGGATTTGCCGACGGGCATTTTTCTCCAGGGGTGATTGGCTGCAGGCTTGTGTCCGGTGTTGCGCCGAGTCAGTGCCTTGTCGACTCGTGCATTGACCGATTTGCCATCGGCCACCGCCGACTGTCGTTCCGGTTTGTCCATCACGCTGTATGTCAATTCGCGTTTTCTCCAAAGCAGTTCACACGTGCCGTCAAAGTGCCGATGCACCGTCACTTTCGCGCCCCGTAGTCCCAGACCCGTGCCCGTCGTTTCGACCTGCAGCAACTGGTTTTCATGCTGGCAAGACAGGTTTTTTGAGAGCGTTTTCGTTACTTGAACCGACAGGGTGCGCATCAGGCTGGCGGGTGTTCCGGCATAGGCCAGGTGCGCGTCAGACGGGTCTTTGGGCGCGACCGCAAAGCGCCTGTTGAAGTCCTCGATATAGCCCGGCAACCACGCATTGGCCTCGTCCATGTTGTTGATGCCGGCCAGTCGCATTTCCTTGACCAGCCTGTCCTGCAAGGTCTGATTGGCGCGTTCCACGCGTCCTTTGGCCTGCGGGCTGTGCGCGTGGATGCATGCGATTCCCAGCTCGCGCGCCGCACGCGAGAATTGTGTTTCGGCCTCCGGATCGGACTCCTTGGCGTTGATGCGGAAGATGCTGTGGCGGTCAGAGTACAACGCCGCAGGTACGCCGTGCGCCAGAATATGATCGTGCAACACCTGCATATAGTCCAGCGTGGTTTCGCTCGGTGCAAAGCGCAGTTGCGTCAGCCGTCCGGTAGCATCGTCGATGAATACCAGCAGAGTGCAATATTCGCCGCGGTCTTCAAACCAGTCGTGGGGGCTGCCGTCGATCTGGATCATCTCGCCGAAGCGGGCGCGACGCTCGCGCATCGGGTGTGCGCATATGGAGCCGCCTTTCCTGGGGTGCCAGTGGCCCGCCTTGATCATTAGCTGGCGCGTGGTCTCGACAGACAGATTTACCTCATGCAGTTCGGCCAGCTTCTCGCAGGCCAGCGTCGGCCCGAAGTCGCTGTAATGCGCGCCAATGAGATCAATGGCCATCGTGCAGATGGCATCGTCCAGCCGCCGATTCGATGCCTTGCCGCGCTTCCTGCTGATCAGTCCGGACAGCCCCGCTGCCTGATAACGCCGGGTCAGGCGGCGCACCTGGCGGGTAGTGATACCCAGTCGCCGCGCGGCTTCCTGTTGGTCGATTTTGCCCTCTGTCAACAGATCCAGCATCTGGGCTCGCTTCACTTCTTTTTGACTCATGAGTTTGTCCATCTTCAAAATATCCGCCACTGTTTCTAACAGCGTGAGTTTAACTACCAGCGGACATTTCTATTTGGGAGAAACCGGACATTACTACTTTGCGCTAACACGGCTTTAGCATAGATTTGCTAACTGTTTGATTTTTAGTTAAAATAGAAGACTTTTTAAGACCTTGCTAACTTTACTTGCCAAAGATTAAGTTAGCTCTGCCAATTTTGGCTTAACCATAAGGAGATGTTATGCGGCATTATGAGATAGTATTTATTGTTCATCCTGATCAAAGCGAGCAAGTTGGCGCCATGGTCGAGCGTTATAAGAACATGGTGACACAAGGTGGTGGACAAATTCATCGTTTTGAAGACTGGGGTCGTCGTCAACTAGCCTATCCAATTCAAAAAATCCACAAAGCCCATTATGTTTTAATGAATATTGAATGCAGCAGTGAGATTTTGGCGGAAATTGAAAACGCATTCCGCTTTAATGATGCGGTTCTTCGTCATTTAACTATTCAGATGAAAGGTCCTGTGTCTGACATTTCACCTATGATGCGTGAAGAAAAACGTGCGCCCCGTGAGGACTTGATGGTCCGTGATGGTGATTCACCGGAGGCTGTTTCTGCTTAATAATGCGAAATGAGGTGGTGTTAGAAGGATTCGTTTCATCTCACAACTCCCTAAGATATACCCCATCAGGGATAGCAAATTTTGTGGGAATATTTTCCCATCAATTGAGCTTAAATGACGGTGAGACAACACAGACAACTCTTTCTATCACTATGACAGCGTTTGCAGAGGTGGCAGTTTTATTAAGTCAATTGTCTCATCCTGTGGGACTTATGATTAAGGGTCAATTGATAAAGAAACATGCTAACAGCAGAGAGCTGGTGATTAAAGTAAATCAATTTAAATTGAGTAATGGAGTTTAAAATGCCAAGAAAAGATAATAAAAAAGAACCACGTAACAATCAGGCTAAAAATGCCAGTATGTTTCGTCGTCGTAAATTCTGTCGTTTTACCGCAGAGAAAATTGAATGGGTGGATTACAAAGACGTTGATATTTTGAAAGACTTTATTAATGAAAACGGTAAAATTATTCCTGCCCGCATTACCGGTACAAAAGCGCGCTACCAGCGTCAATTAAGTGTTGCTGTGAAACGCGCTCGTTTCTTAGCACTCTTGCCCTATACAGATTTGCACTAAGGAGATAACCATGGAAGTGATCCTCATGGAAAAAGTAGTCAATCTAGGTCAACTAGGTGACATTGTAAAAGTTAAAGAAGGGTATGCGAGAAACTTTTTGATCCCTCAGGGAAAAGCAAAGCGTGCCACTGAAATTAACAAAAAAGAATTTGAAGCACGTCGTGTTGAGTTAGAAAGATTACAGACTGAAGAGTTGAATGTTGCTAAATCTCGCGCTGAACAATTAGCTGGCGTGAAGGTGATAGTTTCACAAAAAGCAGGTGTTGACGGAAGACTGTTTGGTTCTGTAACCAATCACGATATCGTTGACGCGTTGAAAGCTCAAGGATTAGAAGCTTCTAAATCTGAAATACGTCTACCCAATGGTCCATTGAAAACAATTGGTGATTACACCATTACTGTAGCTTTACATAGTGATGTGGTGACTGATATCAATGTATCAGTAGTCGCTGAGCAATAAATCCCACCCTTATGGCTGACGATTCTCGTTCTGCCAATTTAAGAGTTCCGCCTCACAACATAGAGGCGGAACAATCTGTTCTGGGCGGTTTACTTCTTGATAACCATGCTTGGGATAAAATCGCAGATTTAATTAATGAATCCGACTACTACCGAGAAGATCACCGAAAAATCTATCGTGCCATTCTCTCTTTAGTTGAAAAGGGTAAACCCGCAGATATTTTAACCCTGTGTGATGAGTTATCCTTAAGGGGAGAATTAGAGTCTATTGGTGGCTTGTCTTATATCGCATCCATTACTCAATCGGTTCCTAGTTCTGCCAATATCAGGCGCTATGCGGAGATTGTACGTGAGCGCTCTATTATGCGTTCTTTAGTACAAGTAGGCTCAGACATTACCGAGTCTGCCTTTAATCCCTCGGGGCGAGATGCAAGGGCGCTTCTAGATGAAGCGGAAGCTAAAGTCTTTAATATCGCAGAAAGCGGCGCTAAACACTCGCAAGGCTTTGTGGCGTTAAAGGTGCCTTTGGCGCAAGTGGTTGAGCAAGTGGATGAACTCTACCACGCGGGAAACCATGATCCGGTAACGGGTATCCCCACGGGATTTGTAGATTTAGATGAAAAAACCTCAGGCTTTCAAAAGGGCGACTTGATTATCGTCGCAGGACGTCCTTCCATGGGTAAAACAGCACTTGCCTTAAATATCGCAGGTCATGTAGGAATACAATCTAAACTTCCAGTGGCTGTATTTAGTATGGAAATGTCCTCCAACCAGCTTGCCATGAGGATTTTAAGTTTTCATGGTCGTCTTGATGCCCATCAATTACGAACTGGACGCTTAAAAGAAGAAGATTTTAGGCGTGTCTCCCGTGCCTTAGAAGAGCTCCATGAGGTACCTATTCATATTGATGAGACGCCAGCATTGAACCCACTTGATCTTCGAGCTCGCTCCCGCCGATTACATCGCCAATACGGTGGACTAGGTTTGATTGTGGTAGATTATTTACAATTAATGACCTCAAGCTCCTCCGGTGAAAATCGTGCTACTGAAATCTCGGAAATCTCACGTTCCCTGAAAGCGCTCGCAAAGGAGCTCAATGTTCCAGTAGTAGCCCTCTCTCAGCTTAACCGTGGACTTGAACAACGACCCAATAAGAGACCGGTGATGTCTGACTTACGAGAGTCAGGGGCTATTGAACAGGATGCAGATGTAATTTTGTTCATCTATCGTGATGAAGTCTACAACCCCGACTCCCCCGATAAAGGCATGGCTGAAATTATTATAGGTAAACAGCGTAATGGACCGATTGGTATGGTTCCTTTAACTTTCTTGGGGCACTATACGCGTTTTGAAAATTACGCCTCAGCCATCAATTATCAAGCCAATGACTATTAATTTACGTGGCTAAATTAAAAACCCTATATACTTGTACTGAGTGTGGCGGGCAGAGCCCTAAATGGCAAGGTCAGTGTCCCCATTGTCAGGTCTGGAACACCTTGGTAGAGACCATACAGGAAAATTCAGTTAGTCGCTTTAAACCTCTTAATGAAAGTCAAAAGCCCCAACGTTTAAGTTCGGTAAGTCAACAAGCCATTGATCGTATCTCATCGGGTATGACGGAATTAAACCGAGTTTTAGGTGGCGGTTTTGTGAGAGGAGGAGTGATTTTACTGGGTGGGGATCCGGGTATTGGTAAATCCACTTTACTCTTACAAACCTTAACCCAAGTAGGATTGCAGGGGTTAAAGGTCTTGTATGTTACGGGGGAGGAGTCCCCCGAACAGGTAGCAGGACGAGCAGAGAGACTCAAACTTGTTACGGGTGATGCGGAAATTCTCTCAGAGATTCAATTAGAAAAAATCGTCCGCGTTATTGAAGAGGCGCTGCCCAATTTAGTTGTTATTGACTCAATTCAGACTCTCTTTAGTGATGCACTGAACTCAGCTCCCGGTTCAGTGAGTCAAGTTCGTGAATGTGCGGCTCAACTTACCCGTGTTGCAAAATCTCTTGGTGTAATGATGGTATTAGTTGGCCATGTTACTAAAGAGGGAACCATCGCGGGTCCCCGTGTATTGGAGCACATTGTGGATACGGTACTCTATTTTGAGGGGGAGGGGAGTTCTAGTTTTAGATTAATACGAGCCATTAAAAACCGCTTTGGTGCGGTGAATGAACTTGGTATATTTGCCATGACAGAAATCGGGTTAAAGGAAGTGACTAATCCTTCTGCTTTATTTTTATCTCATTATGACCATCCAGTACCTGGTTCTTCTATCACAGTTACTTTGGAAGGAACGCGGCCCATGGCAGTGGAAATCCAGGCTCTTGTCGCCGAATCCCACCAGTCAGTACCAAGACGATTAACAGTTGGCTTGGAGCAAAATAGATTAGCCATGCTCTTAGCAGTATTAACCCGCCATGCAGGAATTTATTGTCATAATCAAGATGTATTTATTAATGCGGTGGCGGGTGTAAAAATTACCGAACCCGCAGCTGATCTTGCTATTGTTGCCGCAGCGGTGAGTAGTTTAAGAGGTATTCCTCTGCCGCCGCAATGGGTGATATTTGGTGAGATTGGTTTATCAGGAGAAATTCGCCCGGTACAAAAAGGGCAAGAGCGCCTTAAGGAGGCGGCGAAGCTGGGTTTTACTCATGCACTGATCCCCAAGGCAAATCGCTCTAAACAGCGTATTGAGGGCATTACTTTATACACCGTTGATCGTGTTGATGAGGCTCTGAAGTTGCTGCGTGATCATGCACTTCCCTCATAATCGGAGAGTACTACCGTTTGTCCTGTTTTGCCTATGCTCCGCTCACTCATCCAATCAATAAAGGGTTGAATTAATAACTCAGCCGCTCGTTGATCTTGATGAACCTCTCCCGGATGAGTTCTTATTCTCATGGGCGTCGCTATGGGCCCTGGGGCTATCAAATTAAAACGTAAATGAGGGTGATCCTTATATTCCCTAGCAAATAACTGCATTAAATTTAGGACGGTGTTTTGACTAAGACCAAATCCACCCCAGTAGGCTGGTAGAGTTAAACCATGATGCTCAATGGTAAACAAGACCGAAGCATCATGGGCTTTTTCTAGTAAAGGTATAAGTCCCTTAGTGAGAGCAAAAGCACCCATGACATTACAGTTAAAAACATTTTTCCATTGCTCCACGTGTTGGCTTATAAGAGGACCAAGAGGCGCAAAACGGCTGGCACAGTGTAATATTCCATTTAATTCACCCAATTCAGTCTCAATCATGAGGGCCAGTTCGTTGACTTGGTGCTCGGTGACTTTTTCTAAATCCAGAGGAAGTAGTATTGGAGACAGACATCCTGAGATCTCAATTTCGTCATAGATTTGTTCTAATTTACGGTTATTTCTCCCTAGCAAGAGAACTTGTGCGCCGGCCTTGGCATAGGCCAATGACATCACTTTACCTAGTCCCGAACCAGCACCTGTGACTAAAATTGTTTTTTTATTTAAAGCTAAAGTCATGGTTGTCATGGCGGATTTATCATAAGCTTGCTAGAATAACATCTTTAGCCGCGGTGGCGAAATTGGTAGACGCAGCAGGTTTAGGTCCTGCCGCCGAGAGGTGTGGGGGTTCGAGTCCCTTCCGCGGCACCATTCCCTTATTTTACCTGCATTCACTTTTTTACTAAAAAAAGAAAAAAGTATACTAACATAATAAAAAAACCCACTAAATTTATCATGTTCCAGTCGATAGTCAAATTGCCACTTTACTGTTTTAGTAAAATTTTTTCTCAAAATAAGAAAAAAAAGAAAAACTAATTTGCACACAAATTATACGCAAAATATATTAAAACCATATCTAAAGCTACTCTCTAAACTTATATAGTAATAAGATGAATCGACCCCGAAACACTAGACACCTTTCAGCCTAAGACTAGGCCTATAAAGGAGATGTCATAAGCAGAAAATGTTATCCAGAAGAATTCAAGATTAAAGCAGTCAAGTAAATAACCGATAAAAGCTAACGATCTCTGAAGCATTAAGTCGGCTGGGTGTGTCCCAGCACAGCTTTTTCAAATGGCTGAAGATCTGCGGTCTGCCAGAACCTGATCATCTTCAATCTCAGAGTCAGCAAGCTGAACTGCGTCGTCCCAAGGCCGAACTCAAGCGTGTTAGCGAGGAACGCGACATCCTAAAAAGGGCCGATGAGTATTCAATGGGTCAATGCAACACTTAAACTAATGCTACCAAGAAAAGGGGTGTTGAATGACTAATCAAAGTAGAAAGATATTTACCGATGAAGAGCGTCATCGTTGTTGGCAACTAGAGTGGAAACACCCCCTGTTACAGTCAAACATAAGGATGACGGAAATCTGACGGGTCTCACAAGCAATCCTTGTTGGAGACTGACGGCATGTAGGGTTACCGTAAGGTGACCGATAAGCTGCATGATCTGGATGAACGGTGCGGCAAGAACCATGTTTATCAACTAATGCACGCTGAAGGACTACGTTTGCAGATCGGCTTCCACCGACGACTAGGCAAACGCTATGGCCGCCCCTCGATAATTGCACCGAATCATCTGTAACAGTAGTTCTATGTCAACGAATCCAACAAGATATGGGTAACTGACATAACCTATATTCGCATGCATTAGGGCTGGCTATATCTGGCGGTTGTGATCGATCTTTATTCTCGTATCGTCATAGGCTGGTCGATGAATCCAACGATGGTGACGGAGCTTACCCTAGATGTATTGTTAATAGCCGTTAGGCGATGACAACCGAAAATCCGGTGATTATCCATTCGGATCAGGGCAGTCAGTTCAGCAGCGATGACTTTATACGCTGGTGCAAGGACAACTGACTCACCACAACCATGAGCCGCCGTGGAAATTGTTATGTCGATCATGCGGCTGTTGAATCATTCTTTAGCAACTTGAAGAGAGAACGTATTAAACGAAACATTTATGCAATAGGGGAGGAAGACAAATCGGATATATTTGATTACATCGAGGTGTTCTGCAATCGGAGCAGCAGACACAGCCACTTAAATCAGCTAAGCCCAATGGCACTCGAGATGCTACAAACGGGATGCTAAGAAATGTCTATGAAAACGGGTAAAGTCCAAATGTCTGATGGATAAAGGCGAGAATGGAGTCAGTACAAGAAGTCCGAATGCCTTTCCAATAAACCTGATGCCAACAAAAGCAACTAGAGCCCAACCTACTGAAGCCAACTCTTCAAATGAAGGTTGGTCCCTGCAATGACAAAGAGCAGCACGAAGAATTTTTCACCGCCATGACCAAACTCGATGTCCATGAGCTCATTACGGGTATCGAGATTGCGCGCCCTGATACCGAGCGCGAGTAAGGTGAGGAGATCTGAAGAACTGGAAAGCTTAGCGAGATCAATGGCGGAAATTATTAGCCCACAAGGTGAGAAAATTACATTTTAAACTTGAATCCGTGTAATATTATTCTTCACAAAAAAAAGAAATACTTTAATGATTGTTCTAAAAAAACAATGAATAAGAAAGCACTTATATAAATAATCTCTAAGGATATAATGACTTATAACTTGTTACTTAATGTCTTACCATTGGCGACAATCTTATGTGATGAATTAGGTACTATCAATTATGCTAATAAAGCTTTTAAAAGTTTATTTAATTATGATGAAAATTCAATAGTAAATATTAATAAGTTAGCCCAATCACTCTTTCCAGAATCCAACCCTCATAACACTCAATTCATCAACATTTTACAACAACAACTTCGATTATCAGAGAATCAGTATTTATCATTTGATGTGGATATGAGACTCAAAGACAATCTTATTCATAAGGTGCAAATTTGCGTAGCAACATTAGTCGACAATGAGTCTAAATTCAAGATAATCTTCTTTAACAATATTATAGACTACCAAATAACAAAATTTAAACTTGAAAAAATAACCAAGCTTTACAAAGCAATCAGTCATATCAATCAAGCGATTGTAAAAGTAGAAAGTGAAGAGAGTCTGTTTCCTCTTGTGTGTAAGATGGCTGTGGATTACGGCGGTATGACACTGGCTACTGTTAGAAAAAAAAAATCCCAACAATAATCGATTAGAAACTTTCACTAATTATGGTCAAGGTTCAGATTTTTTTAAACATGTAATTATGTCCATCGATGAAAATATCCCAGAAGGAAAAGGACCCGCAGGTATCGCTTGGCGTGAAAATAAAATGGTTATTGTTAAAGATTATCAAAACAGCCAGCTAACAAAACCTTGGCATAAACAAGCGAAGATATATGGATGGGGATGTAGCGGGACTTTTCCAATACAAAAATCTGGAAAGCCCTACGCGATTGTCGCTGTATACCATAAAGATAAAGATGCTTTTGATTCGGAAATTATCGAATTATTAAATGAGATGACGCGAGATATTTCTTTTGCTCTTGATAGTTATGATTACGAAATTAAAAGCAGAATCGCTGCAGTGGCTTTTGAATCGCAAGAGGCGATGATTGTTACTGACGCAAACAGAAATATTTTAAAGGTAAATAAAGCCTTCTCAGAGGTTACAGGCTACAGCAGTGAAGAAGTGTTAGGAAAAAATCTGAGTATATTAAGATCAGGACTACATGATAAAGACTTTTATGAAAATGTGTGGCAGAAGGTCTCTAATACTGATTCTTGGACTGGGGAGTTGTGGAATCGACGTAAAAATGGTGATATTTATGCAGCTCAACTCACTATTACAGCCGTTAAAGACACTGGTGATGTAGTATTAAATTATATTGGTAGTTTTTTAGATATTTCAGTTCGCAAACAAGCAGAAGAGCAAATTCAACGCCTAGCCTACTATGATTCCCTAACTGGTTTAGCGAATCGTCGTCTGTTTCAAGATCGACTTGAACAAGAAATGAAAAGAGCAGTACGTAATAAAACCACACTGGCTTTATTATTGATAGATCTAGATAAGTTTAAAGACGTTAATGATAGTTTGGGACATGCTAAAGGTGATCAATTATTAATTGAAACTACTCGACGAATAAAAGCATTAATCAGGGACTCGGACACCTTTGCTCGATTAGGTGGTGATGAATTTACCATTATTCTTCCTGGAAATGATTCACTCATTAATATTAATAGAGTTGTTGAGAATATACTAAAAGAGATTAATAAACCCTTTGATTTAAATGATGGCCATGTTGGCTATATCTCCTGTAGTATTGGAATAACACAGTATCCTAATGATGCAAAAACCGTTGATGATCTTCTAAAAAATGCAGATCAAGCTATGTATGCTGTTAAAGCAACGGGTAGAAACGGTTTTAGCTTCTTCACAAAGGAAATGCAACAAGCCGTTCAAAATAAAATAAGAATAACAAATGAATTACGCGAGGCTATAGGACAAAAACAATTAGAAATATATTATCAGCCTATTATTGACTTGGCCACTAATCAATTAGTGAAAGCGGAAGCCTTAATACGTTGGAATCATCCCAAAAAGGGTCTCATCTCTCCTGCTATGTTTATACCTATTGCTGAAGAAAGCGGTTTGATTATTGAAATCGGCGGTTGGGTATTTATAGAAGCCATTAAAATGGCACAGCGAATTCAACAAACTAGTAACAAGTTAATTCCTATCAGCGTTAATAAATCCGCCATTCAATTTAACAGACCAATAGATCGAAATTGGCTTGAATTTTTAGATTCGTCAGGCCTACCCAGAGGTGCAATCATAGTTGAAATTACAGAAAGCTCTTTAATTACTGATTCTGAGAATGTAAAAAATCAACTTATGCTTTTTAAAGAGTTAGGAATTGAAGTATCGATAGATGATTTTGGAACAGGCTTCTCCGCATTGTCTTATTTGAATAAATTTGATATTGACTATATTAAAATAGATCAATCATTCATAAGAAACATTAACGAAAACCAATCAAACAGAGCTCTAACAGAGGCCATCATTACAATGGCTCATAAGATCGGAATCAAAACCATCGCAGAAGGGGTTGAAACTGAAGAGCAACATCATTTACTCAAATCCTTTGATTGTGACTATGCCCAAGGATTCCTCTATTCTAAGGCTGTTACTGCAAATCAATTTGAACCTTTAGTAAATCATTCAAGTTATATTAATTTATAACCGAAATTTTAATACAAAGTACAACTTCATATTAAGAGATTGAGTAGCTTAGAATGGTTTACTATTAAAGTTTAATGACCTGGATAGTTAAGTTGCCATGACCTTTAACACCTCAGCCCATCATGTGAGCGTGGGACAAATGAGAATGCCAAAGGCTTAATCAGGCAATACTTTCCCAACCAACGAGACTTCTCTACCATCACTCAGGAAGAAATTAATATATAGATGGAGCGGCTAAACAACTGACCTCGAAAAATACTTGGTTATACAACACCTAATCAGCTATTCTTTAACTCAGACATTGCACTTCAAATTCGGATTGGGGTAATAATAAACCCTATATTTTTTTAGTGTTATTAGCATTCTAACTTCTTTAGTCCTGAATTGAGTTTTATTTGATAATTTATTAGATTGTTTAGGAGCATTAGCTCAGATCTTTACTACAACAACGAAAAAGTTATGTACAGTTATCTACCCTTCCAGAGTTACGAGGAAGGATAATGGCCATATATATATATGGGTGTATCACTTCATTAGTCGGTAATATCTTGTAGTGGTTTGATTTGCACGGACACCTCGATAGGTGGAAAATCCACTATCCGAGGAAATTTAAATGACATGAGAACGCAGAATTTTCGAAACCAGCTACAAGCTTGAAATGGTTCGCATGATAAAAGAACAGGAACTTATCGTCCCGCAGGTTAGCCAAACAATGAATATTGGGCAAAACGTCATTCGACGTTAGGTCATTCAGTATGAAGCAGAATTCAATGGCCATCGTGGCATTGGCAATCCGCTGACACCGGAGCAGCAGAGAATACGTCAGTTGGAAAATGAAAATAAGCAGTTACGTTCGGATGTTGATATATTAAAAAAGGCCTCGGCCTTCTTTGCCCGCGAGCTGAAGTGAGCTACCAGCTCATTGATTCGCTGCAAAAGGAGGCCATACCGGTTAATCAGAGTTGTCGTGTTTTGGGTGTGAGTCGTTCTGGTTTTTATGAAGCACGTCGCCAACGTTCCAAACCATTGTTTTGCTAGAACAGTGTTTATCTACGTGCTGCATTCTGTGCCAGCCACCAAAGTTATGGCAGCCGCCGTCTGGTAGTGGCATTGAAAGATAAGAGAATAACCATTGGTCGCTACAAGGTGCGCCAGATCATGCAAACAGCGAATCTGAAACCGGTATGGAAACGAAAATTTATGCATACCACCGACAGCAAATATGATTTGCCGATTGCAGAAAACATACTTGCCAGACAGTTCAGTTCTGTCGCACCGAATGTGGCTTATGTTTCAGACATTACCCACCTTCGGACTGGTGCTGGTTGGCTGTATTTAGCAATGGTAATAGACTTGTTCTCACGCAAGGTAGTGGGCTGGGCAATGGCACCCAATATGCCTGCTGATTTGTTCTGTGCAGCACTGAACATGTCAGTACGCTTTCGCAAACCGTCTCAGGGACTGATAGTCCACTCTGACCGTGGCAGTGTCAGTATGCAAGCGGTCAATATCAGGCGCTACTTGCCAAACAGGGTTTTATTTGTAGCATGAGTCGGGAAGGTAATTGCTGGGACAACGCTGTTGCCGAACGCTTCTTTTTAAATCTGAAAATGGAACGTGTTTGGCGGCGTGAGTAGGCTAACCATGATGAAGAAAAAATCGACATCACGGATTACATTGCTCGTTTTTATAATTGTGAACGTGTGCGTTCAATATTGGGCAATCTGCCGCTCGCTGTCTTTGAACAGAAAATGGCAGCAAAAGCTTATTGAAGTATCCGAAATTTCTTGACCACGACACCTCAAAAAAATCATACCATCAAGAAAAAAATAATTAATTAAGTCTTATGGTTAAAAATATTAATATTTATTCTGTAATAAAAATCGTCAAAGTACGACTACATTACAGTAACAATCAAAAACTTGATGTAATTTTTTTATTTTAGGAGATATAAATGAGTAAAAAAGCAATGATTCAAGCGGCATTATTATCAGTAGTATCCATTGCTGCGACAACTATTCCTACCCTTAGTCACGCAGATTCACTTGGTAAATGTTTTGGTATTGCTAAAGCTGGACAAAACGGATGTGCTGGAATAACAGGTAATCATACTTGTAAAGGTACTTCATCTGAGAGCTACAACCCAGGTGATTTTAAAGTTGTCTCTCAAGATGAATGTAAAAAAATGGGTGGGTTATCTAAGGAGGAGGCTATGGCTATTATTCATGATGCAACAAAAATAAAAGCTTTTGAAGAAATGATGGCTAAACGTAACTCTTAAATATAAAGGGCATGTATTTGCCCTTTTTTCTATTTTATATGAAAAACTTAATTAGTGGACTTGGTTTAAGACAACCTCATTACCTTGAGTTCTTGTCTTCACAACCTCAAGTTGATTACATAGAAGTACACTCTGAGAATTTTTTTAGTACAGATCCACTTAACTTAAAATATCTTCAACAAATTAGAAAACAGTATTCTATAAGTTTGCATGGGGTAGGATTGAGTATAGGTAGTGCAATTGGCATAGAAAGAGCTCATTTGTATGAATTAAGAACGCTTGCGGATACCATTCAACCTTTTATTTTATCAGACCATTTGTCTTATTCACGAGTGTCAAAAACATCAAACCGAATCTATGACTTACATGATTTGTTACCTATTGGATTAAATCAAGAATCTCTAAAGTTGATTTCAAAGCATGTAAACGAAGTACAACAATTTTTAGGAAGGAGACTATATTTAGAAAACATAAGCCAATATATATTTTTTAACAATGAACAGTTTACTGACGTCGAATTTGTATGTCAGCTAATAAAGTCTACAGGATGTGGCTTGTTACTTGATTTAAATAATCTTTATGTTAACTACATTAATTTAAAGACAAAAAATATTATTGATGCAGGTTATCAGTGGATAAATATACTATTAGATAGTCTACAGTCGACTTCACAAATCGGTGAAATACATTTAGCAGGGTGCTCAACACAGGTTGGATTAATTGTCGATGATCATGCGGCGCCACCCTCTTATGAAGTATGGCAATGGTATGAATATTTAATATCACAAGTCAGAACGTTTATTCCAACTACGATAGAATGGGATGAAAATATTCCTGAACTTGAGGTGTTAGTAAAGCTTACAGACAAAATAAAAAGTATCCAAAAAAATTTACTTGAGAGTAGTTATGTCTGAGTTATTACGCCAAATAGCCTTGTTTGATCTAATTAGTGTTGATCAAATTGATCAAGATATTTATAACGGTATAACTGTTTATCAAAGACATTTTCATCGTAATTTTTTGGATTTGTTAATCCAAAAATATCCTGTCCTCAATTGGTTAATTGGAACGAATAGTTTAACTAAGATTAACTATGACTATTTCTTTAAATATCCAACCCATTCAGGAAACATAACCACTTATGGAGATCAATTAGATAGTTATTTAGAATATATTTCATTAGACCAGTTCAATATGTCTTTTTTACTAGATCTGGTTAAATTTGAGAAGCAGTTATTTTATAGTTCTGTTGTGTCTGAATTTGATAGAGAGATCTTTGAACTTAGTATACTCAATGAATACGATCCTAGTTCTTTCACGTTTTTGTTTGTGGAGCATTTATCATTTTTTCAGACAGAATGGTCTCTAATTGATGTCTATAACGCTTATAAATCCAATGAAGCTAGTCAACCAGTTATTTCTTCGACGAATTATCGATACTCAATTGCCATATATTTTTTAAATACAAATTATGGATTTAAATTACAAATAGAACAAATTGAAGATGACTATATTCGGTTTCAACAGTATTTAAAAAACCATTCTCTTCTTGATGCGCTTGAGTTAATGAGTGATGAATTTGATTTCCACCAATGGTTAACATATGTAACGAGTAAAAATTGGATTACTGGTATTTTACTAATTGATAACTCCCCAAAGGATTGATCGTGATCAAAACACTCACTAATTTATATAAAATTGATTATTGGATTGAAAAGTCTCTTATTCCAGTAAAAGAACTCTTGTTGATAATGGCTAGATTATATGTTGCTTATTCATTTTTAAAGTCTGGATTGGATAGTATTAATGATTGGACAACTACTCAGTATCTTTACGAAAACGATTTTCATGTACCTTTATTACCGCCTCATGTTGCCGCAATTTTAGGAACTGGTGGTGAGTTACTTTTTCCGATCTTATTAATATTAGGTTTCTTAGGAAGGATATCTAGCCTGGGATTATTTTTTGTCAACTTTGTTGCTTATATTTCCTATGCTTATAGTCTACAAACAGCTGGAAAGATGTACCACTATATATGGGGTATATTATTACTAGTAATTATATTGTGGGGGCCAGGTAAAATGTCTTTAGATTATTTACTATCCAAGATTAAAAGATAGTTATACTAATTCAGATGAGTTAAATAATTAAGTTATTATTTTTTTTGACATCTATTTATAACACGGATAATTAAATTAGTAAGATTATTTGCCTACTTTGTATTAGCGAGCTTCCCAAGCATTGCTCTATAATCATTTACGATGTGATTAACTAAGATTCTAGTTACTTTTTCTTTACCTAAGTATTTCTGTGCAATCATCCCATATGCTGGTCCAACTTTATTTGACTCATGACATGATAAGCAGAGTAGGTATTTATTATTGATATAGGCAGATTGTTAGTCTGAAGCTTGAGCGACAATAGATATATTAAACAATCTAACTTATCGTCTCTTTTTGTATGTGTTCTCTGTTAAACACCATATTGCCTCATTACTAAATGAGAATACATCATATTAGTCATTAATATAATTAGAATAATTACGCCAATTTATAAAGTATTCTAAAAGAAATTCAGTGTTTTAGTTTATTCTCCAAACTAACCTCTCCGGCGCGTTTCAAGGCAAATTCGGTTAAAATTGGACCAATGGTTTCAAGTATGGCGACGGAGCCCAAGATGATGGCCGAGAGTTCCTTGGAAAACTCTGGATATAGCTGAGTAGTGGCTTCGGTGAGACCAATTGCAAGCCCAGCCATGGGCACGAGCGTCAGGCCAAGAAGCGACGATTGTTTGATGGATAAAGGCGAGAATGGAGTCAGCACAAGGAGTCCGACTGCCTTTCCAATAAACCTGATACCAACAAAAGCAACTGCAGCCCAACCTACAGAAGCCAGCTCTCTCAAATGAAGGTTGGCACCTGCAATGACAAAGAGCAGCACGAAGAATATTTCACCGCCGTGACCAAACTCGATGTCCATGAGCTCATTGCGGGTATTGAGATTGCGCGCCATGATACCGAGAACAAGTAAGGTGAGGAGATTGGAGCAACTGGAAAGCTTAGCTAGACCAATAGCAGAAATTATCAGCCCGACAAGAAGAGCAAATTGTAAGTTTTCATTCCTGCCCAGAAGGCGGGCAATGCGGATGCATGCGTGGGCCAGAAGCCAGGCGAGGATGAGCGACGTTAGCGTTTGATATAGTGGTTGCAGAAAGATCGTTGTCCAGTCTGCTTTCTGTTTGTAATGCAAGAAGGGAAGCAGTATCGTATAAGCGAAAAAGGAAAGCACGTTGTTAATTGCAACATGATCCAAGGCGCGCCTAGTCACGGGGCCATCGGCCCTGAATTCACGCACCACGAGGAGAACCACTGCAGGTGATGAAGAAATACCGATCGCTGCAGCAAGACCGGCATGTAGATTGTCAACGTGGAAAAGGCTAAGTACGAAGAAGATCAGTGAAAAAGAGAGTGCTGCTTCTACTAGACCCGAAAGAATGAGAATCTTGTCGCTCCGCAAGGCTTTGAAGTCGAGCTGCATGCCGAGCTGGAATAAAATGAGACCTAATGCGATGTCCGTAAAGGGTTTTACGTTAGCAAGCATGCTTGCATCGAGTAAGCCGAGCATGCTGGGCCCAAGAATGAGTCCCGTTATAACGAACCCAGTGATTCTCGGAAGGAAATTGGTGCGCTGAGCAAGCTCACCTCCAACGATTCCGACAAGTAAAATAGCTCCAAAAAGCAGAAAACTGTTCTCAGTCCTGGGCCATTGAGGAAGAAAATTCCAATCCACTTGTGTAAGATCCCTAAAATAAACATTCTTAATACTACATGGGTTAATTTTTTATGCAAAAAAGGACTATAACAATTTAAAGGATTTAAGTTTTTTAGATATATTTGGCTTCGCGCCCAAAGACGCACAAATTAAATTTATATCAGTGGCTAATCAGCCGGTTATCTAGTTACTTGAGGCCCCAATGGGCTATAGTAAAATAAAAACCTCGTTGTATGTAGCTTAAAAACAGTTAGAAAAACAGTTAACTAAGGGTATTTATTTTGTATTTCCTATTTATTTATGTAACGATTAGGTGAATTAAACAGATTTATTGATGACGCGATAAAAGACGACGAATTTCTGGAATACAAGAGCCACAATTGGTGCCAGTCTTAAGGGCTTGGCCTACTTCCTCAACACTTTTCAAGTTTTGTTTATGTATCCCATCTAGTATGGTTTTCTCGCCTACACTATAACAGGCGCATACGATACGCCCGGTATTGGCACCTGAGGGCGCTCTCGCGGCCAAGAGCCCAGCTAAATCTTCAGGTTCAAGCTGCGCTTTTTTAAATAAGTGGGTTAGCCATTCGCGTTCTGGTAAGCGGTGATCTGGCGCAATAAAAAAGACGGCCTCTAGTCTTCCATCTATCAAGCAGGCTGCACGATAACGTCCCATTGCAGCGTCGGAATACTCAGTCCATTCTCCCTCGTTAGTCAAATTTATTCTTACCCAGGCACGCCAATCATCCTCCATTTTTTCGCCGGCAATTTCATGGCGCCAGAAACATTCACCTTCTGAGCTCGCGCAATAACTGGTATCAGATAACGTCATACGTTTGCGACTAAGTACAAACCCTTGCCATGCAGGGCGATATGCTTCGATACTCACTGGCGTGTGTTTGGATTCAGGTTGACCCGAGATGGGATCAGTGATAGGTGCTACCAGCGCATTTACTTTGGCGGACTTGGCGTACTCATCGCTCCAGTGCATGGGTACGAATACGGAACCTATTCGCTGATCATCACTGATTTGTACACGCGCCAGTATGCTGCCATGACGGCTTGTAAGACGTGCAAGAGTTTTATCGGCTAGCTGACGTGCGTCGGATGGGTTAATTTGCACGTAAGGCTCGCAGGAATGTAAATTCAAACGTGGTGCAAGAGCAGTACGTGTCATGGTATGCCACTGATCACGAATGCGTCCGGTGTTTAGTACTAGAGGAAAATCTGCATCTGCTTGCACGGCAGGTAGCCGTGGTACAACAGCGATCATGCGAGCACGACCGCTAGATGTATAGAATTGCCCATCTGTAAACAGACGCTCTGTTCCTTCCGGTGCCAGTTTATTAACTGGCCATTGAACGGGTTGCATTAGATTGTATTGATCATCGCTTAATTCACTCAGCGCGCTGATGTCAAACGCCCGCTTGCCCTCATTTTCAAAACCTGACAGGCGCGCATGTTCCCGAAATATTTGTGCTGGTGTGGTGTAGGGAAATGCGTCTGCAAACCCCATCCTCTGTGCTATCTGGGTAATGATCCACCAGTCTGGGCGTGCTTCGCCAGATGGCTTAATGAAGGAGCGTTGACGCGAAATCTGGCGTTGTGAATTTGTCACTGTACCGTCCTTCTCACCCCAACCTGTGGCGGGCAATAGAATATCTGCGCATAACGTGGTATCAGTGTGCGCAATGCAATCTGATACAACCACCATCTCGCAACTCATCAGTGCATCGCGAACCTTATCTGCATCTGGCATGCTAACCACTGGATTAGTGCCCATAATCCATACCGCCTTGATTTTTTTTGATGCAATTGCATCAAACATGTCCACCGCTTTAAGTCCCGGCTCTTGTACCATATGTTTTGCGTTCCAAAAGCGTGCAACGCGATCTATGCTCAAGGTATCGGAGAAATCCATATGTGCGGCGAGCTGGTTTGCAAGTCCACCCACTTCTCGTCCACCCATTGCATTGGGTTGTCCAGTTATCGAAAAAGGTCCCATGCCAGGTTGGCCTATCCTGCCGGTAGCCAGATGGACATTGATAATCGCATTGCCTTTATCCACTCCACTTGAGGATTGGTTGATACCCTGTGAAAACAGGGTCACAGTGCGCCTTGTGCGCGCAAATAGGCTGAAGAAATTGGCTATTTCAGTTTCACTGACGCCGCAAACTTTGGCTATTTTAGGGATGGAACCTCCCTCTCGCGCATTAATAAACGCCGCCGCATATCCTTCTACGTGTTCCTCAATGTAAGTGAGATCAATTGCATCCTCACGGCGTAGATAATGCAATAGACCGTTAAACAAATACGCATCAGAACCTGGGGTAATAGCGAGATGCATATCGGCAACATCACAAGTTGGGGTTCGGCGAGGATCAATGACTACCACACTCATATTTTGACGTATTTTTTTTCCTTCCACCAAGCGCTGAAAGAGAACTGGATGAGCCCAGGCACAGTTAGAGCCTACGATCACAACCAAATCGGCAATTTCCACATCCTCATAACAGACAGGTACTGTATCGGCGCCAAAGGCGCGTTTGTGAGCTGCTACTGCCGAGGACATGCAAAGTCTGGAGTTTGTATCTATATTAGCGCTACCGATAAACCCCTTTATCAATTTATTAGCCACGTAATAATCCTCAGTAAGGATTTGTCCTGAGACATAAAAGGCTACTGCATCCGGCCCATATTCAGCAATGATAGTGTTGAATTGTTCAGCAACTCGATCCAGTGCCGCATTCCATGAGGCGCGACGCCCATTAATCTCAGGATAAAGTAGCTTACCCTCATGCTCCAATGTCTCAGCTAATGCTGCGCCCTTGGAGCAAAGTCGCCCAAAATTTGCTGGATGAAGGGAGTCTCCCTTGAGTTTAGTCCTTTCTCTACCACTGATTTCAACACCGCATCCCACCCCACAATAGGGGCAGGTAGTGTGTATGGTTTCAAGACTATGCGCGTCTGCATTCATAATTAGCTTTTCAAATCACTGGCAACCATCAATTTCTCTACTTCTCGAGTATCTATAGCCGTTTTTGGTCCTGTAACAAACCAGTAGGCGGTAGCCATGAACAGTGCACCGCTAATTGTATTGCCAAGAGTTACCCAAAAAAGGTTATGGATCATGCCAGCTAAACTCACGGTGTCAGGATGTGGACTGAGAAAGGCAATAAAAAAAATCGTCATATTGGCAATGGAATGTTCATAGCCGCTGGCAATAAATGCAAATAGACACCAGAAAATCATAATTAATTTGGCAGCGTCGCTGGAGGTGCGGTTAGCCATCCAGAGGGCTAGACAAACCAGCCAGTTACATAATATGCCGCGCATTACCAGTTCAAGGGCCGGCGCGTTCATTTTGGCACTGGCTACCTTAAAAAGTAGCGGCGCTCCTTCTGCCAGCACAGCACCGCCACCGCCCGCAACAAAGATCAGTGCTAGCAAGAGTGCACCAGCTAAATTACCAAACCAGCCGGTGATCAAGACGCGGCCCACATCGCCTAATCTGACACGGCGACATAGCCAACCAATTGGCATAATCATGGTATGACCCGTGTAGAGTTCAGAGCCTGCGAAGACAACCAGGGTGAGGGCTACACCGAAAGATGCCCCCATCACGAGGCGTTGGTAGGCAGGTTCCACTTTGGCTCCGACACTAAAAATCAGAATAATGGCGAGTCCTACATAAGCGCCGGCCATCATGGTGGCCACAAAGAACTTAGTTAAAGAGGTACGAACTGCAGTGGCTTTCTCTTCAGCCGTGACAGAAAATTTCTGGATTGTATCAACATACATGGCTTTTATTCCTTATAAAAACTTATAGAGCTTTCCCGTCGGCTGCGCTGTTTCCTGTTGTCATTCTTTGCTTGACGGAGCATCCACTGCGAGAAACAACACACCATGGTTCTGCCGCACTTCATGGCGATGAGTGCATCCCGTATCAGGCGCTAGCGCCTCACCAGATGCTAGTGAAATTACCCAATTATGTAGAGGGCAGGTCACGCGCTTACCATGTACAATGCCCTGAGATAGTGGCCCGCCCTTGTGCGGGCAACGGTTATCGATAGCAAATATCTCATCCTCAAGAGTGCGAAATAATGCAATTTCACCTTTTGAAGTGCTGATCACGCGTGAGCCTTGTTGAGGGATGTCTTCAAGATTGCCTACTGGTATCCAGTTCATTTCTTTTAATCTCATGCTAGAGTAGCTAGGGTAGTGTATTCATGGGCGTCTTTCCCCTGAGCTCGTTCCTTCCAAGGGTCGTTCTGCGAATAGCGCTGCGATTCCAGGAAGCGCGCATATAAATTAGCACGGCCCTTAGCATCCTCTACAATATGTTGTTTAATATAGGCTAAGCCCACGCGCTCAATCCAGGGTGCTGTACGTTCCATGTAATGGGCTTCTTCACGATAGAGTTGCATATATGCACCACAATACTCTAATACCTCAGCCTCGCTTTCAACCTTACACAAGAAATCTGTGACACGTACTTTCATACCGCCGTTACCACCAACATGAATTTCATAACCCGAATCTACACAAACAATACCAAAATCCTTAATTGTTGCTTCGGCACAATTGCGCGGACAACCAGAAACCGCAATCTTAAACTTATGCGGCGTCCACGACCCCCAGGTCATTTTTTCAACGGTGATCCCAAGCCCCGTTGAATCTTGTGTACCAAAACGGCACCAATCGGATCCCACACAAGTTTTAACTGTGCGCAATGATTTTCCATAGGCATGACCCGAGACGAACCCCCCTTCCACAAGATCTCCCCACATCTTTGGTAGATTCTCTTTAGTGACACCATATAAACCGATACGCTGGCCACCAGTAATATGCACAGTTAGTACCTCGTATTTTTCAGCGATTTCAGCAATCGTACGCAGCTCCTTAGGCGAGGTCACTCCTCCCCAAATGCGCGGTATCACCGAATAAGTGCCATCCTTTTGGATATTGGCATGTACTCTTTCATTGATGAAACGCGAGCGACTGTCGTCCTCATAGACACCCGGATAGGCGGCAGTCATATAGTAGTTTAGGGCTGGGCGGCAAACATGACAGCCGTCCTCCGTCTTCCAGTTCAGCGCACGCATCAAATCCGGTATATTTTTTACATTCAGTTTTAAGATCGCATCCCGTACATCTTGATGCGGATGGTCAGTGCATGAGCAGATCGGCTTTTTACTAGTTTGCGCGGAATAATCGCCACCTAGCGTATTCGCTAACAGAGCTTCCACAAGACCTGTGCATGAACCGCAAGAGGCCGATGCCTTGGTATGGGAACGTACTTCTTCCAGTGTAAAGAGCTTCTTACCGATGATCGCTTTGACAATGGTGCTTTTGCAGACACCATTACAGCCGCAGATTTCCGCTGAGTCCGCCATACTCGCTACATTCGATGCGCCACCGCGACCCGCATCGCCTAGGTGTACCTGACCGAACAGCAGATGCTCCCGAAGTTCAGATACATCTGTTGCTTCACGCATCAATTGAAAATACCATGGACCATCAACGGTCTCACCATACATTACTGCACCGCGTAATTTGTTGTTACGTAGTACCAGCTTTTTGTAGACACCTCGTGCTGCATCTTGCAACAGCAACTCTTCGTCACCCGCTCTTACATTGAAATCCCCGGCCGAAAAAAGATCGATACCGGTCACTTTGAGCTTAGTGGAAACAGCGGAACCCTCATAAAGCATTCTTCCGTAGCGCGCGAGATGATTTGCTGCAACTTTGGCCTGTTCGAACAAAGGCGCAACTAATCCGTAAGTCTGACCGCGATGCTGTACGCATTCACCTACTGCATATATTTTAGGGTCATAAGTTTGCATGGTATCACTGACTACGATACCACGCTCACAATGGATGCCCGCATTCTTAGCTAATGCAATATTAGGGCGTATACCTGCCGCCATAATTATGAGATCAGCTGCAATTTGTTCACCGTCCTTAAAACTTAAGCCCGTGACCTTGTCCTCTCCTAAGATAGCCTGCGTCTCGCGTGACAAGTAAAACTTCAGCCCGCGTTTTTCTAGTGCTGCTTTTAGTAAATCGCCACCTACTTTATCTAGCTGGCGTTCCATGGGCCAGTCACACAGGTGCACAACAGACACGTCCATTCCCTGTAAAGCTAAGCCGTTGGCGGCCTCCAGTCCCAGAAGGCCACCACCAATCACTACCGCGCGCTGACAGGTTTTTGTTGCTGCAAGCATTTTTTCTACATCATCTATGCTGCGGTATGCCAGCACCCCAGGTAAATTTATACCGGGAATGGGTAACATGATGGGATTTGATCCAGTAGCAATGAGCAGGCGATCATAGGGTGTTGTTATGCCGTCTTGGGTTTCAACCTGACAATGGAACCGATCAATTTTTGTAACCGTTTTGCCAACCTGTAAGGTGATATGGTTTTCTTCATACCAGTTCCAGTCATTTAACACGGTATCCTGAAACATCATTTCACCTGACAGAACCGGTGAAAGTAAAATACGATTGTAATTGGGTTTGGGTTCGCTACCGAAAACGGTGATATCAAATTCGTCTGGGGACATCTTGATTAATTCTTCTATAGTGCGGATACCCGCCATACCATTACCAATTACAACGAGTCTTGTTTTCTTTACAGTCATTTTGTCAACCTTACTATAAAAGGGATTCATTAATTATTCGGCACATAAAATTAGCATAATGCTTTTCAACTCACTCCTTGGGGGGAGCTGATGCTCTGATCGGAGGTTTAATCAGTCATTAGCCGTTGAATCTCTTAGTGATTACGCAAGTCGCGTGCCAAGCTATATTGAAAGCATTTTTTTAAACACTGAAGATGACTGATGACATTAATCCATTCCGTTAAATTTGTTAGGGGAGGCTAAGCTGCCATCTATAAACCTTATGGTAGGGAATGAGAACTTTACAATGTAGATCATAGATGCTTAGTAACGCACTTTATCTATGCACTTATAGGATTCAAATAAGGAAGCTCGCACCATTTTGTCATGTTTATCAATGGTCATGCACCATTATCGCAATAATTGGGCCACCATTATTTTCAATTTATATTAAAAACTCAACCAAACTCCGGTTGTTTTGTTACGCACGGGTTCTCCCGAAAATGTGGCATAGGAATTGCTGAACAATAAAATATAAACAACAATGGAGTGTTTCTCATGAGTAAAGGTTTTATGAAGGCTGGGCATATGCCAACACTGCTATCGGCCTTCCTTTATTTCGATCTTGCCTTCATGGTTTGGGTATTGCTGGGCCCGCTCGGTGTTCAAATTGCAGCAAGCCTACATTTATCCCCTGCACAAAAGGGGTTGATGGTGGCCACTCCCATCTTATCTGGGGCGCTGCTACGAGTTGTTATGGGATTATTGGTTGATCAGGTTAAACCAAAGTTGGCTGGGACTATCGGTCAACTTATCATTATTATTGTGTTATTCATCGCCTGGCGTATGGGGGTTCACTCCTACTTGCAGACTCTTATACTAGGTATGTTTTTGGGGGTTGCAGGGGCATCATTTGCAGCCGCCTTACCACTGGCTTCGCGTTGGTACCCCGCTGAACATCAGGGTACCGCCATGGGTATTGCTGGCGCTGGAAATTCCGGGACTGCACTTGCTGCCTTGGTTGCGCCCAGTCTGGCTATCGCTTATGGTTGGACAAACGTTTTTGGTTTGGCGTTAATACCACTGATTACTGTGTTTATTATCTATATCACCTTAGCTAAATACTCTCCTGATTGCCCCCCATCGAAGTCATTGGCTGAATTCGCTGCAGTACTCAAGGATCAGGACGCTTGGTGGTTTATGTTTTTTTATTCGGTGACCTTTGGTGGATTCGTGGGGCTTGCCTCATCGTTAACTATTTATTTCAATACGCAATACCAATTAGATGCTAAAACAGCTGGTTTTTTTACTGCGGCCTGTGTTTTTGCAGGATCCATGGTACGCCCTATTGGGGGGAATATTGCAGATCGCATTGGTGGTGTTAAATCACTAAGCGGCATGTATGTGGTGGCAGCTCTGTCGCTCTTTACGGTAAGTTTTGCACCAGACAGTGCATGGACTGCGCTCGCCATGTTTGTGGTCGCTATGTTGAGTCTTGGCATGGGTAATGGGGCCGTCTTTCAGTTGGTTCCGCAGCGTTTTCGTAAAGAAATTGGTGTTATGACTGGCTTGGTCGGTATGGCAGGCGGGATCGGCGGCTTTTATCTTGCCTCCAGTTTGGGGTACTCCAAACAGATGACAGGTAGCTATCAGATTGGTTTTCTTATCTTTGCCGCCCTTGTAATCGTCGCCTTGATAGGGCTTAGCGGTGTTAAATCACGTTGGCGTACAACCTGGGGAGCCTCGCACCTAACTGCCGCAAAAATATGATAGATGCTTGTTTTACTATCGTATGAGTAAAAGCTTATTGCAGGTAGATTTAGGGTATACCTCCCTAGCAGGTTTACGTAAACATAATGAGGATTATTGTGGTGGCGTCACGCCCAATGCAGCAGCACTGGAAAATAAGGGTATTGTGATCGCCGTAGCCGATGGAGTAGGGGGGCACGCAAGCGGGCGCGATGCTTCTGAATATTGTATCCGCAGTTTACTTGCCGATTATTATTCGACCCCTGATACTTGGAGTATTCCACAGTCGTTAGAAAAAGTTATTAGTGCGTTGAATCGCTGGCTGTATTCCCACAGTCGACGGGCAAGTGTCACTGCTGGAATGGCTACTACGCTTTCTGCTGTGGTGTTGCGGGGTAGGCGTTATACAATCGCTCATGTTGGTGATACCCGTGTTTACCGTCTGCGCAATAATGAGCTATCACTACTGACCACTGATCATGTCTGGGTACATCCGGAGCTTAAAAATGTACTGTCTCGTGCGGTGGGTTTGGATGCTAATCTTTCTATAGATTTTATTGATGGTAATCTTGCCGAAGGGGATCTTTTTCTGTTAGCCAGTGACGGGGTCTGGAATGAATTGAGTACTGCTCATTTAACTAAACTTCTTTCCTCCTCTGACAATGCACAAGATATTGCAGCTCGAATTGCTTGCTCTGCCACTGAGACAGGTGGAGAGGATAACTGTACCGCGCTGGTGGCAAAAATTATCCAACTTCCCTTGCAGAGCTTGCGAGATAATGTGACAAGTATCGCCGCTTTACCATTGCCTCCGCGTTTGAAATCAGGACAGATGGTAGATGGTCTTATAGTACTTGACGTTATCCATGACTCCCGTATTACGATCCTTTATCGCGTGCGTCACTCAAAGAGTGGTCAGGACTATGTGCTTAAAACCTTGCACAGTGATGCCGATTCAGCAGATATTGCAGCCATTGCCCATGAGGAATGGCTCGCGCGTCGAGTGGTTAGCGCAGAATTTCCACAGGTTTTGAATTGGCCACAACGATCCTGTTTGTATTATCTAATGACCTGGCATGAAGGTGCTACTCTTGCCCGCCACCTGGAATTAGGACGAAAGTTTACTGCCATTGAGGTCGCCGACTTAGGCATCCGCATGTTGAAAGCACTGGCAGTATTGCATAGGCTAGGGGTTATTCATCGTGATATTAAACCGGATAATCTACATCTGGGATCTGATGGCCGTCTGCGACTGCTTGATCTGGGAGTTGCCGCGTCCGATGGACTCGATGCTGAAGAGGCTTTTAATGAGATCAATAATCCTGGTACGCCTTCTTTTATGGCGCCAGAACTGTTTAAAGGGATTCCTGCTAACGAATCTAGTGACTTATATGCAGTGGCTGTCACGCTATATGTATTGTTAACGCGCAAATATCCCTATGGTGAAATCGAGCCGTTTCAGACGCCTCGATTTGGTGATCCCATTACGCCCATACGCTACTGTCCTGATATACCTGAGTGGCTTGAACATGTGATACTCAAAGGTGTGGCGCGGGAACCACAAGATCGCTTTGAAACCTGTGAGGAGTTTTTGTTGGCGTTAGAATATGGCGCTCAGCGTCCACTGCGAGTGGCTCGCCGCACCCCATTGCTCAAACGAGATCCAACGATAGGTATCAAGCTGTTGGTTTTTATCTCGCTCATTCTTAATCTTTTATTGCTTTTTTTATTATTGGTGAAATGACAACGATCTTTGAGATTAATGGAACCTATTACTCATTAGATATAGCGACGAAACCAAGGCCTTTAATCCTAAGGTTAAGTCCTCAGGATGTGTATTCTCTATAGCGTTATGACTGATACCATTAATACTGGGTACAAAAAGCATTGCAGTAGGGCATAGATCTGACAGATACATCGCATCATGAAAGGCGCCAGAGACCATGGGGTAATAGCCTGAACAATTAGTTAATTCTTGGGTAATTGCACAGGCTTCCTTTAGGCAATCCGTAACACTTTCAGGAAATTGTGTCACTTTTCTTTTGAAAAGTGATTCAATAGTTATGCTAAATTGGTTTTCTGAACTGATTTTTTTAAGTATCACTGTCAATTCGTCTTCCATAGTATCTAATAACCGATCGTCACGACACCTTAAGTCTAGCGTAAAGATAACTTGATCTGCGATAGTATTAATTGAGTTAGGGCTAACCTGCCAACTGCCGCTAGTGAATAAAAGTCCATTTTCAATGAGGGGTTGCGCAGCCTGACGCAATGCGGCATAGCAAGTATGGGCAAACTCAACCGCATCACGCCTTAGGGACATGGGTGTGGTCCCTGCATGAGATGCGATACCCTTAATAGTAATTTTGAACCATCTTACGGCTTGTATGCCAGTGACAATACCTAGAGACTTTTTTTCATGCTCAAGGATAGGTCCTTGTTCAATATGTAATTCTAAATAAGCCTTATAGACGGGGGAAACTTCTCTTACTGGAATCTGAGATTCATGAACTCTTAAATTTTGAATAGCCTCCGACAATGTCATCCCATTTTTATCGCGAGAGTTTAAATATGCTTTAATTCTTCTGGGATCGGCTAAAGCACTAGATCCCATGGTTCCCGGTGAAAAACGACAGCCTTCTTCATTATTCCAAATGACGATCTCAATGGCTTGACTGTCAGTGATACCGGATTGCTCTAAAATCTCTCCCGCCATCATAGCGGCTACTACACCATAGGCTCCATCTAGTTTGCCACCAATGGGTTGCGTATCAATGTGGCTACCACACAGTAGCGCAGGCAGATTTGAAGAACCAATTCGAAAAAAGAGGTTACCAATGGCATCGCTACTAATTTGCCAATTTTTTTCTTTTGCTTGTCTAGTAAGAAATGCTCTGGCTTTTATATCCTCCTCGGAGAGTGCTTCCCGCGATACTCCACCCTGAGGGCGTCCTCCGAAACGCGCCAATTGATCAAGAAAAGAGATAAGTTTGTCTTGTTGCACAAGCTCTTGTAATTGCTGATGGGTATGTAATGAATGGGTCATAGGGAGTATTGTCTGAATTATTACGAGAAATAAGCTGATTTGACTTCATCGTTATTAAGTAACTCTGTGGCCGTGCCATGGGCTACAACTTTTCCTTGGCTTAAACAGTAACCACGGTGGGAAATCTTAAGTGTTTGTTTTGCATTTTGCTCCACTAATAAAACCGCAATACCTGCACGATTAATGGATTCAATAATACGAAAGTTCTCTTGTACGTAAAGAGGTGATAACCCTAAGGATGGTTCGTCAATAACTAATAATTTAGGCTCTGCCATGAGTCCGCGGCCAATAGATACCATTGCTTGCTCTCCTCCCGACATGGTACCTGCTAGTTGATTGGTTCTCTCCGCGAGACGAGGGAAAAGTGATAAGACATGGTCCATACGTTGACGAATGAGCCGGTGATTATTCTCTAGAAAACCACCCAGTAGCAGGTTTTCAGTTACGGTGAGCTTGGGGAAAATTTTACGTCCTTCTGGAATACAGCTAATCCCTTGTTTAACAATTTGATGGGCGGGTAGCCCAGTTATATCTTGACCATGCCAGTTAATATTTCCTTGACGAACTTTATTTAACCCAGTGATTGCTCGAATAAGTGTGGTTTTTCCAGCTCCATTGGCACCGAGAATACAGGTGATTTCTCCTGCTTTCACTTCAATTGATATGCCGTGCAATACATTAACCAAGTCATAACCCACATAAATTTGATTAATATTGAGTATAGTCATGCCACTTCCTCACCCAAATAGGCTTTTTGAACCTCATGATGCTGAA
This sequence comes from Ferrovum sp. JA12, assembly GCF_001431705.1. Taxonomy (NCBI): domain Bacteria; kingdom Pseudomonadati; phylum Pseudomonadota; class Betaproteobacteria; order Ferrovales; family Ferrovaceae; genus Ferrovum; species Ferrovum sp. JA12. Next base: position 793,829 of record NZ_LJWX01000002.1, on the reverse strand, counting down.
TGATGTTTTGATAAGGGCCCTCTGCAATAAGCTTGCCGTAGCTCAAAACAATACAGCGTTCAGTGATTGACTTAATGACACTCATCTCATGTTCGATTAAGACAATAGAAATATTTCCAATTTTCTTTTTGGCTAACAGGACATCACTCATTAACTCATGGGTTTCATCATGTGTCATGCCAGCGGAGGGCTCATCAAGAAGAAGTAATTTAGGTTCTGTGATTAATGCGCGACATACTTCTATTCGTCTTCTATCAATCATAGATAATTGATGTACTGGTTTTTCGAGTTGTGCTATCAAATGTGGGCAAAAGAGCCCCATGAGATCCATAATTTTAATTTTAGTATCTCGATACTCTTGTTTAAATACACCAGGTTTAAATAGTGTTGAAAACAGATCGTTGGTTAAGTGTAAGTGTCGGCCAATGGCAATGTTATCAAAAACCGTTAAATCAAGTGATAGTCTAGATCTTTGGAAAGTACGAGAAATTCCCAGCGTGAAAATGGCCTGTGGACTCAGCTTACATAAATCCTGTTGTTGAAAATATATTGAGCCACTCTTAGCTCGATAAATGCCTGTCATAACGTTAAACAGCGTGGTTTTTCCTGAACCATTTGGCCCTAGTAACCCCAATACTTCATTGTGGTTTATTATCAGTGATAATTTATCTAGGGCAGTTAAACCACCAAACTGAACAACGATCTCTTTCACTTCGATAATGGGTTCTAACATAGTCGTCCTCTACAATTATTGATTAAAATTGCGAATTGGTCGAGGAAATAGACCATTTGGACGAAAAAGTAATACGCCAATGATTAATAAGGCATAAAGTAAAAAGCGATATTCTTGAATAAACTGAAGTTTTTCTGGAACGATAATCATAATCAATGCGGCGGGGATGATACTTCTCATATTTCCTATTCCGCCTAAAATAATAATTGAAATCATGATTAATGAATCACTAAAGGTAAAATTATTTGGCGCAATAAATCCCGTGACACTGGCATACACACTACCAGCAATACCGATAATGAAATTACCGAAAAGAAAAGCGGTCACTTTCCATTTGGTAATGGCGATACCAAAAGTGGATGCTGCAGTTTCGTCTGTTCTAACTATATCTAAAGTTAATCCAAACCATGACTTTTCTATACGTTGAGTAATTAAATAAGTGGATATGAAGACAGATAAACATAAAAGGATATAGGGTACATAAAAAGACACATCTATCTCTCCCAAACTCAAGGCGTTATTAAAATCAAACCCAAGGAGATGAATGCTAGGTGTTTGTAATCCCTGCGATCCACCGAGAGAATCATTTACTTCCAGGAAGTTTTTAAACAAAATTCCAGCAGCTATGGTAATTAAAGCTGCGTAGTGTCCTCGTGTTTTGAGGACAGGGAAAATGAGTAGGCCACTAAAGAGCATCGAAATTAATCCTGATAACAGAATAATGATTAAACTTGGTATAGGGTAGTGAGACAGAATAACTGAACTATACCCTCCGATACCAAAAAATGCGGCTGCCGCAAAATTAACAATACCGATAAAACCCAACTGTATGGTTAATCCCAGACAGACAGTGGCGTACAATAATACCGTGCACATCATCAGTAATACAAAGGGAGTATTATGAAAGTACACGGTAATGCATAGCGTAGTCAAGGTGATTAAAACAGGGATGGTTTTCGGTTCATGTAAAAAAATTAATTGATTAAATGGTAGGGTTGCTTTGATTCGTAAAAAAACAAAGAGTAAAGAAATGATAGTGATGATCATACTCAACAGAACATATCTTGATTCTGACTCTAGAAAGATGATTAACGCTATGCTGAGTAACAAGCTCAAAAAAATTAACTTTATTAAGGCTAATACAGAGGTGTTCTTCATAGCACTATACTCGTTCACTTAATTTCTCCGCAAGCAATCCTGTGGGTTTAATAGTCATTAGTATAATCACCATGGTAAAGGCAAAAACATCTTTATAGGCGCTAGGTATAGACGGCACAAGGCTTGGTAGGAGAGAGCCTCCGATAACTTCTAAAAAAGCAAAAAGAAAGCCTCCGAGAATGGCTCCATATATATTACCTAAGCCACCTATAATGGCAGAGGTGAAACCTATTACCCCAAGTAGCAGTCCCATATTGAAGCTAATTTCGTTGTAATAAAATGCGTCCATAACTCCGGCAAAGGCAGCTAAGACGGAGCCAATAATAAAAGTTAATAATACATACTTGTTAAAAGGTATCCCCATTAATCTGGCTGTTTCACTATCCTGTGCAATTGCACGAATAGCTAATCCTAATTTGGTTTTATTGATGATTAAAGAAAGTAGGAAAATGATAAAAAAACCAAATGCGAGAATAATCAGATTGTCAAAGGGCAAGGTGAATGAACCAATAGCAATCCGGGTGGAGGGTAAGAGTGAAGGGAAGCGTTTAGGGTTGGCGCCATCAGGATAAAATAATCGAATACTTTCACGAATCACCGTACCGAACATCAAAGTGGCGAGTAAGACATTAATGGAGGGGGCCTCTCTCATGGGAAGAATGAGAAACTGAGCAATAAACATCCCTATTATTGCCGATATCACTAAGGAAAAAACTAATACCGCCAATATTGATAGCCAGCTTGATTGGTTCGGTATGATTGATAATGCACTCAAGCCGGCAAAAGAGCCGAGAGTCAATACATCACCATGAGAGAACTGAATCACATTTAAAGTACCAAAAAACAATGTAAAGCCTACGGCTACCATGGCATATATAATGCCCAGCATGAGGCCATTCATAAGATATTGTAGTAATGAGTCCATGTTTTCTTTAAATTAAGGAGACAAAAAATATCCCTTTTTTGGTGTGTTAAATAAAGGGTTATTTTAGCTTTCGTTTTTTGGTAGCATACTGACTGTCTTCCCAAAGTACCCACTGACCATCTTGGACTACATAAGCACTTACCAGGGGTACTATATTCTGGCGATGATCATCAAAGGTGACTTTCCCAATGATAGTGTTCACATTATTGGTTTTGTTGAGTTCTTGATTAACCCTGTTTCTATTAGGGCCCATCTTTTCCACAGCATCAATAATTAAATTGGTAGCTGTGAAGGCAAAGGGACCATATGCTTCGGGAGGCTCATTAAATTTTTCTGCTTTATATTGCTCAAGAAAAAATTTACCACCTGAGAGTTTTTCTGCTGGAGCTCCTTCTAAAAAGGATAATGAGCCCTCTGCAACATCTTTTCCAACACCCTCAATAAAAGCATCGGATTTGATACCAGAAGTTCCTTCAAATTGTGCATGGATCCCCATTTTTTCCATTTGATTACGAATTCTCACACCCAATGGCGTCAACCCACCAAAGAATATCACCTGTGGCTTTAATTCCTTTATTTTCGTTAGTTCAGTAGTAAAGTCTTGTTGATCTACAGGTACACCGAAACTACCCAGGATAGTTCCGCCCAGGCTTTTAATGTCTTGAGTAAAATATTCCTCATGACCTTTACCATAATCTGTGGTGTCATGAACAATAACAAACCTTGTGTACTTTAAATCTGTCATAAACCTTGCTGCCACTTGGTTTTGAGTGATCATGGTTCCATTGACCCGATGCACTTGCGCATAGTTTTGCTTGTAAGTAATATCAGGAAGTACAGCACCCCAAACAATGATTGGGAAATCAAAGCGATGGTATGTGTTTAGAGTTGCCATAGCCACTGAAGAGCAGAAGTGTGTTACCCCAGCTACGATCGAGTTGTCGCTTGCCATTTTAGTCGCTACCTGGACACCCGTACTGGGTTTGCATTCATCATCTAAAACCACTAGTTCATAGTGATATTTTGTTTTAGATTCTTTATTTTTTAGATCTACCGCCAATTGTGCTGAGTTGCGCCCACCAATACCAATTGCAGAATTCCCACCCGTTAAGGGCCCAATAAATCCGATTTTAACGGTATCCTTCGCTTCGGCAGTCACACTGCCAACACATAAAGCCACGGCTAAAGTAATGATCAGGGGTCTGATGTTTATCATCAATCTATTCTCCTTAATGTGTTTATGTTGATACCATAGTGAATGTAACATGTTTTCACTATTTATAATTGCGTGAAGCAAGTAACATGCCACAACACTGGCAGCTTGGAGTATGTAATATAAGTCAGAGGGTAGCGGAATGTTTATAATCCAGTCCCGATCTACCTTATTTTTAATAGTAAGATATTTTTTGTTTGGCTTGGTAAACTAAAAAGATTAATAAAAGTCAATACAATGAGTTGAAATAAAATCATAAATCAAAGTTGGGACAAAGATTGTTTTTATGAATGCTTTTGTTGTGAAACATGAGTTAATTTTGAGATTATCAGTTTTCCTTGGAATGTTAGCGGTGATGGTTATTTGGGAATTACTCGCTCCAAGGCGGTCACTGACACAATCTAAACTTGTTCGTTGGTTTAATAATTTTCTGTTGGTCTTATTTAATAGTTTTTTACTACGTCTATTGTTCCCTGCAGCAGCAGTTGGTATAGCTGTATGGACTAATCAACAAGGGTTTGGATTGTTTCATCTTGTTTCTATCCCTTTGTGGTTGGCTACAGCGCTCTCCTTTGTGTTGTTAGATTTTGTGATTTACACTCAGCATCGACTATTTCACGCTTTTCCGGTGCTTTGGCGTTTACATCGTGTACATCATGCGGATTTGGATATAGATGTCACCACCGGTTTACGCTTTCATCCCATCGAAATATTGCTTTCAATGGTAATTAAAGGGGTGACTATAGTCGTAATTGGTGCACCTGTTGTAGGGGTGGTACTATTTGAAGTCATTCTCAATGCATCCTCAATGTTTAACCATAGTAATATTCGTATTTCTGGATTTATTGACCAGTTTATTCGCTATGTTGTAGTGACTCCCGACATGCACAGAGTTCATCACTCCATTGAGGAGGAAGAGACTAATAGCAATTTTGGTTTTAATCTGACCATCTGGGATCGCCTGTTTGGTTCTTATCATGAACAACCTCGCTTAGGGCATCTTGCTATGACAATTGGCATCAGTACTTTTCGTGCCCCTAAACACTGCTTATGGTTATCAGGTATGTTGTTCATTCCTTTTATAGGTAGAGTAACAAACTATGCTAGAAATAAAGATGAGGTTAAATGATTTACCTTAATAATTAACGATTAGTTACAACATGATCGGTTTTCTTGAATGGGTGGACAAGGATGAGAGCCATAGGAGCAGTAAATGCAGCAATCTCCTTTGAGTGGTTTGAGAAGTAAATGACAGTAAGGACATTCACCAAAAAATATACAGGAATCCTGTGGCATGTTTTCTTGCCATTTATTACCACAATCTGGACAAGTTAGTGTTGAGGTTAGTATGAGTGATTTCATTATTTCCCTTTTCTGATGTTAGGAAAGTAGCACTTCAATCATGGCTCTGTTTGAGTCACTCATATGAGCAAGAGGGGTAACCAGAGAGTGATTTAAGATGGTGTGTGCTGGCGAAGAGGGTTGACTATTATTTATATTTTTAATGGCTAAGCGGATAATTTCTTTTGCGTTAAAGATATTCTTTTGAAGGTTTTCAATTGCAATGGTGACATTAACATTCTTTTCTTTAGGATGCCAGCAATCATAATCAGTGACAAAAGTTACTGAACAATAAGCTATTTGCGCTTCTAGAGAAAGTTTGGCTTCAGGCATATTTGTCATACCAATAATATCAGCTCCGATGAATCGGTAATACTCCGACTCTGCTTTGCTCGAGAAGTGCGGGCCTTCAATACAGATATAGGTTCCTGTGTGATGTAATTGAGTGGGTTTATCCTGTAAGACATCATTTATCGCTCTTTTAACTAACTCCGACAACTGATGGCAGACAGGATTAGCCATGGAAATATGAGCCACGGCCCCCTCTGTAAAAAAAGTAGTCTTTCGTGATTTTGTGAAATCTAAATACTGATCTGGGAGCACAATATCAAGAGGTTTAATATTCTCGCGTAATGAGCCGACAGCGGAAATTGATAATAAATATTTTACGCCCAAGAGTTTTAAAGCATAAATATTTGCTTGGTAGGGAACTGATGAAGGGAGTAACCGATGCCCTTTACCATGCCTTGGGAGAAAAGCAACACTCACCCCGTCCATGTCTCCCAGCACAATAGGATCTGAGGGGGTCCCAAAAGGGGTGTGAACAATAATCTCTTCACTGTTCTTAAGTTGATCAAGGTCATAGAGGCCACTGCCACCAATAATACCAATTTGAGCTTTTTTCATATTTAGTAATTAGTAAAGTAAACTTTCAATTAGTCGTATAACTGGCTTAAATATTACAAAAATCACTTTACAGTTTGGTTTATGTTTTGAAAGAACGGTTCACTAAAGCCTGTCAAATATGGGGTAGAAGCAATCCTTCGAATAAATTTCCCAATGTGTGTAATTTTATATTTAATTACACGACAAAGGGAAAAGGAGTGAATTATGCATGCTACATTACTAAAGTTATTAGAGTCAGATTTCCCAGCTATTACACGTAATACTGTCAATACTATACAGGTTAATTTAGGTTATAAATGTAATCAAACCTGTCTCCATTGCCATGTGAATGCAGGACCTAATCGAACAGAAATGATGACAGATGATGTGTTAGAGAAGGTGGTAGATCTTTTACAACATCCTACTATTACTACCATTGATTTAACGGGTGGGGCGCCAGAAATGCACCCTGGGTTTAGGAATCTTGTGACCAGGGCAAGATCGTTAGAGAAAAAAGTTATAGACAGGTGTAACCTCACTATTCTTTTTGAGGAAGATCAGCAGGACTTGGCGGACTTTTTGGCCAACAATGGGGTGGAAATTGTGGCGTCAATGCCCTGTTATAGCCCAGAGAATGTTGACCAACAACGAGGTAGTGGTGTTTTTGATAAAAGTATTGCAGCACTTCAATTACTAAATCGTCTGGGCTATGGCAAGTCTGATACGAATTTATCTCTACATTTAGTCTATAATCCTCAAGGTCCTACTCTTCCCCCTGATCAACATAAACTAGAACAAGACTATAAACGCGTTTTATTTGAGAAGTTCGGGGTGGTATTTAATCAACTCTTCACCATTACCAATATGCCCATTAAGCGATTTGGTTCTACGTTAATTAGTAAGGGTACTTTTGATAATTATTTATCTTTATTAAAAAATCACTTCAAATCAGTCAATTTAGAACATGTCATGTGTAAAAGTTTAATTAGTATTGACTGGCAAGGTCATGTATTTGACTGTGATTTTAATCAACAACTCAATATGCCGATTAAGAATAGGAATAAAGCCTTACACCTTAATGACCTTGATGTTTCAATCTTGAGTCATCACAAAATTGAAACAGCAGATCATTGCTTCGGCTGTACAGCGGGAAACGGGAGCAGTTGTGGCGGTGCACTCGGTAAATCAACTCAATCCTAAAGGCCTAACTAATGAAAAAGGTAGGGTTACTGTCAGCGATAGTACTGATAATTATTTTTTTACTAAAATTATTTCATATTACCGACTATCTAACTTTAGCTGTTCTCAATACTAATAAACTATATTTACAGCATTATGTTTCTGAGCACCAAATAAGTGCGCTAGTTGTTTATTTCTTTTCATATGTGCTTGCCACCAGTCTCTCTTTACCAGGGGCTATGATTTTAACCCTGGCTGCAGGATTCTTATTTGGCAATATATTTGGTGTGATACTGGTATCTTTTGCATCAACAATAGGAGCCACCCTAGCCATGTTGGTTTCCCGCTTTTTTTTGCGTGATTGGGTTCAATCAAAATTTTCACCATTTATGGCTAAAATTAACGAAGGAATCATCCGTGATGGTAAGTTTTATTTGCTCTCACTCCGATTGTTACCTGTGATGCCTTTTTTTGTTATCAATCTGTTAATGGGTTTAACAAATATTTCTGTTAAAACTTTTTTTGTGGTGAGTCAACTAGGCATGTTAGCAGGCACTATTGTGTATGTTAATGCAGGAACGCAGTTATCAAAAATTAAATCTTTATCAGATATATCCTCTCCTAAATTAATTCTCTCATTTATAGTGATTGCCTTATTACCCTTACTAAGTAGATGTGTGATAAATGCCTATCAACAAAAAAAAGTATATAAACCTTGGCATAAACCTCAACGCTTTGATAGAAATATGATTGTGATTGGCGCTGGGGCTGCAGGTCTTGTTACATCCTATATAAGTGCTGCAGTAAAAGCCAAAGTCACTTTGATTGAAGCAAAAAAAATGGGAGGTGATTGTCTTAATTATGGCTGTGTTCCCAGTAAGGCCTTAATCAAAAACGCCAAGATTGTCAATCACACTAAAAAATACCATGAGTTTGGTATTACAACTCAAGACATTTCTTTAAATTGGAAGACCGTATTTACTAGAATTCTCAATATCATTCAAGAAGTGGCACCCCACGATAGTGTTGATAGGTATGAGGGGATGGGTGTTGAAGTTAGACATGGATATGCAAAACTAATTGATCCATGGACAGTGGAAATCACGGGCCGCAGTGGTGAGAAAAGCTTTTTAACAGCAAAGAGTATAGTTCTAGCAACCGGAGCAAAACCTTTTGTTCCGACTATTCCTGGTATTGAGAATATCAATTATTTAACTTCAGACAGCCTGTGGGAGTATTTTGCAAACCTGGATAAGGCACCTCAAGATATTGTAGTTTTAGGGGGAGGACCCATCGGTTGCGAGCTATCTCAAGCACTGGCACGATTAGGTGTTCAGGTCACACTGGTTGAGAAGTCAACACAAATCTTAATAAGAGAAGATGAGGAAGTATCCAACTTAGCATTGCAATCTTTAATGGATTCTGGGGTAAATGTACTCACGCAATATGAAGCTATTCGTTTTGAAAAAAATCAGCAGTTTAAAAAATTATTTATTAGTTCTAGGGACACTGAAAAGGAAATTTGCTTTGATGAAGTAATTATTGCTTTAGGTCGAGAGGCTAGACTCACCGGTTATGGCCTTGAAAATCTGGGGATTGATAGCAATAGAAAAATAGTGACTAATGAGTATTTAGAAACTATTTATCCGAATATTTATGCTGCAGGGGATGTGGTGGGCTCATATCAATTTACTCATACTGCTGCCCACCAAGCTTGGTATGCAGCAGTGAATGCACTTTTTGGTCGAATAAAAAAGTTTAAAGTAGATTATTCAATTATTCCATGGGTCACATTTTTAGATCCTGAAATAGCCAGAGTCGGGCTCAATGAAAAAGAGGCAAAACAAAAAAATATTGCCTATGATGTGACCAGGTATGACATGAAAGAGCTTGATAGAGCTATTACAGAATCTGAAACCAGTGGCTTTATCAAAGTATTAACCAAACCTGGAACAGATCATATCCTAGGCGTTACTATTGTGAGTGCCCACGCCGGTGAACAACTCTCTGAGTTTGTACTGGCCATGAAACATAAGTTAGGACTTAACAAAATACTGGGAACGATTCATCCCTATCCCACATGGAATGAGGCCAACAAATATTTGGCAGGGGAGTGGAAGAGGGCTCATATTTCTCCAAATATCTTGCGTATTTTAGATAAATATCATCAATGGGGAATCAAATAATATGACTTCTATCCGTATTCTTGTAGCTCTATTCGTTATATTTACGAATACGTGCTTTGCACAGCAGAGTCACTTTAACTACTCAACGTGGAATAGTTTGTTACAGGAGAGTGTGGTCATTGTCAACGCTGGGCACGCATCAAGAGTGAATTATTCATTGCTATTGAGTAAAAAAGACAGATTAGAGGACTATTTAAAGCAAGCCGCCTTGGTTAAAGAGTCTGAGTTTAATGCATGGGATAAGAATGAGCAGTTAGCCTTTTTAATTAATCTATACAATGCGTCAACCGTCAACTTAATTTTGACCAAATATCCTGATTTGAAATCTATAAAAGATCTTGGATCTCTTTTTTCTTCCCCTTGGAAGAAGGATATCGTTCATTTATTTGGTAAAACCATATCTCTTGATGACGTGGAACATGGATTGATCAGAGGGTCGCATCGTTATAATGATCCACGTGTCCATTTTGCTGTGAACTGTGCTTCAATTGGTTGCCCAATGCTCAGAAATGAGGCCTATGATGCCATTCACCTTGATCAACAATTAGAAGATCAAGCCAGACGTTTTTTATCAGACCCATCGAGAAATCGATATCAATTAGGTATGTTAGAGGTATCTCCTATCTTTAAATGGTATAGCGATGATTTTAAATCAGGTTGGCGTGGCACCTACTCCTTAAATCAGTTTTTTGCTATATATGCGAAGGAGTTAGGTATTCCTCGACAACAAATGAATGATCTGAATAATCAAAAAGTCGAAGTGAAATTTTTAGATTATGACTGGAATTTAAATTCCGAGAACTGATCCATGACACCCTCCGTGTTAATTATTGTTCCTGTTTATAATGAAATTCAGTTGGTTCGTGATTTAGTTGAGCATTTGATTTGGATTGAATCCTTGGGTATTGATTGCTTGGTGGTAGACGGGGGAAGTTCAGATGGGACTCCGCTACTCTTGGAAAAGATGAATTACCGAGTTGTCTACTCTCAAAAGGGTAGAGCTTGTCAGATGAATACGGGGGCGTTAAACGCTAAGCAGCAACTGTTACTTTTTTTACATGCAGACACAAGGCTGACAAAGGATGCCATACAGGATTTATTGGCTCTTAATACTAACCAAGATATTTGGGGACGATTTGATGTCTGTGTGAATGGGGAAGGAGTTATATTCAAAATCATATCTTATTTTATAAACTTACGGTCTCGTTTAACGGGGATTGCCACTGGAGATCAGGGGATTTTTGTATCCACTCGACTCTTTCATGCCATTCAAGGTTTTCCCGAGCAACCCTTGATGGAAGATATTGAGTTATCTAGTCTATTAATGAAAGTTTGTCGGCCCATTTGCTTACGCTCTCAAGTTTTCACATCGGCCAGACGATGGCTGGATAATGGAATATTTAAAACCATTCTGCTTATGTGGACGCTACGATTTTTATACTGGGTTAAAGTGGATGTGAAATCAATCGCTGGATGGTATAAGTGAAAAATAAATTAGTCATCTTTGCTAAAGCGCCTATTTCTGGAATAACCAAAACGCGGTTAATCCCCTCCTTGGGTGAAGAAAAAACCACTCAATTAGCTGCTAGATTATTACAACATAACATTGATATAGCTAGTCAATGTTGGTTTATTGATACCGTTGAGCTAGTGGTAGAGCCTGCTTTTAAAGAGGAGGATTGGATCTTAATAAACGTGCCTGACTTCTTTTTAATACGTAATCAAACGAAGGGGGATCTTGGTGAGAGAATTACCAACTATTTTAAAGATGAAACGTGTAAAAATACTAAATTCATCTTAATAGGTACGGATTGTGTTGAAATAGATGTATTGATACTAAAACAAGCATTTAATCAATTAGATAAATGTGATTTGGTGATGCATCCTGCCTTTGATGGGGGATATACTTTAATTGGGTTTAAGCAGTTTCATTCAAAAATTTTCTCTAAGATTGATTGGAGTACTAATGTGGTCGCTTTTCAGACCATTACTCATGCCCTAGAGTTGGGTTATGCTGTTGAAGTCCTGAAAATGCTTCATGATATAGATGAATATCATGATTTAAAGTATTTACCGCCTACACTACGTCAACTGATTTTAAATAATGAGTAAGTACTTTTATTTGTTATTTTTCTTAGTATTCTTCATCCCTAATGCTTTAGCTGCAAGCGTTGTAGAATTACCTATTACTCCGACTCCCTCCAATCAATGGCAAATTATTCGTTTTGATCGCACCATACCACCAACACTCTTTTCTATTCGACACTGGGATGGAAAAGAAGCTTTACAAGCAGAAGCCAAGTCAAGTATGGCAGTTTATTCCAGGAATATTGATATAAATATTCAACGGACACCATATTTATGTTGGTATTGGCGAGTCAATCATGTGGTAGACGCTGCCAATATGGGTACAAAAGAGGGCGATGATTATGCAGCGCGTATTTATCTAACCTTTAGCTATAAGGATCACAAAAAAAGTTGGTTAGAAAAGATTCACTCTGATTTAACTGATTTATTTAAGAAAAACAACCCAGATATGGCTTTAAATTATGTATGGGATAATAAAAAACCCATTAACTATAGGGAATTTAGTCCCTTTGTGAGTGTGGACAGTATGATTGTGGTGGAATCTGGTAACCAAAAAAATGGTCAATGGATACTAGAAAAAAGAAATTTGTTAACAGATTTACAACAGTCTTTTAAAACTACAAATGTGATGATTCAGTCCATTGGCCTTGCTTCAGACACGGACAATACTCATTCTGAAGCTCAAGCTGGTTTTGCCGGTATTGTATTTGTTGATGATCCCAATTTATGTCATTAAAAATGTAAGAACTTAAGTTATGTATCGACTAAAGTAAATATTCAGCATTTAACTTATTGAGGTTATTCTAATTATGCATGACATCGTTAAAGACTATTATGGCAAAGAGCTCCAATCGTCCTTGGATCTCAAAACTACCGCCTGTTGTGACCCTTCAGCTGTTCCTGACTATTTGAAACCATTATTAGCCAATATTCATCCTGAGGTCTTAAGCCGTTACTATGGATGCGGACTTGTAGCTCCTGAAAAACTAAAGGGTTGCCGAGTTTTAGATTTGGGCTGTGGTACTGGACGTGATGTGTATTTATTATCACAATTAGTGGGTCCGGAAGGTGAAGTGATAGGGATTGATATGACAGAGGAGCAACTGCATCTGGCAGAATCTTATATGGATTACCATGCTGAAAAGTTTGGTTATCGTAATGTAAGCTTTGTTAGAGGATTAATAGAGAGACTGGATGAAATTGGTTTAGCCTTGAATAGTTTTGATGTGATTATTTCAAATTGTGTAATCAATTTAACGCTAGATAAGCAAGCGGTTTTATCTGGAATAATGAAGTTATTAAAAAACGGGGGGGAGTTTTATTTTTCTGATGTGTATGCAGACAGAAGAGTCCCGCATATCCTTCAACATGATCCTGTGTTGTATGGTGAATGTTTAGGAGGAGCACTGTATTGGAATGATTTTCGTCGTGTGGCCCAAAAGGCGGGCTTCATGGATCCACGCTTAGTGTCAGATCATAGTATAACGGTCACCGATCCTGTGCTGAAAAGAAAAATTGGCCCTATCCGTTTTTTCTCTGCCACCTATCGCTTATTTAACATTAATGAACTGGAGGATGCTTGCGAAAATCATGGCCAAGCGGTCATATTTAAAGGGTCTATTGACACCTCTCCTGACATTTTTGTTTTGGATAAGCATCATAGTATCGAGCGAAATAAAATTTTTCCTGTATGTGGAAATACCTACCGTATGTTAAGGGACTCTCGTTTTAGCGAGGATTTTGAATTTTTAGGCACTTTTGATAATCATTTTGGCATATTTGAAGGATGTGGAAGCGATTTACCCTTTAATGATGCATCAGTTAAAGAAAATAGTTGCTGTTAACCTTAGCCCCCCTTCAAAGCCTGAATCTTGGCTATTGCTATGGTAAAAATGACAACTCTCAGAAACGTCATTTCGTCAGAATCTTGCTTAAGGAGTATGAAACAATCATGGATACCTTCGGTATTTGTCCTCTTCATTAAGCCCTGAATAAAGAGTTTTTTCATAATCCGGTATAACACAGTCACATAGTGAAAGTTGATCTGTTTAAATCTTTATTTGTTATGTGGTGCTGAAGGTTGAACTACTTGACGTGACTTATCCTGATGGCACCTCCAAAAAATGACTTATTGACTAGTTGAGTAATATTTTTTAATCCACAACGACTAATTCAATTATGTCTCGTTTAAGGATGGATTATGTGGATTGTCATGGGTTTAGTGGTTGCGTTGTTGGTGGCAACTTTTAATGGGGCTAATGATAACTTTAAAGGTTTTGCTACAATCTGGGGGGCGGATATTCTGTCCTTTAAGCAGTCACTTTTTTTGAGTACTCTAGCAACTGTTTTAGGTGGACTATTATCAATCTATTTGGCAGGTAATTTACTCTCTGTATTTAGTGGAAAAGAAATTATTACTGTTGATCGATTTGTTCAGGTTAACCTATTGCTCTCTGTGTCACTAGGTGCATTAATTACCTTAATTTTGGCAACACTCATGGGCTTTCCTATTTCCACTACTCATGCATTATTAGGAGGACTAATTGGCGCTGGGTTGGGGATTCCCCAAGCTGAATTACACTGGCATAAGATAAGCACCCTATTCATACTACCTCTATTATTTAGTCCATTTGTTTCGGCACTGACAGTCTTTTTATTTAATAAATCTACAAGTAAAAATAAGTCCACGGCAGCCTGTGTCTGTCTTGTCAATGAGTTAGAACATATTGCAATGGGTGACGCTGCCGCTCTTACTTCGTCTAATATTAAGTCAATCAAACCAAGGATTTTGTACTCCAATACAGGATGTGCAAATAAGCAGTTGGTTGATTACTTACATCTCACTTCTGCATTTTTGATTTCCTTTTCCCGTGGCGTTAATGACACCCCTAAACTGGCTAGCTTACTCCTTATTATTCCTTTTTTAACCAATAGATTATCGATAATGTTAGTGGTGTTAATGATGGCTATTGGCGGTTATCTCTATTCAAAAAAAGTGGCTACCACAATGAGTAAAAAAATAACCCCTATCAATCATGTTAATGGTATCAAAGCCAACCTGACCACAGCATTTCTGGTACTGATAGCAAGTCATTTTGGTTTGCCCGTATCAACCACACACGTGGCAGTAGGATCCATTACAGGAATTGCCTTAACAGAGAATAACAGTATAAATAAACAAATGATTTATCAAATTCTGATGTCATGGATTCTGACATTACCCGTATCCATGACAATCGCCTACTTAGCAGTACATATACTCAATAGTTGGACTGTTTAGACAATCAATTATGTATGATGTGGATTGGTAAATTGTTGTGCAACACGAACAAAGTCTGATAGGTAGTCAATGTCACGATCCGTATCGCGAAATCCAATATGAATTTGTTTTGCAATGCCTCTTGGTCCTAATTTCACAGGTAATACATCAAATTTCTCTCTTTGTTCTTCCACTAACCAGCGAGGCAATGAGGCGACGCCTCTGCCACTTGCCACCATTTGCAACATAATATCTGTGGTCTCGATCAGTTTATGATTTTTAGGCGTAATACCACAGGGGGTTAAGAATAGATTAAAAATATCTAATCTTTCTACGGATACGGGATAGGTGATCAGGTTTTCTTCTTGTAATTGTTTAGGTTTTATATAAGTTAGGTCTTTAAATGGATGGTTTGAATTAACTACTAATACTTGTTCATAGTCAAATACGGGTACAAAAGTTAAACCGTTTTTAAAAAGGGGATCTGGTGTAACAAGTATATCAATTTCATAACCAAACAAAGCTCCAATTCCTCCGAATTGAAACTTTTGTTTAACATCCACATCCACAGCAGGCCAGGCTTTTAGATAGGGCGAGACAATTTTTAATAACCATTGATAGCAGGGATGACATTCCATTCCAATTCTTAAGCTCCCCCTTTCACCCTGGGCAAACTCTTTCAGGCGGTTTTCGGCATGAATCAATTGGGGTAATAGGCGATTAGCTACCGCTAGAAGATACTCTCCTGCCTGGGTTAGTTTTAATTTTCTGCCCTCCCGATACCATATTGGAATGGTTAAATGATCTTCGAGTTTTCTGATAGTGTGACTTAATGCCGATTGGGTTAAGTGAAGCTGATCTGCTGCTGCCGTTAATGATCCGAATTGTTCAACAGCACGTAAAATTTCTAAGTGACTGCGCTCAAGATAACTCATTGCATACCTTATTGATGAATAAAAGTAATTGATATGTGAGATAATACCATTTTTATTCATTTATAAAACCACCTATTATTTGTCTTTTCAATTTATTGCTAAGGTAAATATTCATGGTTACTACTCATAATTTAGGTTTTCCACGTATTGGAAGGAACAGGGAACTCAAATTTGCTCTTGAGTCCTATTGGAAAGGCCAAACTTCACTTAAGGAATTACATCAATCAGGAGTTGCTCTACGTCAACAACATTGGCAACTTCAGTCACATCTAGATTACGTACCAGTGGGAGAGTTTAGCTTTTACGATCATGTTTTGGATATGAGTTTTACGTTGGGCAATCTGCCAGAACGAATACAGCATTTTCATGGTGAAAAATTAGATAACTACTTTAGAGCAGCAAGAGGGCGATCTGTAAATCTTGCTACAGAGCATGCTCAATGTTGTGGAGGAGTCGCTGCCGGAGAAATGACCAAATGGTTTGATACAAATTATCATTATATTGTTCCTGAGTTTACTCAAGCGACAGAGTTTAACCTGGATCCATCAAGACTGATCGATCAAATTAACGAAGCACGTCAAGAGGGAGTTAATGGGAAACCGGTAATCATTGGTCCAGTGACATATCTTGCCTTAGGAAAATCAAAAGACGGTATTGATACACTGCAATTGTTACCACAACTTTTAATAGCTTATCAAGAATTACTAAAGGTTCTCGCTTACAATAAGGTGGAATGGGTACAAATTGATGAGCCGATTCTGGTGACGGAATTATCTTCAGATTGGCAACAGGCATTGGTCACGGCATATCAGTCTTTTAGTAGTATTCCCGTTAAATTATTGCTTACAACTTATTTTGGTCAATTGGCTGAAAATATTTCCATTATCTCTAAGTTACCTGTGGCCGGTATTCATATCGATGCAATCAATGGATTTAACGATATTCAAATATTGCTTAAATATTTATCCTCACAACAAGTGTTATCTATCGGTATTATTGATGGAAGAAATATTTGGAAGACAGATTTTGATTCACTACTGAATTGGCTTGAGCCAATAGCTAAGGAATTAGGCGAAAGACTATGGATAGCTCCATCCTCCTCTTTACTTCATGTTCCTGTAGACTTGGATAATGAAAAGTCATTAGACAATGAAATCGTCACTTGGCTCTCCTTTGCTACACAAAAGCTCAAGGAGTTAAGCATCATCGCACAGGCACTTAATGCTGGACGTGAGAGTGTTAAAGAGGAGTTGCTAAATAATAAAGCGGCTATGGATTCTCGAGCTAACTCAACAAGAGTTAATAATATTCTGGTGAGAGAAAAGCTTAATACTTTAAATGCTAATGCTGGCCACCGTCAGTCTCCTTATGAAAAAAGACAAATTTTACAAAAAGCTCTGTTGCAATTACCAGAGTTTCCCACTACCACCATTGGTTCATTTCCACAAACCAATACCATTCGTCAAGTAAGGAAAATGTATAAGTTTGGCGATATGAGCAAAGCTGACTATACTCAAGCCATGTTTGATGAAATAACACATTGTGTTCGTGAACAAGAGAATTTAGGGCTTGATGTGCTAGTGCATGGTGAAGCAGAAAGAAATGATATGGTTGAATACTTTGGTGAGCAGTTAAATGGATATATATTTAGTCAATTTGGCTGGGTTCAATCCTATGGATCCCGCTGCGTCAAACCGCCTATTTTATACGGTGATATAGATAGACCCTATCCCATGACCGTTGATTGGATTAAATATGCTCAGTCCATTACAGCAAAACCGATGAAAGGTATGTTAACGGGTCCTGTTACTATGTTAAATTGGTCTTTTGTCAGAAATGATCAACCAAGATCTCTAACCTGTAAACAACTTGCGTTGGCTATAAGAGACGAGGTCTTAGATTTAGAAAAAGCGGGTATTAGTGTCATTCAAATTGATGAAGCGGCTCTTCGCGAGGGCCTACCTTTAAGAAAGTCACAATGGCAAGATTATCTTAATTGGGCAGTAGAGTGCTATCGTATAAGTGCCAATGACGTCAAGGATGAGACACAAATTCACACTCATATGTGTTATTCAGAATTTAATGACATTATTGAGGCAATCGCTGGTATGGATGCCGATGTCATTACTATCGAAACCTCAAGATCAGATATGGAATTATTAGATGTTTTTGAGCACTTTAATTATCCCAACGAAATTGGCCCTGGTGTGTACGATATTCATTCACCAAACATTCCCACCGTTGAACAAATTGTTAACTTAATGAATAAAGCGACAGAGCGTATTTCTCGTGAGCGTTTATGGGTCAATCCTGATTGTGGTCTAAAAACTCGTCAGTGGTCTGAAGTAACTCCAGCATTGATAAACATGGTGGCAGCAGCTAAACTCTTAAGGCAACAAAATTAATAGGTCTATTTATTAACATTATTTTCAAAGTATAACAGAATGGGACAGATGCCCCATTCTGTTGACCATACCATTTAATATTTTCTGATTATTTAACGCCAGTAGTGATAAGAATATTTTTTTTAATATTAGAAGAAGTCGACAATGTACTGAGTAAGACAAAATAGCTGTATGAAAGGCTTAATAATATGATGATCAAATTTATAGTGAATCAGAAAAGTGAATAAATAACCTTGTCTTTAATTATCATTAATATCCAGACATGCAGTGTGTTCTATATCAATTTCTATCGCCCATAGCGATTCTTTAATGACGGATTTCATAGTCAATCGTAACGAAAGCACACAGACCAAAGATGCTTTTTCGAGTTTTGAATTAGTTTATGATAGGACTATATAAAAGTTAACGTATATTGTAGGAATCAATTTCTTGTATTGATTGTTTTTTGAACAAACTTATTCTTTAATATAATTTCCTTTAGTAAATAATATTGATATTAATCAATATGTATAGTTATGTATCCTTTTAATATGTACATCTATATTACTCAAAGGTGGATTATGCTAACTTCTTCCTTACCTCTATTTTCCTTTAAGGGTAAACAACTCTTACCTATTGTTCAAGGCGGAATGGGAGTTGGTGTTTCTGCTCATAAGCTGGCAGGTACCGTTGCTAATTGTGGTGCAATTGGAACCATTGCCAGTATTGATTTGAGACATCACCATGAGGATTTGGAAATGAAAGGCTGTCATGATCCTCAGTTATTAAATAAAATGAATTTAATAGCTCTAGATAGAGAAATAAAAGAGGCAATTAAATTAGCAAAAGGAAACGGTTTCATTGCTGTAAATGTCATGAAAGCCGTGACCGATCATGTTGCCTTGACGAGACAATCCTGTGAAAGTGGTGCCCAAGCAATTGTGATGGGTGCTGGTTTACCCTTGGATTTGCCAGAAATGACAGAGGGATACCCAGATGTTGCATTGATACCCATTCTCTCCGATGCCAGAGGAATAACTTTACTATTAAAGAAATGGATGCGAAAAAATCGATTGCCTGATGCCATTATTATCGAACATCCTAAATATGCTGGAGGTCATCTGGGTGCAGCAAATTCATCACAGGTTGAGGACCCTAGATTTGAATTCATCAATGTGATAATTGAGACGAAACAAGTATTTAAAGAGTTTGGTATCAAGGATTCTGATATTCCCCTTATACCAGCCGGAGGTATTAATACCTATAAGAAAATACAAGATCTAATTAATTTGGGAGCCAGTGCCGTTCAGATTGGGACTCCTTTTGCGGTAACAGAAGAAGGTGATGCTCACCCAAATTTTAAACAAGTCTTACTGGAAGCTACTCATCAGGATATTACTACTTTTATGAGTGTGGCAGGATTACCAGCACGAGGAGTGCTTACTCCATGGCTAAAGAAATATTTGTTAAAAGAAGAAAAAATGAAATCTACCGTTAAAGTAGGCGGTAGAAAGTGTGCCGCTGGATTAAGTTGTTTATTGCATTGCGGTTTAAGAGATGGGAACTCTAAAACAGGTCAATTCTGTATTGATATTCATTTAGTCGCCGCACTGAAGGGTGACCTTAAAAAAGGATTGTTTTTTAGGGGAGCTAATGCATTACCATTTGGTAAAGAAATTAAACCAGTAAGAGAACTATTGGATTATCTATTAACAGGTGAGGTTAAGGATGTTTTAGCTAATTAGTATTTATTAATGATAAACATTAATTGAGATCAAGTTTGACCTTTACCCAACCTCTTAGTGAATTGATTAACCAAATATTACTTGCATTGATTACTTCCTCGCGGTGCAGGATTCTCTCATGAATAATATTGTTTTCTAGAAGATATTTACGTAAAACGCCAGGTAAAAGACCAGATGTTTGCGGCGGAGTATAGAGTAATTTATCGAGCTCCACCACAATATTTCCTTTAGAAAATTCTGTAACTTCGTCCCGCTCATTGCATAAAATGATATCAAACAAATGAAGATTTTCTTTACTAAATTGTTGATCATATATTGATCTATCCGTGGTCTTATGGTTAATCCTAAAATCATTAGAGGAAATGGGGGTAGAGGCAAAATTTACTATACCCAATTCAAATTCTGTGGGTAAAGGATACAACTCCCATCGGGCAGTACCATTTCGATGATATATAAATTTGCCGCGAAAAGAAGAATCCGCAATGGTTGGATAAAGTAGATTAATACTGTTGTAGTGATCTTCGTCGGGTAAAACAAAGTTTAAATATTGAGCGGACTGTCTTAATCTCGCAAAATGTTGATTCCAGAAAAAACATTTACCGTGATGTAAATAGACTGTCTCAAAAAGAGAGTATGGCTTTTCTTGGCTTAAGAAATTAATTTTATTGCGAATTTCTTGGTACTCATCCAAAGGCTCTGAATCCCAAGTTACTCCACTTCCAACTCCGTAGGTGAGTTGATTATTTTTTTTATTATGTACTATTGTTCTGATGGCGACGTTAAATACGTTCTTTTGCTCTGGTGCCAAGTATCCAATGGCACCGCAGTAGGGTCCTCTGGGTTGATCTTCCATGCGTTTAATGATCTCCATGACCTTTTTTTTGGGAGCTCCGGTAATAGAACCACAGGGAAAGAGGGCGTTAATAGTGTCTTTAAAGGTAATATGGGGCTCTAATTTTCCACTAATAGTACTCGTCATTTGCAGAATATCCAGATAGGATTCCACAGCAAATAACTCACTGGTTTTAACGCTACCCTTGCGAGATATCTTAGATAAATCATTTCTCAATAAATCTACAATCATGAGATTTTCTGATTGATCTTTGACGGATTCTTCAAGTGATTTTTTTTGTTTTTCTAAAGAATCATCAGGATGAAAAGGTTTTGTCCCTTTCATAGGTTTTGTATGAATATGAGTCCCTTGTTGAAAAAAGAATAGTTCTGGTGAAAATGAAAGAATAGTGAAATCCTGATGCTCTATGTAAGCGCTATAACTTGCAGCCTGACAGTCTGTTAAATGTTCGAATAAGTCAAATGTATGACCTTGTAACAACCGGCTTTCTGCTCTGATTGTGTAGTTAAGCTGATAACAATCTCCATTCTTAATATGTTTTTTTATGGTATTGATTTTGTCCGTATATTTATCGATACCCTCGGATAATCTCCATGGGTCAACTTGAAAAGATTGGAATGAATTTGACCATGGTTTAATTAGTAATGGCGCACTGTATACCCCGAATAAAAGTAAATAATCTGTTAATGCATTGTCGTAGGATAAGAATCCCACTACAAAATTACCCTTTAATTGTTCTTGTTCAATTGTCAGTAGGCAATGTTGAATATCTGATTCTTGTGTTGCTTGAATAATTTTTTTTGGTTGTGTAAAAAAAAGTCTTTGAACAGAATTCTTATTAATCGGGAAATCAACAGTTATATTTAGCAAAATATCATTGGGCATTGAGAAAATTACTTTTTTTATTATTAATGGTTTTAATTTAGTTTATTACGAATAATTTCATTGGCTTTTTCAAAATCAAAATTCTCTACATTTTTAACAAACGAGTCATATTTGTCACGTAATAACAATTGGAATGTATTTTTATGTTGTTCAATAAACTGACTAAGACCAAAGTCTCCTTGGTCAATCATTTTATAGCATTGAGATAAAATATCTTTAAATTCATCACCAACGATTTTTGTATCAGATTTATCGTCAAGATCCTGTTCGTTTTCTTGAGAGAGAGAAATGGTTTTTTTTACAGATATCCATTTATTTAGTTTGTCCCAAAGTTTTTCTGGATTAACGGGCTTGGGTACATAATCATTAATACCAATTGACAGATACATTTTAATGTCCTCTTCCAAGAGATTTGCAGTCACAGCAATAATAGGTGTAGTATTAAATTCTGGACTATTTCTAATTATTTTTGTGGTTGCAACCCCATCCAACACTGGCATTTGAATATCCATAAGAATTATATCAAACTGTTTTTTATTGATTAACTCTAATCCTTCTTTTCCATTATTAGCAATCGTAACATGTACACCTATCATCCTTAGAAAATTAGTAGTGATTTCCTGATTGAGGGGATTGTCTTCAATTAAAATTATATTTTTATTATTTAATTGATAATACTGGCTTAAAAATTGATCCGTATATTCTTTATAGTTATCCTCATCGGCAAAGTTTTCAGTATATAAATTAATGATAGTATCAAAGAGTGAGGAGGATGAAATGGGTTTTGTTAAAACTGCAGTGACACCTATACTTATGGCTTTTTCACGAATATCCGTGTGGCCAAAACCGGTAATAATGATCAATTTGGGAGTATGTTTAAAGTTAATTTTTTGAATATGGCTAATGGTTTCTAATCCATCCATCTCTGGCATTTTCCAATCCACTAAAATCACATCGAAATGATTATTTTGTTCAAGATTTTGACTAATGATTTCTATTGCTTTTGTACCTGAAGTCACACAGGTGGGTTGGAAAGAAAGAGAAACTAGCATTCTATATAATACTTCAAGAGTTTCTGTATTATCATCAACAACCAGTATTTTTTTACCAGAGATATTTGGATTTTTTATTTTCTTTATACTTTTATTCTCAGGTTTTCTAAATTTTGCGGTAAACCAAAAGGTGGACCCTTGATTTAAGGTTGAATCCACTCCTACCGAACCACCCATTAATTCGGCTAGATTCTTACATATGGCTAGTCCTAATCCCGTACCACCATATTTTCTTGTAATGGAACCATCTCCCTGTTGGAAACTGTTAAATAATTGATTAATTTGTTCCTTAGATAAACCAATACCTGTATCTTTTACAGCAAAATACAGTTCTACTTCAGTCGGTGTCTCACTGAGAACTTTACCGATTAATACGACTTGTCCTTGTTCAGTAAATTTTATTGCATTAGTTATATAATTAATGAGTATTTGTTTGAGTCGTGTTGGATCGCCAATTAAAATGTGGGGTATATTTAAATCTATGTCAAAAATCAGTTCTATTTCTTTTTCATCTGCCTTTTGCTGAGTTAAAGTTAATATATTATCTAATATTTTTTCATATTCAAATTCGATATGTTCTAGGATCAATTTCCCTGATTCAATTTTTGAAAAATCAAGAGTATCATTGATTAAATTTAAAAGATGTTCATTCGACATTTGAATTTTATCGATTAATTTCTTTTGATGCGTATCTAAAATTGTTCTTTTGAGTAAATGAGTCAGGCCAATAATAGTATTCATAGGTGTTCTTATTTCATGGCTCATGTTAGACAAGAAGTTTGATTTCAATAAACTAATTTGTTCTGCTGCTTCCTTAGCGTCATTGATGCGATCTATATGTCTATTCGCTTCTGTAACATCTTCAATAATAACAATTAATTTTTTTGAATTCTCCATATACTTTGTACTGACTCGGCCAATAAATTGATCACCGTTTTTCATTATGACTGGCAGGTCTACTGTTGTAGTGTTTTCGCTTCTTATAGAATTTGTGATGATTTCATTATATTTCTTAGGATCTTTGGTATTGGTAAATATAATATTAATAGATTTCTTGATAAGCTCTATTTCTTGATAGCCTAATTTTTTTCTTAACCAATCATTTATTTGTAAGATGGTTCCATTTTCGTTTATAAGTAGAATACCTGTTGGAGTATTATTGAAGATGTGTTTATTCTGAAATAAAGTTTCATTGAGCTTTGATTGCTTGTTAATTATATTGTGTACAATAAAATATAAAAAAATTAATAAAGGGATGTTGATCAAATAGATGATTCTAAGTGTATTATTTATTCCTGCTAAAGCTTCACTGGTTGGAATTTCCGTTATTAGATACCAGTTTGTATCAGGTATTTCTGTATAGGAATAAATAACCTGGTTACCCATATAGTTAATACCTATATTATCATCTTCAGTGGGGTTGATTTCCTCTCTGGCAATTTTCGCACTAACCGTATCTCTGTTAATGGGTAAATTAAATAGTATGGCTTTATTCTTAACGCCCTTCAGATTACTGCCGAACTCTACTTTATCTTTATTTTTTCTGACTAAAAATGTTTCACCAAGACTCTTTTCGTAGGGCCATTGATTTAATATGGGATATAAATAACTAACAGGATGAGTTCGAAGAACCAACAAGTAAGTTTGATGATTTTGTTTGTTTTGACAATCTAAGGCAATGTACCAATCTAAGTGGATATTATTTTCAAAGTCTCGATATAAATCACTTCTTAAAATACCATTACTCTTGATTACTTCTTTAATATCATGAATATTTGCTCCTTGTAGATCGATATCATTTCCACTTTGTTGTATGAGTGTTAAATTTTTATCTAGTAAAAACAAACTATTATAATTATAAGCATCCTTCGAAATATTTAAGTATTCTTTAATTTGTTTATCATTTCTCAATACCGTGTTACTGTTGATGTCAGTAATATCTCTACATACATGAGCAATAAAATTTGTTTTTTTTAGAACTACAGCATTTTCATCTCTCTCGTTTAGCCAACTGCTGATAAGTTGAGATTTTAATTGTGTAATGGTGTCAATGTTTTTATGATAAGTCACAATGACTTTTGAAGTTTGTACTTTTTTATAAAAAAAAGTAAAAATAGGCAATAAGCTAATTATGGCTGCACTGATTAAAAAATTATCTAGTTTTTTCATCATGCATTAAATTTTTAATTTCGACAAATTTAGGGTGTATTCTTTTGAAAGCTTCAATAATATCCGGATCAAAATGCGTTCCTGATCCATCAATAATTAATTTTGTTGTTTCATCATCGGAGAAAGATGGCTTATAGACTCTTTTGTTGATTAACGCGTCATAGACATCGGCAACAGCCATTAATCTTGAAGCAAGAGGGATAGCCTCTCCCTTTAATTGTTTAGGATATCCTGACCCATCCCATTTCTCGTGATGATTCCCTGCGATGTCGATGGCAATTTCAAAAAATTTTACTGCCAATTTGTCTTCAATATCCTTTATCGCATTCCAAATAGCATTTGCACCAATTTCCGCGTGAGTTTTCATGATTACCCACTCCTCAGCATTTAATTTACTTGGCTTATGCAGTATTTCATCTGGAATGCCAACTTTACCAATATCATGCAGTGGTGCTGCTTCTGTGATTAATTCAATATATTCTTCTGTTAATTGATGTTTGTATTTTTCTGTCTTAGCCAATTCACGAGCTAGTTCATTAATATAATTTTGAGTGCGTAAAATATGGTTGCCGGTTTCGTTATCCTTTGATTCGGCCACATTAGCCAGTGCACGGATGGCTGTTTTTTTTATAATTTTATTATGTTCAATTGCTTTAGCAATTTCAATGGTTAACCATTTGTTCTGATCGTCTAAGATTTCTCTCGCTTGTTTTAATTCAAGATGGTTTTTTATTCTCGTTAAAGTGATTTCTGGATTAATAGGTTTGTAAATGTAGTCTACTGCGCCCAAGCGCAATCCTTGTGATTCATTGTCTGCTGATGTTAATGCTGTTAAGAAAATCACGGGAATATTTTTTGTGATGACATCAGCTTTAAGTCGTTTAATCACTTCAAACCCATCCATCTCTGGCATCATAATATCCAGTAAAATTAAATCAGGTACGGGTGGATTTATTGCGAGTTTTAGGGCCTTACTGCCATTGTTAGCTATTTTGATATGATAAAATGGACAAAGAAGCGCTCCTAAAACAGTTATATTATCTGGTGTGTCATCCACAATGAGCAGGGTTTGAGATTTATTATTTGATGGCATATTTTTGCTTTATGTGATTGAGAGAGTTTTTGTTAATTGTCTAGTTTACGAATTACTCACTTAAAATTTATTTTATCAGATGTTTGTGACCGTGTTTTTGAAGTATTGCAATTTTAGTAAATTCTTATAATCATAATAATGATTTTTAGGGTAAACTTCGTGACATTTTTACTAACGATTTTTAGGTTGAATGATGAAAACTGTAATAACAATTATTGGCGAAGATCAAGTGGGTATTGTAGCTCGGGTGAGTACAGCTCTAGCTTTTCATAAAATAAATATTTTAGATATTAATCAGAATATTATTAATGGCTTTTTTAATATGGTCATGATTGTTGACTTACCTGAACAAGGAGCGAACTTGAAGGATTTACAAGCGCAATTGGAACTGATGGGTGAAGAAATTGGAGTCACAATCAAGGCACAGCATGCCGATATTTTCACTGCAATGCACCGCATTTAGATACTTTACTGAGACTGTTATGTTACTTCCGCACGATATATTTGAAACTTACCAAATGATTGAGGAAAACAACCTCGATGTACGAACAATCACCATGGGCATTAGTCTTAGGGCATGTTCACATCCAGATTTGAAAACTCTTTGCCAAAATATTTACGATACTATCACCACTAAAGCGCAGAATTTAGTGAAAGTGGGAGAGGATATACAACGTGAGTATGGTATACCTATTATTAATACACGTATTTCCATAACCCCCATAGCCGTGATCGCTGAAAGTTGCCATACAGATACTTATGTGCCAATTGCTGAGGCTTTAGATCGTGCTGCTAAAAACTTAGGCATTAACTTTATTGGAGGTTTCTCAGCCTTGGTTGAGAAAAAAGCAACTCCTGGTGATTTAATCCTCATTCAATCCATTCCCGAGGCGTTAGCGAAGACTGATCATGTGTGCTCATCGGTTAACATTGGAACTAGCAAAGCAGGGATCAATATGGATGCGGTTCGCTTGATGGGAACCATTATTAAGAAAACCGCATATCTGACCCGTGACAGGGATGCTATTGGCTGTGCTAAGCTTGTTATTTTTGCTAACGCAGTTGAAGATAATCCTTTTATGGCTGGTGCTTTTCATGGCATTGGAGAAGGTGAGAGTGCTATTCACGTGGGAGTGAGCGGGCCTGGGGTAGTGAAACAAGCCTTAGAGTCGGTGAAAGGTCAGCCCTTTGATGAAGTGGCTGAGAGTATTAAACGCAGTGCTTTTAAAATCACGCGGGTAGGTCAATTGGTCGCCAGAGAAGCCTCAAGACGTTTGGGCGTTAAAATGGGAATTATTGATTTATCTTTAGCACCGACCCCCGCAGTGGGGGATAGTGTGGCTTATATTTTAGAGGAAATGGGTTTGGAGAGCTGTGGTGCCCCTGGCACCACTGCGGCGTTAGCACTTCTGAATGACGCTGTTAAAAAGGGTGGCTTGATGGCAGCACAACATGTGGGAGGATTAAGTGGAGCTTTCATTCCAGTGAGTGAGGATGCCGGGATGATTGCCGCAGTGGAAAAGGGTAGCTTAACCTTAGAAAAACTTGAAGCCATGACCTGTGTCTGCTCCGTGGGTCTTGATATGATTGCTGTACCAGGTGATACCTCTGCTGAGACTCTATCAGGTATTATTGCTGATGAAGCTGCAATTGGTATGATTAACCATAAAACCACCGCAGTTAGATTGATTCCTGTGCCAGGTAAAAGTGTGGGAGACCGTGTTGAGTTCGGTGGTTTATTGGGTCATTGTCCCGTGATTGCCGTCAATACTTTTGGTAATCAAGAGTTTATTCAACGTGGTGGCAGAATTCCCGCCCCCCTACGTAGTCTGACTAATTGATCGTTTAATTATTATTCTGGGCGATATTTTTTCTGCCAAGCATACGTTGATAGAGGGCAATGCTCTCTCCCACTATGCCTTTTCTGAAAATTAGCACACAAATCACAAAAATAAAGCCCATGATAACGGTTACCATATCTCCTGCGCTGTCAGCTAATTGATCCTCAAGAGTAATAATAATTGAGGAACCTACGATGGGTCCTAAGAGAGTGCCAATTCCTCCGAATATGGTCATTAACACTACATCCCCTGACATGTGCCAATGAACGTCAGTGAGGGTGGCAAAGTTAAAGGCTAACATTTTCAAGATACCGGCAAAGCCTGCAATAGCTGCAGAGAGCACAAAAGCTAACAATTTATATTTGGAAACGTCATAACCTAAGGAAATAGCTCTGGATTCATTTTCCCGAATGGCTTTTAAAACTTGGCCAAAGGGCGAGTGAATGGTGCGGTAGATTAACAAAACAGATAAGATAAAAGCAGTAAAAATAACATAATAAAGAGTAATGTCATCGTGTAAAGAGAGACCAAAAATACGTCCTCTCGATATTCCTTGCATACCATCCTCACCGCCAGTCACAGGCGCTTCTAAACAAATAAAGTAAATCATTTGAGCCAGAGCTAAAGTGACCATGGCAAAATAGATGCCTTGACGTTTGATAGCTAGTAACCCCACAATCCAACCCAATAATGCAGCAGCAAAAACTCCCCCTATAATAGCTATTTCGGTAGGTAGTGCTAGATTTTTAATGAGATAACCTGCCACATAAGCGGCGCCACCAAAAAAAGCAGCATGACCAAAGGAAAGTAATCCTGAGAAACCCAGCAGTAAATTAAAAGCGCTTGCGAAAATAGCAAAACACAGTATTTTCATGAGTAAAACAGGATATACAAAGTGAGGTAATACTATACCAATTAACAATATAATAATTAAAGCTAATACACGCATTATTTTTCACGCCCAAATAGACCAGCTGGTCTAATAATTAACACAAGTGCCATGATAATAAATACCACGGTTGAGGAGAGGGGAGGATAAAAGACTTTTGTTAACCCTTCAATAATTCCTAAACCCAGTCCTGAGAAGATAGCCCCCACTATAGAACCCATACCGCCAATGACTACCACAGCAAATACCACAATAATAATATGAGAGCCCATCAATGGGCTTACTTGATAAATAGGCGCAGCCATGACCCCAGCTAAGCCAGCTAAGGCCACACCAAAACCATAGGTTAACATCACCATGATTGGGACATTGATACCAAAAGCTTGAGTGAGCTTGGGGTTTTCCGTGGCGGCGCGAAGGTAGGCGCCTAGTCTGGTTTTTTCGATTATGAACCAAGTGATGAAACAAACAATCAATGATAGAAACACCACCCAAAGACGATACTTGGGAATCACCATGAAGCCAAGATTTACCGGACCATCTAAGATTTCAGGAATATCATAGGTCTCACCACTTACCCCAAATTTACTCCGGAAATAACCTTCAAAAATGAGGGCCAGCCCAAAGGTGAGTAGGAGGCCGTAGAGGTGATCTACTTGGTACAGCCATTTGAGAAAAAAACGCTCAATGATGATACCTATTAAACCCAAAACAACAGGAGTGATAAGTAGTGCGCCAAAGTACCCAATATTAAAAGTAGTGAGAAGCATCCATGCACAGAATGCTCCCATCATATAAAGGGCTCCATGAGCAAAATTAATAATATTCAACATGCCAAAAATAACTGCCAGTCCTAGACTTAATAGAGCATAAAAAGATCCATTAACAAGGCCTAACATTAACTGACTATATAGTGCCATTAATGGCACGCCGAATATTTCAATCATTTTTTAACCAACGGACAGGTGGATTCAGATAAGGGTTGAAACGCTTCCTTAGCTGGGATGGTAGCTAATATTCGGTAATAATCCCAAGGATATTTTGATTCAGAAGGCTTTTTGACTTGGGCTAGATACATGTCATAGACCATACGACCATCTTCTCTAATATGACCATTATGAGCATAGAAGTCATTAATTGGTGTTTTCTTCATTTGCGTCATGACAGTTTTGGTGTCATCGGAGCCAGTGGCTTGAACCGCTTCCAAGTAATGC
Organism: Ferrovum sp. JA12; assembly: GCF_001431705.1. NCBI lineage: Bacteria > Pseudomonadati > Pseudomonadota > Betaproteobacteria > Ferrovales > Ferrovaceae > Ferrovum > Ferrovum sp. JA12. Next base: position 763,802 of record NZ_LJWX01000002.1, on the reverse strand, counting down.
ATCACCGCAGAATAAACGCCAGCTTGGTTCATGCTGGGCATTTTGTGCATGACTTCGTAATAACGTTTTGAAAAAGCCCGAGTTTCAGGTGTGCGATCCCAATAAAACCCTGTGGTGAGATACATGCCTTGAGTTTGTTTTAAACCAACACTATGGACATCGCTGATAAATATCAATAAAGCAGCCAAATGCTGTTTAGGCGTGACACCAAATTCTGCTGCTTGCTTAATGGAGTTAATAGTGTCTTCACCAGCATTAGCAAGGCCGATAATGTCGGCTCCAGAAGCTTGCGCTTTTAATAAGTAAGAGGATAAATCACGACTAGGAAAAGGATGTGAAACTGACCCTAACACTTTCCCACCGGCTGCGTTAATGGCTTTGGTGGCATCATTTTCAAGGGAATGGCCAAAAACATAGTCAGCTGTTAAAAAAAACCAGGTTTTTCCACCTTGCTTAACTACCGCTTTGGCTGTTCCCTGTCCTGTTGCATACGTATCATAAACATAATGGACTGTGACATCATTGCAACCTGCGTTGGTGATTTTTGAGGATCCTGCCCCAGTAATGATGACAATTTTATCCTTTTCTTTAGCAACTTTCATGGCAGATAAACCAGCGATACTACTTACTAGGTCAGTAATCATATCTACGTGTTCACGATCAAACCATTCTCTGGCTTTATTAGAAGTAATATCCGCTTTATCTTGGTGATCAGCACTTATCATCTCAATTTTATAATTTGGATGATATTTTTTTTCAAAATCACTGATGGCCATTTGAGTTGCTGTGATGGAGCCTTTCCCTGAAAAGTCAGAATAGGGACCCGACATATCAGTGAGTACACCAATCTTGACAACATTGTCAGAGATTTGTGCCTGTGCATTTTGATAAACTCCCAAAGCTAGCGTTGATGCCAGTACGATTGAGCGTAACGCGTTTTTTTTGTAATGGGTCATAAATGATTCCTCCTGTTGTTATACACCTAGTAATTCAAACATTTCATTTTGTTTTGCCGCTAAATCTTGCTGGTTAACTTCCAAACAGACTTGCCCGTGTTCGATAATCACCATCCGGTCGGCAAGGGGAGCAGCAAACTTAAAGTTTTGTTCTACCAAAATAATAGTAAAGGCCTTTTTCTTAAGAGCGCAGATAATTTCACCTAGTCGATCAACTATGACGGGGGCTAACCCCTCAGAAATTTCGTCCAGTAAGAGAAGCTTAGCTCCGGTACGTAAAATTCTAGCCATAGCGAGCATTTGCTGCTCTCCACCTGACATTCTGGTGCCTTGACTATGCCGCCGCTCTTTAAGATTAGGAAACATCTCGTAGATTTCCTCAATACTCATGCCGCCAGAACTTACGACGGGTGGCATGAGTAGATTCTCTTCACAGGTGAGCGATGAATAGATACCTCGCTCTTCAGGGCAGTAACCTACGCCAAGTTGGGCAATTTTATGGGTAGAGAGCTTAATAGTTTCCGTACCATTGATGTTGATAGAACCGGTTCGTTTGCCGGTTAAACCCATAATTGCTCTTAGCGTGGTGGTTCTCCCTGCTCCATTTCGACCTAGTAAAGACAGGCATTCACCTTGTTTAACATGAAAGTTAATACCGTGAAGAATATGGGATTCGCCATAATAAGCATGTAGGTTGTTTACACTAAGATAATTAGAATCAACCATGGTTCTGTTCCATCGCTTGTGACCCCATATAGGCGCTCATTACCTCAGGATTGGTGGAAATATTTTGATAGTCCCCTTCAGCTAAAATGCTACCTCTAGAGAGTACTGTAATATGGTCAGAAATGCCTGAGACTACTTTCATGTTATGTTCAACCATCAATATGGTTCTATTAGTTGAAACAGATTTAATTAGCTTCATGACATGATCCACATCCTCGTGGCCCATTCCTTGGGTGGGTTCATCAAGAAGCATCAGCTCAGGTTCTAGGGCAAGAGTTGTAGCAATTTCAAGCGCTCGTTTACGGCCATAGGGTAATTCTATTGCCAGTTGCTTATGGTAGCTCTCAAGTTCAACTGCATGGAGTAATTCCAGGGCTTTTTGATTCAAATCATTGAGGGTTTCTTCGGAACGCCAGAAATGAAAACTTGTTTTAAGTTTGCTCTGCAAAGCAATACGGACGTTTTCAAGAACCGTTAGATGTGGAAAAACAGCTGATATTTGAAAGGACCTCACAATGCCGCGACGCGCAATTTCCGCTGGTTTTTGTTGTGTTATATCCGTATCATTGAAAAAAATAGACCCCTCAGTAGGACTAATAAACTTAGTTAGTAAATTGAAACAAGTAGTTTTTCCAGCACCATTGGGGCCGATAAGAGAATGGATGGTGCCCCGCAATATTTTTAGGCTAACATTATTCACTGCTACAAAACCCTTAAAGCTTTTAGACAGGTTTTGAGTGGTTAAAATATAGTCATTTGTTTTAATCATTCATTCACCTAAACACAAAATCCTTATAAGCATACCCGAATTATTACAAATTTTGTATAATCTATGGTTAAGTAATTTTAGATAACGTAAAAAAGGCCTATCGATGGAAACAAATCAAAGCAGTAGTTTGGAACGATCAGTGAATTTAACTATTCCTCTTAACCAAGTTCAAGAGGAGGTAGCTAGACGTTTAAAACAGCTTTCCAAGACAGCAAAGATGCAGGGTTTCCGACCTGGAAAAGTGCCTTTAAGTCTTCTTGAAAAACAACACGGTGGACAATTACATCAAGAGGTCCTGGGGGATCTGGCACAGAATCATTTTTATCAGGTGATCAAGGACAATAATTTTAGAGTGGCAGGCTATCCCAGTTATGACGCAAATCCTGAGCATAAAGAAGAAGCTACTATTGGTTTGATAGCTAAATTTGAGGTATTCCCTGAAATTGTTATCGGTGACTTGAAGGCAGTGACTATTAACCGCCCGGTTACTGAAGTCAGTGATGCCGATATTGATCGCACCTTGGATATTTTAAGAAAACAAAGAGTATCGTACACCCTGGTAGATCGGGCCGCACAAAATGAAGATCAGGTTATTATTGATTTTAAAGGATTTTTAGATAATGAACCCTTTGAAGGAGGGGAGGCTAAAAATTATCATTTGGTTTTAGGGCAAAATCAGTTCTTGCCTGATTTTGAAGCCAACGTGGTAGGCATGAAGAAAGAAGAATCTAAAACCTTTGAGATAACTTTTCCAACAGATTACCAAGCCCCTAATCTTGCAGGGAAAACAGTGCGTTTTGAGGTGCAAGTGCACGAGGTGAAAGAGCCACACCTCCCCGCCATTGATGAGGAATTTGCGCGGTCTGTAGGCATTGAAGGGGGAGATATTAGTAAATTACGTGCAGATATGAGGAAAAATCTTGAACGTGAAGTGAAAAATCGAATCAAATCTAAAGTTAAAGATCAGGTAATGCAGGCTTTGTTGGATTCTACGCCCATTGAAGTGCCTCAATTCTCTCTCTCGCAAGAGACACAGAGGATTAGACAAAACACTTTGGCTGATCTTGAAAGTCGTACAGGCAAGAAACCTTCCTTTGATTTGCCTGACACGCTGTTTACAGATCAGGCAAAAAGACGGGTTTCATTGGGGTTGATTTTAGGTGAAATTATTACAAAGGAATCTTTATCAGCCAAACCTGAACAAGTTAGATCTTTAATTGAAGAGATGGCTAGTGCCTATGAACAACCTGAGGATATTATTCGCTGGTATTACCAACAAAAAGACAGATTGCAAGAGGCTGAATCTGTTGTTTTAGAGGATAATGTGGTTGAATGGTTTTGTGGTCAAGTCAATACAGTGGATGTACCAACACCATTTGAAGAGTTGGTTGGAAAAGAATAAAACAATAGGAATCAATATGATAAAAGAAAGCTTTAATGTTAGCCCTCAAGGTTTGGGTTTGGTTCCCATGGTGGTTGAACAAAGTGGTCGGGGGGAGAGAGCTTATGACATTTTCTCTCGTTTACTTAAAGAGCGTGTTATTTTCTTGGTGGGACCTGTGACCGATGAGACCGCTAATCTTGTGGTGGCCCAGTTGCTATTTTTGGAGTCTGAAAATCCTGATAAAGATATAAATCTTTATATAAACTCTCCAGGAGGGTCAGTTTCCGCTGGTTTAGCTATTTATGACACGATGCAGTTTATTAAAGCCGATGTCAGTACCACTTGTATGGGTATTGCCGCTAGTATGGGCGCGTTTTTATTGGCAGCAGGACAAAAGGGTAAGCGTTTTGCCTTACCTAACACCAGAATTATGATTCATCAACCATCAGGGGGGGCGCAGGGTCAAGCCTCTGATATCGAGATTCAAGCTAAGGAAATTCTCTATTTAAGACGTCGTCTGAATGAAATGATGAGTCTTCATACTGGTCAGCCACTTGATGTGATAGAAAAGGATACAGATAGAGATAATTTTATGAGTGCTGACGAGGCACTTAAGTATGGTTTAGTTGATCAAATTATTGAGAAACGCGGTGAAATTGGTGCGTGATATTTTGTCTAGATCGCGCTACACTGTTTTTAAAGAGATTTTATAAGGAATTGGGCTAATGAGCGAAAAAGCAAGTGGCGAAAAAATTTTATATTGCTCATTTTGCGGAAAAAGCCAACATGAAGTCAGAAAACTGATCGCTGGGCCTTCCGTATTTATTTGTGATGAGTGTATTGAATTATGTAATGACATTATTCGCGAAGAAATTCAGGGCGCTGAGGTAAAAAATGCTAAGGCGGATCTACCAACTCCCCAAGAAATTGCGGATATTCTTGATCAATATGTCATTGATCAAAAAACAGCTAAGAAAACTCTCGCAGTTGCGGTATACAACCACTACAAGCGCTTGAGAAATGAGAGTAAAGAAAAAGAAGTTGAATTGGCAAAAAGTAATATATTGCTAATTGGTCCAACTGGATCAGGAAAAACTTTACTTGCTCAAACCTTGGCCAGACTATTGAATGTACCTTTTGTGATCGCCGATGCCACCACCTTAACCGAAGCTGGGTATGTGGGTGAGGATGTAGAAAACATTATCCAAAAATTGCTTCAAAAATGCGACTATGATGTTGAAAAAGCGCAAAAAGGTATTGTTTATATTGATGAAATTGATAAGATTTCCCGTAAGTCAGATAATCCCTCCATTACCCGAGATGTATCAGGGGAGGGAGTCCAACAAGCTTTACTAAAATTAATAGAAGGGACAGTTGCTTCAGTCCCCCCACAGGGTGGAAGAAAGCATCCCAATCAAGAGTTTGTGCAGGTGGATACTACAAACATTCTATTCATTTGTGGAGGAGCCTTTGGTGGCTTAGAGCGTGTTATCAAGGAGCGCTCGGAAAAGGGTGGAATTGGATTTGCGGCGCAGGTTTCCAGCAAGGATTCACGTGAAAACAGTGAGTTACTGCATGAAGTTGAACCAGAGGATTTGATTAAGTTTGGTCTTATCCCCGAGTTTGTGGGTCGGCTTCCAGTGGTGGCGACCTTGGAGGAGTTGCATGAAAGCGCTTTAGTGCGAATTTTAACAGAACCCAAAAATGCTTTAACAAAACAATATCAAAAGCTTTTTGCTATGGAAAACGTTGATCTAGAATTCCGTGAGGAAGCCTTGCGCGCTATAGCTAGAAAAGCTCTACAAAGAAAAACTGGTGCCAGGGGTTTACGTTCTATTATAGAACATTCTCTGCTGGAGACCATGTTTGATCTGCCCTCTTTGAAGAACGTCAGTAAGGTGGTAGTTGACGAGGCAACCATTAAATCGGAGGGGACTCCCCTTTTGATTTATGCTGACCAGCAAAAGGTAGCTGGAGTTTGAGCGTTTCCCCTTGAAAAAGGGGAAATTTGACCCTATCTATACTTGAGTTACTTTTAATTCACGGGAGTGAACCATGACCTCTTTACCTGATACCGCCATCAACCGTATTGAATATCCCTTATTGCCTTTGCGTGATGTAGTGGTTTTTCCGCACATGGTTATTCCTTTGTTTGTAGGTCGTCAAAAGTCAATTAAAGCTCTCGAAATAGCCATGGAGCAAGGTAAAAGTATCTTGCTGGTCGCCCAAAAGTTTGCGGCCAATGATGAGCCTAAACCTGATGAATTGTTTCATGTTGGAAGTTTAGCTAGTATCTTACAAATGCTAAAACTTCCTGATGGTACGGTGAAGGTACTAGTGGAGGGGGTTAATCGTGCTGAAGTCACTGATGTCACCGATATAAAATCACATTTTGTGGGCGGTGCTGTATTGGTAGAAAAACAGGTTAGCGATGATCCAGAGATTGAGGCCATGCGTCGAACACTGCTGGCTCAATTTGATCAGTATGTGAAACTGAATAAAAAAATTCCACCAGAGGTCATGACTTCTTTTTCGAGTATTGATGAGGCAGGTAGATTGGCTGACACCATTGCTGCCCACCTTCCTTTAAAGCTTGAGCAAAAACAACAGATTCTTGAAATGTTTGATGTTCAAGAACGCTTGGAGCATTTACTGTCTGTTCTTGAAAGTGAAATTGATATTCTTCAGGTTGAAAAAAGAATTCGTGGACGTGTAAAACGTCAGATGGAAAAAAGTCAACGTGAATACTATTTAAATGAGCAAGTGAAGGCTATTCAAAAAGAATTGGGAGATAGCGAGGAAGGAGCTGATCTTGAGGAGTTGGATAAAAAGATTAAAGCGGCCCATATGTCCAAGGAAGCCTTGACTAAAGCTGAGGCTGAGCTTAAAAAGTTAAAATTAATGTCGCCAATGTCCGCTGAGGCCACAGTAGTAAGAAACTATATTGATGCATTAATAGCCCTTCCGTGGAAGAAGAAAACTAAAGTGAGTCATGATCTGGGCGCCTGTGAGAAAGTGCTTGATGCTGACCACTATGGGCTAGATAAAGTGAAGGAGCGTATTGTTGAATATCTAGCTGTACAAACCCGTGTGGATAAAGTGAAAGCCCCCATTCTTTGCTTGGTGGGACCACCTGGGGTTGGTAAAACATCCCTTGGTCAATCCATAGCTCGTGCTACCAACAGAAAATTTGTGCGCATGGCCCTAGGAGGCATGCGAGATGAGGCTGAGATAAGAGGTCATCGTCGCACCTACATTGGCGCTATGCCTGGAAAAATCTTACAAAATATGTCTAAAGTTGGCGTAAAAAACCCACTCTTTTTATTGGACGAAGTGGATAAGTTGGGACAAGATTTTCGTGGTGATCCCTCTTCAGCCTTGTTAGAAGTGCTAGATCCTGAGCAAAATAATGCCTTTACTGATCATTATGTGGAAGTGGAATATGATTTGTCTGATGTAATGTTTGTGGCTACCGCTAACACTCTAAATATTCCAGCACCTCTTCTAGATCGTATGGAAGTGATCCGTTTATCAGGCTATACCGAGGATGAAAAAGTTAATATTGCGCGTAAATACTTATTACCTAAACAACTCAAAGCAAATGGTTTACGTGAAGAAGAGTTGCATATGTCCGATTCGGCTTTGCGTGAAATTGTTCAGTACTATACCCGTGAGGCTGGTGTTCGTGCCTTAGAGCGAGAAATGGCTAAGATTTGTCGTAAGGTCGTCAAATTTTTGTTGCTCAATAAGAAAACCCAGCAGGTAAATGTTACTCCTAAAAATATTCAAAAATATCTTGGTGTCCATCGCTACAGTTTCGGTTTGGCTGAAAAAAACAATCAAGTGGGACTGGTGACAGGCCTTGCTTGGACAGAGGTAGGTGGCGAACTATTAACCATTGAGGCGGTTAAATTGCCGGGTAAAGGGAAAATGACTACCACCGGAAAATTGGGTGAGGTGATGCAAGAGTCCATTCAAGCAGCACTTAGTGTTGTGAGGAGTCGTGCTAAATCCTTGGCGATTGCGGAAGATTTTTATGAAAAGGCTGATATTCATATTCATTTACCAGAGGGAGCAACACCCAAAGATGGGCCCTCAGCTGGCATAGCGATTACCACGGCCATGGTCTCAGTGTTAACGGGTATTCCTGTTAAGGCAGATGTAGCAATGACTGGCGAGATCACGCTGCGCGGGGAAGTACTCCCTATTGGTGGCTTAAAAGAAAAGCTCTTGGCGGCTCATCGCGGTGGTATTAGAACCGTATTAATTCCTGAGGAAAATGAAAAGGATTTAATAGAAATTCCAGAAAATGTAAAAGCTAAACTGGATATACGTCCTGTTAAGTGGATTGATCAAGTGTTGGCCATGGCACTTGAGCATTTGCCTGTGGCAGAAGTTATCACTGATGATGGACTGACTTCTACCCCTCAATTAGCTGAACCGATTACTTCCTCCATTAAGCATTAATATTGACATCCTCCCCTGCCTAAAGACGGGGGGTTCCTAAAACCTCTGAGTAAGCTGGCAACAACACGGACACCTTCGGAGTTCGCGCTATTCATCCTTCCTTAAATGGGGAGGATCTCCGCGCAATATATTAAATATTTCAACGTACTTTTAGTTAAGAGCGTTGAGAAATTTTAATCGGTTTTCACGCTTTTTTTGTATTCCTGAGTGGTACTTGGTTACACCTTGTTGACACCTGTAACCTTTGCGCGCTGAGACTGATACTAAAATAGATAAAACTGATATTCCAATTATCATTTTTATTTAATATAGAGTTTCTATAATAATAAGGAATACTGCTCAGTATTGGGAGGAAAGGATGGTTTGGCGCGCATTTTTATTTGATGTAGATGGAACACTGGCAGAAACAGAGCGCGACGCCCACCGCATTGCTTTTAATCAAGCCTTTAAAGACCACCAATTAGATTGGTTCTGGGATGAAAAGCTCTATGGTGAGTTACTTGATGTGACAGGTGGTAAAGAACGTATCCGTCATTATTTAAATAACTATATACAAGACGGAAGTCATCAATCTCACTGGAACAATCTTATAAAAGAGATTCATCAAACTAAAACCTCTCATTATTTATCTTTATTGCATGAGGGGTTGATCCCCTTACGCCCTGGTGTCAAACGTTTACTAGAGGAGGCGAGAGCTGAGGGCATTCGTCTTGCTATTGTGACTACCACGACACCGGATAATGTCATTGCTTTACTAGAGAACAGTCTTGGTAAACACTCGGTGGAATGGTTTGAGGTGATCGCCGCAGGCGATGTTGTAAAAGCCAAAAAACCTGCGCCTGATATTTATCTGTGGACGCTTAAACAACTGGGATTAAAGCCGGAAGAGTGTCTTGCCATTGAAGACTCTGAAAACGGATTAAAGGCAGCAACAAAGGCGGCTATCCCAACTCTTATTACTATGAGTGAATATACCAAACACCAATTGTTTGAGGATGCCCTATTGGTGACGAATCATCTGGGTGAGCCTCATTTACCCTGTCAAGCAAGACAAGATGATGGTTGGACCCATCTAGGAGTTGTTGATGTTGCTCTGCTGCATCAATTAAAACAAAAATAACTATGTCAAGTATCTCATCGTCCTGAGGTAAGTGTTAGACGTTTATTCGACGACTTGTTTGTCCAAATAAGCTTGGGCGCAGCTTTTAAGTTGCGCCCAAGGACTTCGTGACACCATCTCTAAAACTTAAATAAGAGTGTATTAGCCTAGAAGGTGGCTAACGGCGGCTCTTTCTTCTAAGAGTTCTTGATGGGTGGCTTTGATTTTTTGGACACTAAAATCACTTAAATCTAATCCTTGAACAATGGTATACACGCCATTTTGACAAGTAACGGGATAACCAAATATCACTCCCTCAGCAATACCATAGCTTCCATCAGAGGGAATACCCATAGTAACCCAATCATTTGTCTCGCTACCCATAACCCAGTCACGAATATGATTAATGGCCGCATTAGCCGCTGAGGCTGCTGAGGATAATCCTCGCGCTTCGATAATGGCCGCTCCTCGTTTTTGTACTGTTGGAATAAAAGTATTTTCAACCCAAGACTGATCATTAATCAATGTGGATACCCTTTTACCCCCTACGTCAGCCTGAAATAGGTCAGGGTATTGCGTGGCTGAGTGGTTTCCCCAAATGGTCACTTTTTTGACACTGGTCACTGGAACAGATAATTTACCAGCAATTTGCGACAGGGCTCGATTGTGGTCAAGACGCATCATGGCAGTAAAATTATGTGGAGCCAGTTCTGGTGCATTTTTCATGGCAATTAAAGCGTTGGTGTTAGCAGGGTTACCAACTACCAGTACCTTAACTTGACGACTGGCAACCTCTGAGAGTGCACGTCCTTGCTCCGTAAAAATAGCGCCATTCATTTCCAGCAAATCTTTTCTTTCCATCCCTTTTATTCGGGGACGACTTCCTACCAGTAAAGCGATATCAGCATCCTTAAAAGCTATCCTGACATCATCGGAAACAGTGATTCCATGTAATAGAGGAAAAGCGCAATCCTCTAATTCCATAACTACCCCTTTAACCACTGGTAAAGAAGGAGTGATGTCAAAGAGTTGTAAAATAACAGGCTGATCAGCTCCTAACATTTCACCACTGGCAATACGAAATAAAAGGCTATAGCCAATTTGTCCACCAGAACCGGTAACAGCAACACGAACAGGTTTTTTCATGAAAGACTCCAAATAAATAACTAATCCAATAACTCGCGTAAAACGTAAGGCAAAATACCACCATTTTTGTAGTAGTCTACCTCAATTGGCGTATCAATACGAAGTAACAATGGAACTTCTTCACTTTGACCCGAGGCACGATGAATAACGAGAGTAATCTTTTGTTGAGGTTTTAAATCATCATCAATACCCACTATATCAAATGTTTCGTTACCCACTAAATTGAGCGATTGATGAGTGGTCTCTCCAATAAATTGACAAGGTAACACTCCCATTCCAACAAGGTTGCTTCTATGGATTCGCTCAAAACTTCTGGCAATAACAGCCTTAACTCCGAGTAACTGCGTACCCTTAGCTGCCCAATCTCTTGAGGATCCAGTTCCATACTCTTCACCTGCGAATATCATGGTAGGAATATGTTTACTTTGATAGGCCATGGCAGCATCATAAATGGCCATTTGTTCGCCGCTGGGTTGATACAGGGTAACGCCTCCCTCAGAACCTGGAACCATCAGATTTTTAATGCGTACGTTGGCAAAGGTACCACGCATCATTACTTCATGATTACCGCGTCGTGAGCCGTAGCTATTAAAGTCTTTTACGACAACCCCTTGCTCTTGTAAATATTTACCTGCGGGCGAGGAGGGCTTAATGGAGCCAGCTGGACTAATATGATCGGTGGTGATGGAATCACCAAAAATACCCAAGGCTCTTGCTCCTTTAATGGGTTGAATAACACCAGGCATCATCGAGAAATCTTTAAAGAAGGGAGGCTCGGCAATATAAGTAGAGTTTTCCCACTGGTAGATGAGACCCGTTGAGGAAGGGATGTTATTCCACAGAGGGTTATCTTTGGTAAAGTCGGCGTAAAGTTTTCTATATGTTTGCGCATCGGTAGCAAAACCCATGACCTCTGCTACCTCCTGCTGTGTGGGCCAAATATCCCTTAAGAAAACAGACTGTCCATTATGATCTTTACCAAGGGGCTCAGTGGACATATCAATATTCACACGCCCGGCAATGGCAAAGGCCACCACGAGTGGTGGGCTCATTAAAAAGTTAGCCTTAATGTTTGGGTGAATTCGTGCTTCAAAATTACGATTTCCCGACAATACCGCGCAGCCCACTAGATCATTTTTTACGATGGTATCTTCCAAATCTTGATCTAAAGGTCCAGCGTTCCCAATACAAGTGGTACAGCCATAGCCCACCAATTTAAAACCCAGCTGATCTAGTGCGTCTTGTAATTGGGCGTTTTTAAGATACTCAGTCACCACTCTTGAACCAGGGGCGAGAGATGTTTTAACCCATGGATTCACTGTCAACCCTAAGGCCACTGCCTTCTTGGCTAAAATGCCAGCGGCCAGAAGAACTCCAGGATTTGAGGTGTTGGTACAGGAAGTGATGGCGGCAATTAATACCTCTGCATCTTTCAAGGGCACATGTTTAGCAACTGTGTGAAATACTTTCTGTGTACTATCTGTGCTTTTTCCATATCCACCATCTTTAACTGGGGTGGTTAATAGTTGATTAACTTTGGTTTTCAGGTTATTTAAAAGAATTCTGTCCTGTGGGCGTTTAGGTCCTGCTACGGAGGGTTCAATAGTGGATAAATCTAATTCTAGTAATTGGCTGTAATCACACTCACCCTTCTGGGGAATACCAAACATATTTTGTGCTTTCCAATAACTGACAAAGGCATCAATTTCCTCATCCGTTCTGCCTGTATTTCTAAAGTAGGTGACTGTTTCCTCATCCACGGGAAAAAAGCCCATGGTAGCGCCATACTCGGGAGCCATATTGGCAATGGTTGCACGATCGGGTAGGGCGAGTGAGGCGGTTCCTGGACCAAAGAACTCCACAAATTTCCCCACCACTTTGGCTTGCCTAAGCATTTCAGTAATGGTTAAAACGAGATCGGTGGCGGTAACTCCCTCTTTGAGTTGGTCCGTTAAATTTACCCCAACTACATCAGGAGTCAGAAAATAAACAGGTTGTCCCAGCATACCCGCTTCCGCTTCAATCCCTCCCACACCCCAGCCCACCACTCCAATACCATTGATCATGGTGGTGTGGGAATCGGTACCTACCAAGGTATCTGGATAGTAAATATGATCTTTTTGCAGGACTCCCCGAGCCAAATACTCAAGGTTAACCTGGTGCACAATACCAATACCTGGGGGAACTACTTGGAAGGTATCAAAGGCTTGCATCCCCCATTTCATGAACTTGTAGCGTTCGCTATTGCGTTCGAATTCAAGCTCCATGTTGTCTTGAAGAGAGGTGGGTGTATTGTAAAAATCCACTTGTACAGAATGGTCTACAACAAGATTAACGGGAACTAATGGCTCAATGGCTTTGGGGTTTTTTCCTTGATTTACAGCAACGTTTCTCATGGCTGCAAGATCAGCCAGTAAGGGTACCCCAGTAAAATCTTGCAGTACTACGCGAGCTACCACAAAGGGGATTTCTTCTGTTCTAGATTGATTGGCTTGCCAATTGGCTAAGGCCTTAACATGGTCTTCAGTAATTCTTTTTCCATCCACATTTCTGAGGACAGATTCCAGGACTATCCTGATGGATATAGGTAAACGGTGGGTGTTTTCAAAACCAGCCTCTGTCAAGGCTGGGATGGAATAAAACTTGGCAGCTCCCTGTTTAGTGGAAAACTCCCTGAGGGTGTTAAAGGTATTAAGGGCCATGATAATTTACTCCAGTTATTCTTTAAATGACAAAAAGATCAACAAATTCGTTGACGGGGGCGTTTTCAAGAGCATTTTGGTCAAGTGCTAATTGTAAAATGGCTTGTTGTTGTTTATGGGGAAAACGACGCATAAGGTTGATTTTAAACTTCTCTTCCAACAGGGGAAGTCCCTCGGCACGACGTCGACGATGACCCACAGGGTACTCGACAACCACTTGTTCGGTTTTGCTTCCATCTTTAAAAAAGACTTGGATGGCATTGGCTATGGATCTTTTTTCTGGATCTAAATAGTCTTGACTATACTGTTTGTTCTCGATGCATTCCATTTTAGTGCGCAACGTATCAATTCTTGGATCTTTGGCACGGGAGTCCTCGTAATCCGCAGCGGTGAGTTGTCCAAAAATCAACCCAATAGCCGTCATGTATTGAATGCAATGATCACGATCAGCGGGATTATTTAGAGGGCCTTTCTTATCAATGATGCGTATAGCGGACTCATGGGTGGTAATGGTTATTTTTTCTATATTATCGATCCGGTCTTTAATCACAGGATGAAGTTTAAGAGCGCATTCCACGGCGGTTTGTGCGTGAAACTCCGCTGGAAAGGAAATTTTAAACAATACATTTTCCATCACATAAGTACCATAAGGGCGTTGAAACTTAAATGGGCTCCCTTTAAAGAGAACATCATAAAACCCCCATGTTTTGGCTGTTAAGACTGATGGGTAGCCCATTTCTCCCCTTTGTGCCATCAAAGCTAAGCGAACGGCGCGACTGGTGGCATCCCCCGCAGCCCATGACTTTCTGGAGCCTGTATTGGGAGCATGACGATAGGTTCTAAGACTTTGCCCATCTACCCAGGCTAAGGATACAGCATTTATAATCTCTTCCTTTGATAAGCCTAACAACTTAGCTACCACTGCGGTTGAGGCAACTTTAACCAATACCACATGATCAAGACCAACCCGATTAAAACTATTTTCTAAGGCCAATATGCCTTGGATTTCGTGGGCCTTAATCATGGCCTCTAACACCACACGCATAGTTAAAGGAGCTTTTCCTGAAGCCACTTGGTTACGTGATAGCCAATCAGCAACAGCAAGGATACCTCCCAAATTGTCCGAGGGATGTCCCCACTCTGCAGCAAGCCACGTGTCATTAAAATCTAACCAGCGAATCATGCAACCAATATTAAATGCCGCATGGATAGGGTCTAACTGAAATTGTGTTCCAGGTACTTTGGCCCCATGAGGAACAATAGTTCCAGGCACTATGGGGCCCATTAATTTGGTACAAGCAGGGTAAGAGAGAGCTTCTAGACCGCAGCCTAGAGTATCAATTAGGCAGCTACGAGCTGTGCTTAAGGCTTCCTCAGAAGAAATAGTATATTGATCGACATAGTTTGCAATATCCACTAACACTTGATCTGGTGCAGGCCTTTCATTTGAAATATGTGCTGACATAAGCGTTTCCTAAATTTAACGTAAGTCTATGGGGGTAAAGGTCTTAGCTTCTGGACCTATATAATTTGCACTGGGTCTGATAATTTTATTATCGATTCTTTGTTCCATAACATGTGCTGACCATCCGGCAGTTCTTGCTATAACAAAAATAGGCGTAAACATGGCTGTCGGGATACCCATCATGTGGTAACTGGAGGCGCTATACCAGTCAAGATTAGGGAACATTTTTTTCTCATTCCACATCACCTGTTCAATACGTTCGGAAATATCAAACAAGTTTAAGTACCCAGCTTCCTGACATAATCTTCTTGAGATTTCTTTAATGATTTGATTACGGGGATCGGAAATTGTGTAAACGGGATGACCGAAACCGATAATGATCTCTTTATTTGTAATGCGTTGCTGAATATCAATTTCGGCTTCTTCGGCACTGTGGTAGCGACGAATAATATCCATAGCTACTTCATTAGCGCCCCCATGTTTAGGCCCTCGTAAGGTCCCAATCCCGGAGGTGATCGACGAATAAATATCGGAGAGTGTGCCAGCGGTCACTCTGGCAGCGAAGGTTGAGGCATTAAATTCGTGTTCAGCGTAAAGGATCAGAGAAGTATCCAAGGCTTGAATATGGGAGGCGCTAGGTTGTTTGCCATGCAGTAAATGAAGAAAATGCCCTGCAATACTCTCATCGTTTGTTTCCACCTCTATTTGGCGCCCGTGATGAGAGAAATGATACCAGTATAGCAACATGGATCCAAAGGATCCCATAAGTTGATCAGCGATATCCCTTGCCCCAGTAATATTGTGATCATCTTTTTCAGGCAATAATGTGCCCAGCATTGAAACACCGGTTCGTAAGACATCCATAGGGTGAGCAGCCGCTGGAATTTGCTCTAAAACAATTTTTAGTTGAGCGGGTAAACCCCTCAAAGATTGTAATTTGTTTCGATATTGTTTGAGTTCAGACTTTGAGGGGAGATGGTCATGAATCAGTAAGTGAGCCACTTCTTCAAAAGTAGCGTGTTTTGCCAAATCAAGAATATCAAATCCTCGATAGTGTAAATCGTTTCCACTTACACCTACCGTACAAATACCTGTATTACCTGCCACAACTCCGGACAGGGCAACGGATTTTTTGACCTTACCTGTTGGCAAAAGATTAGTATCTGAACTCATTATATCTCCTCCTCCTTGTTAAATAGGGCATCGAGTTTTTGTTCATAAGAATGATAGTCTAAGAAATCATATAATTCCGCTCGAGTTTGCATGAGATTGACAACATTTTTCTGTGTGCCGTCATGGCGAATAGCTTCGTAAACCTTCAAGGCCGCTTTATTCATGGCTCGGTAAGCCCCGCAGCAATAGAGAACTATATCAACGCCCACTGATTTCAGTTCGGCTGTAGTGTAAAGAGGGGTTGCGCCGAATTCCGTAATATTAGCTAATATGGGTTGCTTTACTTTGTCTTTAAATTGTTGATACAAGCTCAACTCGGTAACGGCCTCAGGAAAGAGCATATCTGCGCCTGCTTCGATACAAGCTTGTGCTCTATCAATGGCAGCGTTGACTCCCTCCACAGCCAAAGCATCAGTTCGAGCCATGATCACGAAGGAATCATCTTGTCTTGCATCCACTGCAGCTTTAATACGATCCACCATCTCATGAAGACTAACAATGGCTTTATTGGGTCTATGTCCGCAACGTTTGGTTTGTATTTGATCTTCGATATGAAGTCCGGCGGCGCCAGCTTTTATCATACTTTTTACAGTACGAGCTATGTTAAATGCACCTCCCCAGCCAGTATCTGCATCCACGAGAAGGGGGAGAGTAGTGCTATCGGTAATTCTACGTATATCGATTAAAACATCTTCGAGACTAGAAATGCCAAGATCTGGCATGCCGAGTGAGTTTGCGGCAACCCCGCCTCCTGACAAATAAATAGCTTTGTATCCAACACGTTCTGCCATGCGAGCTGTATAGGCATTAATGGTTCCAACAATTTGCAAGGGCTTCTCTTGAATGATGGCGCTACGCAGTTTACTTCCCGGAGTAATATGTGCCATAAACTTTCACTTTTAGATAAAAAATATTGGATTTTTTTTTATAAATATATTAATGTATTAATGTTTTATATGTCAATTATTATATATCTTATATAAGATATATAATATTGAAAAATACTGCTCAAGCATGTTATATTCAAAAGGTGCCAAAGGAGCTGTAATGAATAGTCTAATGTCGCCAAGTTATAGGCCTCTTTACGATCAGATAAAAATATTAATAACGCAGAGTTTAATTGCGGGTGAATGGAAACCGGGTGATTCTATTCCAAGTGAAATTGATTTGGCTAATCGTTACAAAGTGAGTCAAGGTACTGTCAGGAAAGCCATCGATGAACTCGCAGCTGAAAATATTCTCATTCGTCGCCAAGGAAAAGGCACTTATGTGGCAAGTCACACCACGGAAATTTCATCAACCCGTTTTCTACGTATCAATCGTGATGATGGTAAAGTAGAATATCCTATTAGTCAGTTTTTATCAGTTACTCGTGAAAAAGCGCCTGAAGTTTCTGCTAATCTTCTTGAACTAAGAGTAGGTGCTGGTATCTACTGTATTAAGAGAATCTTAAGTTACAAAAATAAAGCACAAATATTTGATGAAATACATATTCCAGTTAATTACTTTAAGGGGTTAGATGAGAGTATGGTGAAAAGTTTTTCGGGTTCTCTTTATAGTTTTTTTGAAACCCGTTTTGGAATTACCATGATTCGAGCTGAGGAGCATATTAAGGCAGTGGCTGCCACCTCTGAAGTAGCGAAATTATTAATGGTACCTGAGCGCCAGCCCCTATTACAAGTTGATCGTGTCGCTTTTACTTATGGTGACAGACCAGTGGAATGGCGAAGAGGGCTGTGTAATACCGATAAATTTTCGTATGTGACAGAAATGAGCTAAGAGGATATTTATGTCAGTAATCACCAAGAAGAGACCTAAGAACTTAGATTTAACTACCATTAAACTTCCTGTGCCTGGGGTAGTTTCTATTTTGCACCGAATCAGTGGGGCGTTGTTGTTCTTAATCGGTATTCCCTTTCTTTTATGGGTTGTCCAGTCGGTAATTCATTCTGCGGCAGAGTACCAACAAATGGTTACATGGTTACAGCATCCACTGCTCAAATTATCGCTTTTATTAATGTTATGGTCTTTTTTACATCATTTTTGTGCAGGAATTCGTTATTTGCTCCTGGATTTACATATTGGTATTGAACTTGCAGGAGCTAGGCTCTCCAGCATGATTGTCTTGATGGTTAGTATTCTTTTAACCCTAATTATTGGAGTTAAATTATGGTGAAACGAGTTATTGTAGGAGCCCATTACGGTTTAAAGGATTGGATTATTCAACGTGTAAGTGCCGTTGTGATGGCCGTTTATGTGCTCGCTTTTGTGGCAGTTGTTTTTTTAATGGATACCTTTGGTTACCAAGAGATACATCAACTCTTCACTAATCGACTTGTCAAAGTTGTGACATTGATGTTTGTGATGTGTTTACTGTTTCATGCTTGGATTGGTGTTCGAGATATTTTCATGGACTATATCAAGCCCACATCTCTAAGATTCGCCTTACAAGTGAGTGTTGTTGTTGCCCTGATTGGCTATGGTGCCTGGGCATTACTGATTCTATGGAGTTAATGAATGGCCTTAACTAAACAAGTATTTGATACGATTATTGTGGGTGGTGGGGGGTCAGGTTTACGAGCCGCCCTTCAACTTGCCGAGGGTGGATACCGCGTAGCAGTATTTTCCAAAGTCTTTCCAACGCGTTCTCATACCGTAGCAGCACAAGGGGGAATTGGTGCTTCTCTTGGGAATATGCAAGAAGATAATTGGTTATGGCATATGTATGACACCATTAAAGGATCTGATTATCTAGGGGATCAGGACGCCATTGAGTACATGTGCCGAAAAGCCGCGGAAGTGGTTTATGAGCTTGAACACTTTGGTATGCCTTTTGATAGAAATCCTGATGGAACTATTTATCAAAGACCTTTTGGTGGTCATTCTCAAAACTTTGGTGAAAAACCCGTTCAACGTGCCTGTGCTGCGGCCGATAGAACTGGTCATGCCATGCTTCATACTTTATATCAACGTAATGTCAGAGCTCGCTGTCAATTTTTTGTGGAATGGATGGCCCTTGATTTGATTCGAGATTATGAGGGTGCGGTGGTGGGTATTGTGGCCATGGAAATGGAAACGGGTAATGTGGTGTTGTTCCAATCCAAAGCAGTGGTTCTTGCAACGGGAGGAGCTGGCAGAATATATCGTTCCAGTACTAATGCTTATATTAACACAGGTGATGGGATGGGGATGGCTGCCCGGGCTGGTATCCCTCTCGAGGATATGGAGTTCTGGCAATTCCACCCAACCGGTGTGGCAGGGGCTGGCGTACTAATTACTGAAGGGGTTCGCGGCGAAGGAGGTATTTTACTGAATTCACAGGGTGAGCGTTTTATGGAGCGTTACGCCCCTACGATGAAGGATTTGGCGAGTCGTGATGTGGTATCGCGAGCCATGGATCAAGAGATTAAAGAGGGTAGAGGTGTAGGCCCTGAGAAAGACTATGTGTTATTAAAACTTGACCATTTAGGCCCTGACGTCATTAATAAAAGGTTGCCCGGTATTCGTGAGATAGCCATTAAATTTGCTCACGTTGATCCAATCAAAGAGCCAATCCCTGTGGTTCCTACTTGTCATTACCAGATGGGAGGTATTCCTACCAACTATTATGGCCAAGTAGTGGTTCCAAAAAACGGTAACCCAAGTTCTATTGTCCCAGGGTTATACGCTATTGGGGAGTGTGCTTGTGTATCAGTGCATGGTGCCAATCGTCTGGGTACCAACTCATTGTTAGATTTATTGGTCTTTGGTAAATCTGCAGGAGACCATTTGGTTCAATGGTTAAAGACAAATCCACAGCATAGGGATTTACCTAAGGACGCTGGAGAGTTATCACTGTCACGTTTAGCTAGAATTGATGGTGCCACAAGCGGTGAGAGCGTTTATGAAGTGGGGCAAGATTTACGTCGTACTGTCCAAAATCACGCCGGTGTGTTTAGAACCAACGAGTTACTCACTGAAGGAGTTGAAAATATTAAGGAAGTGGCTGAACGTGTGCAAAGAACTTATGTGAAAGACAAGAGTAAAGTCTTTAACACAGCACGTATTGAAGCCTTAGAGCTTGAAAACCTGATCATTATTGCACAAGCGACTTTAGTGTCTGCCGAAGCGAGAAAAGAAAGTCGTGGTGCTCATGCTAGAGATGATTTTAAAGAAAGAGATGATAAGACTTGGCTGAAACACAGTTTATGGTATTTAGAACAAAACCGTATGGATTACAAGCCAGTTAACTTAAAACCACTGACGGTAGAATCCTTCGAGCCTAAAGTTAGAGTCTATTAATTTGGAGTGAACAATGAAATTTAGTATTTATCGTTTTAATCCAGAAGTTGATGAAAAACCCTATATGCAAGACTTTGATGTTGAATTGGCAACCACTGACAGAATGTTACTGGATGCAATTCTAAAAATTAAGTCTATTGACGACAGTATTGGCTTGAGAAAGTCATGCCGTGAGGGAGTATGTGGTTCTGATGGGATGAATATTAATGGTAAAAATGGTTTGGCCTGTATTACACCTCTTAAGGACTTAAAAGAGCCAGTGGTATTAAGACCGCTACCCGGTTTACCCGTTATTCGTGATTTAATTGTGGATATGGGTCAATTCTTTAAACAATATAATTCTGTAAAACCCTATTTGATTAATGATACACCGCCACCGCAAAAAGAGCGCCTGCAGTCCCCAGAGGATCGTGAAGAATTAAATGGATTGTATGAATGCGTGCTGTGTGCTTGTTGTACCACATCATGCCCCTCTTTTTGGTGGAACCCTGATAAGTTTGTAGGACCTGCAGGTCTGTTACAAGCCTATCGGTTTATTGCTGACACCCGAGATGAAGCCACTAACGAGCGACTTGACAATCTTGAGGACCCCTACCGCTTATTCCGATGTCATACCATTATGAATTGTGTGGATGTGTGTCCCAAAGGTCTTAACCCTACTAAGGCCATCGGTAAAATTAAGGATGCTCTGTTAAAAAGATCTGTTTAATATGACTTTAGACAGGAATAGAGTTGATAGAATCATTTGGCGCAGTCGTCGCGGATTACTTGAGATGGATTTGATACTTGAGAGATTCTTATCAAAGCATTTATCCTCCCTCACAGAGGAAGAAATTTTGGTGTATGACACTTTCTTATTACTGTCGGATAATGATCTTCTGGACTTGGCCATGGGAAGGCGTGAAGTTGAAGGTGCGGCAGAGATAGAGTTAATGAATAAAATAAGAACTTCTTAAGTTTATAGCGTATTTTGAATATTGGGAGAGTAATTCATGGATAGTACTAAAAGTGCAAAATTAATCACACCTGATGGCAATAGCGTTGATTTGCCTATTTATTCGGGATCAATTGGTCCTGATGTCATTGATATTCGTGCACTGGGCCAAACAGGGATGTTTACTTATGATCCAGGGTTTCTTGCTACAGCCAGTTGTAAATCTGAAATTACTTATATTGATGGCGATCAGGGGTTGCTCTACTACCGCGGTTACCCCATAGAACAGTTGGCTGAACATTCAGATTTTATGGAAGTATGCTTTCTACTCCTCAATGGTGATTTACCGACCCAAAAACAGCGTATTGATTTCGAACAAAATATTCGTCGCCATACTATGGTGCATGATCAGTTAACTAATTTCTTTAAGGGTTTCAGGCGCGATGCTCACCCCATGGCTGTCATGGTGGGTGTGGTGGGAGCGTTGTCAGCTTTTTATCATGATTCCCTCAATATCACCAATGCAGAACACCGTTCTATCTCAGCCACCAGATTGCTAGCGAAAGTTCCCACTATCGCTGCAATGTGTTATCGCTATAACACAGGTCTTCCTTTTATGTACCCAAGGAATGATTTAAGTTATGCGGCGAATTTTCTGCACATGATGTTTGCTACCCCCTGTGAAGAGTATGTACCAAACCCAATTTTAGTTCGTGCTTTTGACAGAATTCTGACACTCCATGCGGACCATGAGCAAAATGCCTCAACCTCCACTGTAAGATTAGCAGGGTCAAGCGGTGCCAATCCCTTCGCTTGTATAGCTGCAGGGATTGCTGCTTTATGGGGACCTGCTCATGGTGGTGCGAACGAAGCTGTATTAAAACAATTGGCGGAAATTGGTGACGTCTCTCAAGTTGGGAAATACATTGCCCGTGCCAAAGATAAAAATGATTCATTTAGATTAATGGGTTTTGGCCATCGTGTTTATAAAAACATGGATCCGCGCGCTGGGGTTATGCGCAAGACCTGTCATGAAGTATTAAACGAATTGGGCCTCCATGATGACCCTATGTTTAAATTGGCTCTTGAATTGGAAAAAATCGCTCTTGAAGATGACTATTTTATTTCCAAAAAACTTTATCCGAACGTGGATTTTTATTCCGGTATTGTTTTGAGAGCACTAGGGATACCAGTAAGTATGTTTACCGCCGTTTTTGCATTAGGTAGAACGGTAGGTTGGATTTCACAGTGGAACGAAATGATCTCTGATCCAGAACAAAAAATTGGTCGTCCACGACAGCTTTATATTGGCCAAGATAAAAGAGATTGGCAACCAATTGAAAAACGTAGCTAAGTTTTACATGGCAGGTTAATACACTTTTGAGGAATGATTATGTTTAAGGATGATCTCGATAGCTCATATCTGTTTGGCTCTAATGCCCCTTTTATTGAAGAACAATATGAGCTTTATTTAGATAATCCGGACAATGTCAAAGAAGATTGGAGACGATATTTTGATGAACTTCAAAAAACATCTCCCACTCAGGCAAAAGATGTAATACATAGTGACATTCTCGAACATTTTGCCCAGTATGCCAAACATAAACCATCTACCACCACAGTTAACCTCTCACACAATCCAAAACAAGTCGCCGTTCTACAACTCATTAACGCTTATCGTTTTCTTGGTAATCGAATTGCCGATTTGGATCCTCTTCAAAGACATGCTCCTGACAGTGTTCCTGAGTTGGACTACCATCAGTATGGTTTGGAAGATACCGATCTTGACGAGCAGTTTGATACAGGCTCTTTGGTGGGACCTGCCAGAGCGACTTTAAGAAATATATTAACGGCACTCAAAGAGACTTATTGTGGTCATGTCGGGATTGAGTACATGTACTTAACCAGCACAGAGCAAAAAAGATGGATTCAAGGTCGTTTTGAGGGGGCGCGATCTAAGATTATCTTAAGCCCAGAGGATAAAAAAAGTCTTTTACAACATATTACTGCAGCAGAGACTCTGGAGAGATATTTACATACCAGATATGTGGGACAGAAACGTTTTTCACTGGAAGGAGGCGAGTCGCTAATTCCTATTGTGAATGAAACAATTCAACGCGCTGGCGTGTTTGGTACAAAAGAAATTGTTGTTGGTATGGCTCACCGAGGTCGCTTAAATGTTTTGGTGAACTGTCTAGGGAAAATGCCTCGAGATTTGTTTTCAGAGTTTGAAGGGAAGCATTCCTCTGAACTTAGTTCAGGTGACGTGAAATACCACCAAGGCTTCTCATCGGACATCAAAACCTCAGGTGGACCTGTACACTTGACCTTGGCCTTTAATCCCTCCCATTTAGAGATTGTGAATCCTGTGGTGGAGGGGTCAGTGAGAGCAAGGCAAGATCGGCGAAAGGATGTCCATGGAGACCAAGTATTACCGGTGTTAATCCATGGTGACTCTGCCTTTGCGGGTCAAGGTGTTGTGATGGAAACTATGGCTCTATCCAAAACACGTGGTTATGCAACTGGTGGAACGTTGCATATAGTGATTAATAACCAAATTGGTTTCACAACCTCTGACCCCCGAGATACTCGTTCTACTACTTACTGTACTGATATCGCAAAAATGATTGAAGCGCCAGTATTTCATGTGAACGGTGATGATCCTGAAAGTGTTTTATTGGTCACCCAAGTAGCTTTAGATTACAGAAATACTTTTCACTCAGATGTCATCATCGATCTCGTCTGCTATAGAAGACTGGGTCACAATGAGCAGGATGAGCCAATGGTGACTCAACCTTGGATGTATAAAAAGATTAATGCTCTGCCCACCACAAGAAAACTCTATGCAGATTTATTAGAAAGCACCTCTATCCTTGAGAAAGGAGAGGGAGATAAGTATGTTTTAGCTTATCGCGATGCCCTGGATGCAGGAGTTCTTCTTGATCAAACCGTTATCCAAGGTTATCAAAGCCCCTTTACGCTCAATTGGGGTATTTATAAGCAAACAGATTGGCGCGCAAACTCATCAACTGCCCTCCCATTAAAGGTATTAAAACGTTTAAGTGAGAAAATTACCAGTATTCCCAATGAGTATAAGTTACATCCCTCAGTCCAGCGAGTGGTTGATAATAGAAAGTTGATGGGTAAGGGTGAGTTACCCCTTGATTGGGGAATGGGAGAGACTTTGGCTTATGCCTCACTGATTGATGAGGGATATGGTATTCGTTTATCAGGGCAAGATTGTGGTAGAGGGACATTTTCCCATCGTCACGCTGTAATTCATGATCAAAATCGTCAGAGTTGGGACTCGGGTATCTTTGTCCCGCTGCAGCATATCAAAGAAAACCAACCCGATTTTACGGTGATAGACTCTATTCTTTCCGAGGAGGCAGTGTTAGGTTTTGAATATGGTTATGCCACCACTGAACCCAGAAATCTGATCATATGGGAAGCTCAGTTTGGTGATTTTGCTAATGGTGCGCAAGTATTAATCGATCAATTCATTAGTTCCGGTGAAAGTAAATGGGGTAGACTGTGTGGGCTCACCTTATTACTTCCTCATGGCTATGAGGGGCAGGGACCTGAGCATTCCTCAGCTCGGCTTGAGCGTTATTTGCAACTGTGTGCTGAATATAACATTCAAGTGTGTGTTCCAAGTAATCCTGCGCAAGTCTTTCATTTGCTTAGAAGGCAAATGATTAGACCCATGAGAAAACCACTCATTGTGATTACACCTAAAAGTTTACTCAGACGAAAAGAAGCTACCTCTGAATTAAAGGAATTAACCATTGGTGGTTTTAAAACCGTTATAGCTGAAACGGAGACACTCAAGGATAGTCACGTTGAAAGACTGGTGGTCTGTAGCGGAAAAGTTTATTACGATATTATTGCTGAGAGAAAAGCGCGCAATATTGACAATATTGCAGTGATTAGACTTGAGCAACTCTACCCCTTCCCCCACGATGAGTTTGCAGCAGAGGTTAACAAGTATAGCCAAGCCAAGACTGTTGTATGGGCTCAAGAGGAACCTGGTAATCAAGGCGCTTGGCACCGGATACAACATTATTTAAATCGCCATTTATTACCGCATCAAAAATTATTGTATGCCTTGAGACCCTCCTCAGCATCTCCTGCTGTGGGCTATTTGGCCAAGCATAATGAACAACAAAAAGCATTGATTGATGCAGCCCTTACACTTACTGCTTGAATTTTGCGGAGAAAATCATGATCATTGAAGTAAAAGTTCCACAGCTTTCTGAATCTGTAGCCGAAGCCACCTTATTAACTTGGAACAAAGCTGTGGGTGAAATGGTAACCAGAGATGAGAATCTCATTGATGTTGAAACAGACAAAGTAGTCTTGGAGCTACCTGCGCCAGCGAGTGGAAAGCTGGTTTCGATATTAAAAAAACAAGGTGATCAAGTGGTGAGTGATGAAGTGATTGCCACTATTGATACGGAGGCTAAAACAGATCAGACAGAAGAACCTGCCTCAAATGCTGCTGTAATTGATACAAATGTATCGGACAAAAAAACCATTCAAGAAAAACCCGTTAAAACAAGTATTGCTATGCCGGCGGCTAAAAAAATGTTGGCAGAAAATAACCTTGATGTGCAGCAAACAGAAGGAACAGGCAGAGGAGGGCGTGTCACTAAAGCCGATGTGATTAGACAATTAACTCAACCTAAAGCAACCTCCGCTGTTGCGAATAATACGATTAATTCGGTAGGTGATCGAGTTGAGCAACGGGTACCCATGTCAAGGTTGCGGGCACGGATTGCAGAAAGGCTGGTGGAGTCCCAATCAACGGCGGCTATTCTCACCACCTTTAACGAAGTGAACATGCAGCCTGTTATGGATTTACGTAACAAATATAAAGATAAGTTTGAGAAGGAACATGGCGTTAAATTGGGTTTTATGTCTTTTTTTGTTAAAGCAGTTGTTTCCGCTTTGAAAAAGTACCCCATTGTTAATGCTTCTATTGATGGTAATGACATCATTTATCATGGCTTTTATGATATTGGGATTGCTGTAGGTAGTGCACGCGGGTTAGTTGTTCCCATCTTGAGAAATGCTGATCAAATGAGTATTGCAGAGATCGAAAAGCAGATTGCAGACTTTGGTAATCGCGCTAAGGATGGAAAAATTACCTTGGAAGAATTAACGGGTGGAACCTTTTCTATTTCTAATGGTGGAGTGTTTGGATCTATGCTCTCCACCCCCATTATCAACCCTCCTCAGTCGGCTATCCTGGGTGTGCATGCCACCAAGGAACGTCCAGTAGTGGAAAACGGGCAAATTGTTATTCGTCCTATGAACTATTTTGCCATGTCCTATGATCATCGAATCATTGATGGGCGAGAAGCCGTCCTAACCTTGGTTGCGATTAAGGAAGCACTAGAGGATCCTGCAAGACTTTTATTGGATATTTAGCCATGAAAAATTTTGATTTAGTGATTATTGGAGCAGGCCCTGGGGGGTATATTGCCGCCATCCGGGCCGCGCAACTCGGTATGTCAGTAGCTTGCATTGATAAGTTTGTTAATCAAGATAATAAGCCCAGTTTAGGTGGAACCTGTCTTAATATCGGCTGTATTCCCTCTAAGGCATTGTTAGAGTCCTCTGAGCTCTTTGCTAAAATACAGCATGATTTTATCGATCATGGTATCTCAGTATCCAAGCCCACTATTGATCTTGAAAAAATGCAATCGAGGAAACAAAAGATTGTGAATGATCTGACAGGTGGTGTGGCGTATTTATTTAAGAAAAATAAAGTTACCTCTATACATGGCCATGCTTCTTTTGTTGGGGAAAATGATTCCGGCATTATTCTTGCGGTCACTCACCATGAGAGCACTGAAGAGATTTGTGGTGAAAAAGTGATTGTTGCCACAGGATCAATGCCCAGAGCACTTCCTCATTTACCCTTTGATAATATTTCAGTGTTGGATAATGAAGGGGCCCTATCACTCACTTCTGTACCAAAGCGTCTCGGTATTATTGGCTCTGGAGTTATTGGTCTTGAGATGGGTAGTGTATGGAAAAGATTAGGTAGCCAGGTTACCATTCTTGAAGCGCAGAGTTCTTTGTTGGCGAGTGTGGATAAAGACATAGCTGCTGAAGCCCTAAAAATCTACACCAAAGATTTAGATTTGCATTTTGAGTTTTCAGTTAAATTAGGTGATATTTCCGTCAATGCTAAAGATATTACTATTCACTATCACATTGATGATATTCCCAAGAAAATCGTTGTTGATAAATTAATTGTCTCCATTGGTCGTGTACCGAATACGCATAATCTTCATTGTGAGAAAGTGGGCATTGCAGTGGATGAGAAAGGGTTTATTGCGGTCGATAGTCATTGTCAAACTGCTAACCCAAAGATATGGGCTATTGGTGATGTGGTTCGTGGACCCATGTTAGCACATAAGGCCGAAGAGGAAGCTGTGGCGGTAGTTGAGGCAATCAATGGTCAGTCAACTCATGTAAACTTTAACACTATTCCTTGGGTGATTTATACCTCGCCAGAGATTGCTTGGGTAGGTAAAACTGAGCAACAATTGCAAACTGAAAAAACTCTCTATCGTGTTGGAAAATTCCCTTTTGCGGCCAATGGACGTGCCAAAGGGCTTAATGAAACCCGAGGTTTCGTTAAGATCTTGGCTGATCACCATACGGATGAAATTCTGGGTATGCATATTATTGGTCCATTTGCCTCAGAGTTAATCACTGAGGCAGTAGTTGCCATGGAATTTAAAGCATCAAGCGAGGACATTGCTCGTATTGTTCATGCTCATCCATCCTTAAGCGAGGTTATCCATGAGGCAGCACTCGCTGTGGATGGCAGAGCTCTGAATATGTAAACGTGAATATTAGCGATTCTATTGCATCTCCCACGTTTACTGGTCCACTGGATTGGTATCAACATTTCAGTCAACGTGAAGACTTTGAGTTTGATCAAGATCAATTGCGTGTGGTCGAAAAACTTCAGCAATTGCATGACGAGCTCATGGCATTTAAGAAGTATCGTCAAACGCTCCTAGCCAAAACCTTCGGTAACAAAGCTCCACCAAAGGGGTTGTATCTGTATGGTGGGGTTGGAAGAGGGAAAAGTGCATTAATGGACGCTTTTTTTGATACTCTTCCGTATCGTCGAAAGAAACGTGTTCACTTCCATGAGTTTATGGCTTCCATTCAAGATAGATTAAAGGAAGTGCATCACCAAAAAGATCCTTTGAAAATTGTGGCAGCGGAGATAGCTGTTAAGAACAGAGTGTTATGTTTTGATGAGTTTCATGTTAGCGATATAGCTGATGCCATGATTTTAGAGCGTTTGTTTCAAAATATGATTCATTGGGGTGTGGTGCTGGTGATCACCTCTAACTATGCTCCAGATGAGTTGTATCAAGATGGATTACAACGGGAGCGTTTTCTGCCAGCCATTGAGCTCATTAAGGAAAAAACCGATGTACTCAATATCTCAGGCACACTAGATCACCGGCAACGCTCCCATGCTCTGTCAAAGAACTATTTATCACCTTTGTCGACTGATGTTGTTAATCAAATGGAACATATTTTTAGCGGTTTATGTGAGAACGCTGCGCATAGTCCATTAATTGAAATATGTGGTCGTTTACTGCCTGTTAAAGGTTTTGGTGAAGGGGTGATTTGGTTTGAGTTTACCGCCTTATGTCACGGTCCACGTTCGCAGTTAGATTATTTGGAAATAGCCCACAATTACCATACAGTACTCATATCCAATGTTCCCCTGATGAACCCTAGTCAAGCTGAAGAGGCAAGACGCTTTACGATGTTGATCGATATTTTGTATGATCAAAAGATAAAACTCATTATGAGTGCTGCAGGGAAACCAGAAGAGCTTTACACAGAGGGCCCTTTTATTAACGAATTTAATAGAACCATCAGTAGACTTATTGAAATGCAAAGTGTAGATTATTTAAAAAACTACAATTAATGGGGGAGATACCCAATGTCTTTTCAAGCATACCGTGTGTCGCAAGAGGGTGATCAGATTAAAGGTCACGTGTGTGATATAGATTTCAATGATCTTACCTCAGGAGAGGTTCTTATTGAAGCTCATTTCTCTAGTATTAATTATAAAGATGCGCTAGCTGGGACGGGTAGGGGCAAGATCATGAAATCACTCCCTTTAATAGGGGGGATTGATGTGTCAGGAGTGGTGGTTGAATCCACTGATAAACGTTTTATTAAAGGTGAGAATGTACTGGTTACTGGCTATGACTTAGGCGTGGGTCATGATGGTGGTTATGCACATTTTGTGAGAGTCCCTGCTGATTGGGTGGTTAAAGTGCCAGCCAACCTTTCTCTCAATGATGCGATGGTGGTCGGAACTGCGGGGTTTACAGCAGCTCTTGCAATTTTTCGTTTAGAACAAAATCTATTAAATAAAAACATGGGTAAAGTCGTTGTAACGGGGGCTACCGGTGGAGTGGGTAGCTTAGCAATAGAGTTTTTACATCATTTAGGCTATGAGGTCACAGCAATTACCGGAAAAAAATCTGAAAGTGATTATCTTAAATTGCTGGGTGCCAAGGAGGTTTGGGTTCGCGGTGAATTTGAAATGGGCGAACGACCCTTGGAAAAAGCGTTATGGGCTGGAGCCATCGATACGGTGGGTTCAGGTGTGCTGGCTTGGCTGACTAGAACTGTCAATACCCATGGATCTATTGCCAGTTGTGGTTTAGCAGCAGGAATTGATTTACACACCACGGTGATGCCCTTCATTTTAAGGGGGATCAATTTGTTAGGCATTGATTCTGTAGCGTGTCCCATGAAAACTCGATTAGAGGTATGGCATAGAATTGCCAACACCATGAAACCGGATCAATTTAAAACCAGTATTAAAGTGATAACACTTAACGAACTCAATTCTGTATTCGAGCAGATGATGAACGGTAAGACAATCGGGCGCTATGTAGTAAAAATAAAATAATTAATCTGTAGTACACCATAAGATACGGGGAGGGAGTAAGTTATGGGAGAGAGATTACAAGCTTTTTATACCTTATCCATTCAAGAACCAGAACAGTTTTGGAGTAAAGAGGCGGAGTCCATATATTGGCATGAGCCTTTTAAGCAGGTACTTGATTACTCGCGTCCCCCTTTTGCAAAATGGTTTGTGGGTGGGAAAACAAACATCTGTTATAACGCTATCGATCGTCATCTCAAGGACCGAGCAAATCAGGCTGCTCTGGTATTCGTCTCTACAGAAACCCAACAAGAAAAAATTTATAGCTTTTCTCAATTACATCATGAAGTAAATGTGATGGCATCTATCATGAGAGAGTTAGGGGTTAAAAAAGGTGATCGAGTGGTGATTTATATGCCCATGATCCCTGAGGCTCTTTTTGCTATGTATGCTTGCACAAGAATTGGCGCTGTACATTCTGTGGTGTTTGGTGGATTTGCCGCTCACAGTCTTGCCGCAAGAATTGATGATGCTAAGCCCCAATTAATGATAACCGCAGATGCTGGATCAAGGGGAGGGAAGGTGGTTCCCTATAAACCCTTGGTGGACGAAGCTTGTCAAAAAGCCAGTTTCCCACCAGAGCACGTGTTAATAATTAACCGTGGACTGGATCCGAATAGGACAGTTATCAAGCAACGGGATGTTAATTATGGGGACATTAAGGAAAAACATCTCAATGCCCAAGTTAACTGTGAATGGGTGGACTCTGAGCATCCCTCTTATATTCTCTATACTTCGGGTACTACCGGAAAACCCAAGGGAGTCCAACGAGATACTGGTGGCTATTTAGTGGCTATGAGTGCTTCCATACAACACATTTATTGTGGCAATGCCGGTGAAACTTTTTTTACGACCTCTGATATCGGTTGGGTAGTGGGACACTCTTACATTGTTTATGGCCCCTTAATCAGTGGCATGACAACGGTTGTTTATGAGGGCTTACCCATTAGGCCAGATCCTGGTATTTGGTGGGATGTGGTCAATAAATATCAAGTTAGTATCATGTTTAGTTCCCCCACAGCTATTCGAGTACTTAAGAAACAGGATCCAATTTATTTAGATAAAAACAAAACACGTTCTCTTCGTTATTTATTTCTAGCGGGAGAGCCACTTGATGAGCCAACAGCCCAATGGATTACACAATCACTAAATATTCCTGTGGTAGATAATTATTGGCAAACTGAAACTGGATGGCCTATTTTGTCTGCTATGTTGGGAGTGGACAACACGCCGAGAAAGTTTGGTAGCCCAAGCTTTCCCGTTTACGGCTACAACGTACAATTGATCAATGAGAGTACTGGTGAACCAGCAAAGGATAATGAGAAAGGATTGTTAGCTGTTATTCCCCCTCTTCCTCCAGGATGTTTGTCTACGATATGGGGGGACGATGAACGGTTTGTAAAAACCTATTTTTCTACATTTAAAGATAAATATATTTATTCTACCTTTGACTGGGGAGTTCGTGACACGGATGGCTATTACTTTATTCTTGGCCGCACTGATGATGTGATTAATGTGGCCGGGCATCGGTTGGGCACTAGAGAAATTGAAGAAGCTATTAGTAGTCATCATAATGTGGTGGAGGTTGCAGTAGTCGGGGTCAATGACCCAATCAAGGGACAAAAACCTTTTGCTTTTGTGGTATCCAAGGATAATGCCTATGCCAAAAGCAAAGCCGACAGGACACAACTTGAAAATGAGTTATTTCAAACCGTTGATCAGTTATTGGGCGCTATTGCACGACCTGCAAGAGTGTTTTTTGTATCAATTTTACCTAAAACAAGATCAGGCAAGCTCTTAAGAAGAAGTATTCAAGCATTGGCGGAGGGGAGAGATCCGGGGGATCTCACCACACTGGATGACCCCACTGCATTAGAGTCCATTAAAGAGTCTCTAATGCAGTAATGGCTTGAGACAATTAAAATATGACTGCGTCAACATCTATCTCAACCAGCATGTCAGGATCGATGAGACGTTTGACCTCAACCAAGGTAGTAGCAGGGCGAATTTGACTAAAGAATTTACCATGGGCTCGAGCAATTTTTTCCCAGTCATTGATTTGTGTTACGTAAATACGAGTTCGTACCACATGCTTTAATTCAGCCCCTGCGTTTTTTAAAGCATTTTCAATATTGGTTAATGCTTGGAGAGTTTGTGCTTCAGCGTCTTCTTTACCAACGATTTGACCATCAGGGCCTGTTCCTGTGGTTCCTGAGACGTAAACATTTTGACCCACTTTAACGGCTCTGGAGTATCCTATAATAGGTTCCCATGTGGATCCACTGGATATATTTTCGCGACTCATTCACTTAACCTCAACTAAAAAATTTATTATACTTGACTACAATGAATGCTGATCAAAAAAAAATGATACGTAAACAAATATTAACTGAACGTGATCAGTTAGACCCACAAGAGCGTCAAATCAATGAAAATCTAATTTTTAACCGGTTTGTAAGTGAGGAGTTATATTCACGCTTTAATTCGTTCATGGTGTATGCCTCCTTTGGGAATGAAGTTAATACCTGGCCATTGATAGATTATCTGTATCAACATACTACTAATATTATTTTTCCCAAGGTGGATGCAGAATTAAAAGTTCTTGAACTATATCGCGTGAAGGATAGAGAACATCTGGTACCTGGTATTTGGGGTATTTTAGAGCCCGATGAAAGTCGGTGTGAAGCCGTATTAATAGGCGATATAGATTGTATTTTGGTGCCCGGGCTAGCCTATGACAAGGAGGGATATCGGATTGGCTACGGTGGCGGGTATTATGATAAATTGTTAGCCAATCAACAAGGTCATAGTTATAAAATATCAATTGGTTTTGAATTTCAACGTTTAGAAAGAATTCCGCGAGAGAGCCATGATTGCCCTATCGATCTACTAATTACGGAAACTGAGTCTTATTACTTTTCTCATCCAGCCCATGAATAAACATCAATTTTTAGGACTTTGGTTAAACGGATTTCATCAGGTGAACTACTTTACTTGGGGAAATCCTAATTCCGACCGAACAGTTATTGCGGTACATGGATTAACTCGAAACGCCCATGATTTTGACTTTTTAGGACGCTACCTCAGCCCGTCCTATCATGTGGTATGTCCAGATATAGTTGGGCGAGGTGACAGTGATTGGTTGAAAAACAAAACAGATTATGGTTACCCAGTTTATTTATCAGATATGGCTTGTTTGATAGCTCGTTTATCTGTGAACTCAGTCGATTGGGTAGGAACTTCCATGGGTGGAATTATAGGGATGATGCTTGCAGCTCACACCAATAGCCCTATTAGAAAATTAGTGATTAATGACGTGGGAAGTCACATTACAGCTCACTCTCTGAATCGAT
Source organism: Ferrovum sp. JA12 (assembly GCF_001431705.1). Lineage (NCBI taxonomy): Bacteria > Pseudomonadati > Pseudomonadota > Betaproteobacteria > Ferrovales > Ferrovaceae > Ferrovum > Ferrovum sp. JA12. The sequence continues at coordinate 730,337 of NZ_LJWX01000002.1, read as the reverse complement.
TAGCACAATATGTGGGTACCGATCCACAGTTTGATCATTTGCAGCAAGCAGAAGAGTATTTCAGGAACAATTACAGTACTTTTGGAGCCTTAAGCGATGAGCAGTGGCGTCATATGACGATCCACAGTGTATTTAAAAATTCTCAAGGGGTGTATAAGTTAAAGTATGATCCAGCCATAGCAAATGTTTTTAATTCTAAACCTATTATGGATGTGGATTTAAGTTATTTTTGGTTGAAAGTTAACTGCCCAATCCTGTTAATACGAGGTAGTAATTCTGATTTACTGCCTAGAAATACGGTTAATTGGATGAAAATGACCAAGCCATCAATGCAGGTAGTGGAGTTTGAGGGTTGTGGGCATGCTCCCCATTTAATGTCAGATGAACACACGAAAATAATTAAAGATTTTTTAGATGAGTGAAGAATTAGTTAGATTGTCAAAAGTGATGTCTCAGCGTGGACTGTGTTCTCGTCGGGAAGCAGATGTTTGGATAGAAAAAGGGTGGGTGTATGTGGATGGTAATTTGATTAATGAATTAGGATACAAAATTCATCCTAGTCAACAAATTGAAATCAGTAAAAAAGCCATTCATGAGCAAAATCAACTCATTACCGTTCTGATTAACAAGCCCATTGGTTATGTGTCGGGTCAAGCCGAAGAGGGCTACATTCCTGCTATCAAATTAATTACCTTAGAAAATTATTGGACAGAGAACAATCCTAAGTTCGATGGGAAATTTAATTTTTTAAAAGGGTTAGCTCCCTGTGGCAGGCTTGATATTGATTCAACCGGTTTATTGGTGTTAAGCCAAGATGGAAGAGTTGCAAAAAATCTCATTGGTGAGAACTCTCAAATTGAAAAGGAATATTTGGTTCGCTATGAGGGCCACATAACTGGAGAGAAATTAAGTTTGCTTAACTTCGGATTATCCTTAGACGGACAGCAATTAAAACCTGCAACCGTCACTATTCTAAATGATGATCAACTGATGTTTAAGTTAAAAGAAGGAAAAAAAAGACAAATTCGACGCATGTGTGAATTGGTTGATTTGAAAGTAGTTGGTTTAAAGCGTGTTCGGATTGGTCATATTAAATTAGGTCAATTACCCTTAGGTAAGTGGCGTTTTCTGACGTCGCTGGAGACATTTTAGGAAACAGTACTATGCAAAACTATCAGCCACCTTTGCGAGATATACAGTTTTTATTACATGAAGTACTCGGGTATCACACACTATTAAATGCTTATGAAGAGGATTTAATTAATCCAGAGTTATGTAATTCTATATTAGAGGAATGCGCCAAGTTTACTAAAAACGTATTGTCCCCGCTCAATCAAGTAGGCGACAGACATGGTTGTAAACTAGAAGATGGTCAGGTAATAACAGCTCCTGGTTTTAAAGAAGCTTACCAACAATTTATTGATGCAGGTTGGAATGGTTTAATTTCCTCTACAGTATATGGTGGACAAGGATTACCCATCATGCTCTCTGCCGCCACGGAGGAAATGTGGCATGCGGCAAATATGTCTTTTACACTTTGTCCGCTGTTAACAAGAGGCGCTATCGAAGCGATTGATTATGCGGCACATGAAGAATTAAAGAAAAAATTCTTACCTCCTATGATAGCAGGGACATGGACAGGTACAATGAATCTGACAGAGCCTCAGGCTGGTTCGGATTTATCTGCCATAGCGACCAAGGCTGTGGAGGAGGGCGATCACTATAAAATCATTGGACAAAAAATATATATTACCTATGGGGATCATGATTTTACCGAGAACATTATTCATCTGGTTTTAGCGAGACTTCCCGATGCACCGGCCGGAATAAGAGGAATATCTCTTTTCCTTGTACCTAAATATCTCCTTAATCATGACGGTAGCTTAGGAGATAAAAATGATATTCATACCGTGTCTCTTGAACATAAGCTGGGTATACACGCGAGCCCAACCTGTGTTTTATCCTTTGGTGATAAAGGGGGAGCCATAGGGTATTTATTGGGAGAGAAAAATCGAGGTATTGAAATCATGTTTGTTATGATGAATGCTGCGCGATTTTCTGTAGGAGTGCAGGGGTTTGCTGTCGCTGAAATGGCCTATCAGGCAGCCTTAAGTTATGCTAAAGAAAGAAAGCAAGGTATCCCCTTAGGGGCCACGAGTTCTCTACCAATCCTACATCATCCTGATGTGGCTCAAACTTTATTAAATATCAAACTGATTATTAATGCCTGTCGCCATCTGTCTTATTATGGTGCGAAAATGTTAGACATGAGACGCTCAAAGGACACGGTTGAGCAAGGATATGCCAGTCAACGCTCAGATTTTTTGACACCGATTGTCAAAGCATTTTGTACAGAAATGGGTAATGAGTTGTGCTACCAAAGTATTCAAATTTTTGGTGGAATGGGTTTTATTGAAGAGACCGGAATTGCACAATATTACCGTGACGCTCGAATCACAACCATCTATGAGGGCACCACAGGTATTCAGGCTAATGATTTATTAGGCAGAAAGATATTGCGAGACAAAGGACAAGCAGCATTCGAGTTGTTTCAAGAAATAGATGAGGTGTTAATTCAAGCAGAGCAAATCTTAGTCAATAATAAGTCAGTTTACACACTCAAAAAGGCGCTCTTTGATACTCGGGAAATGTGTCAATATATACTAGAAAATGACAATCAGTATTATAAATTTAGCCATGCTAAAGATATCTTAATGACTTTTGGCTGGCTAGTATCAGGATGGTTATCCTTGAATGAGATCATGGTGTGCCACAATAAAATAAATATAGAAAAGAAGGAGGAGGTTTTTTATCTTAATAAAATGAAAGGATTGGAATCCTTTATTTTACAAAATTTACCACGTTGTGGAGCCTTAAAAAAAGCGATCATAGGAAATCAAACCCTTAATCATGTTGAGCAAATCTTAGATCTTCTGAGTATTTCTCACTGATCAGTAAAAATGATTTGTTAGATAATCATTTCTTTGGTTGTGAATGGTTATCACAAGGTAGAATGCATATTGCTTAATAAAATGAATAACCACAATGAAAAAATTACTTTTCCAATTAGATACAGATACTCACCCCAGCGCTTTTGATACGGTCGTGGCCTACGATGGCGGTGCAGATCATGTGGCTACTTACTCTGTTGTCAATTCAAGCAATGTTAAACCAATTGTTGAAGGGGCTATTTTTACACGATCTCCCAAGGACAAAAAAAATACTGCAATGTTTGTAGGAGGGAGTAATTTGGAAGAGGGGCAGACTCTTTTTTCTGCTATACAACAACAGTTTTTCTCAAATTTTCGAGTTTCCATCATGTTGGACAGTAATGGCGCTAATACCACTGCCGCTGCCTGTATTGCTTTGCTGACTAAGGACGTGAACGTTAAAGGTATGAATGCTGTAGTTTTCGGAGGCACTGGCCCCGTGGGACAGAGAGCGGCAATCATGTTAGCCCAAGAAGGAGTGAATGTATCCATTACTGGTCGTCAATTTGATAAAACCAAACATATTACTGACAGTATTGCACAGCGTTTTTCACTTTCAATTGAACCCTTGGCTGCTCCTGAATTAAGAGATCGGCAGCTCATTGCAGCGGATAGGGATATTGTTCTATCAACTGGTGCCGCAGGTGTTTTAATGTTGGACGCGCATACTTGGCAAAATGCGCCTCGCATTAAATTCTTGGTAGATGCGAATGCTACTCCTCCTTTAGGACTAGAGGGGGTTGAGGTGATGGATCGTGCCATGGATCGATATGGTAAAAAGACTTTTGGAGCGATTGGTTTTGGAGCCTTAAAATTAGCGCTTCATCGCCGTTGTATTGAGCAATTGTTCCATAGCAATACCCAAGTGTTAGATGCCAATGAGATTTATGGTTTGGCAAAAGAAATGGTAAAGGAATAATTTTATGATCAAAAATCAAATATTGGACAGTTTTTTAACAGATCTAGCCAGTGCTAAGCCCACCCCTGGGGGGGGGAGCGCTGCAGCTGTTTCTGGTGCGATGGGTGCGGCACTGGTTTCAATGGTAGCAAACTTAACCATTGGAAAAAAAGGTTATGAAGAAGTGGAGTCGGAGATGACCTTGCAACTTCAAGAGGCAGAACAATTGCGTTCTGAGTTAATTTTATTAATTAACGAGGATGTTGAGTCATTTAATCAGTTGATGGCCTCCTATAAACTACCTAAAAGCTCTGATGAGGAAAAATCCGTCAGAGTGACAGCCATACAAACTCATCTAAAGAATGCTACCCGTGCACCACTAAAAATTGCGCAATCTGCATTCAATGGTCTTAAACTATGCCAGCGCTCGGTAAAAACTGGGAATAAAATGGTCATCAGTGATGTAGGAGTTGCTGTAGAAATGTTGATAGCTGCCTTAAAAAGCGCTGCACTCAACGTATATATTAATGCGCCATCCATTAGCGATCAATCTTTTAAGGACATTGCTTTAAAAGAAATTGAAACCCTTTTACGAGATGGCGCCGAGATAGCAAATCAAGTTTTTGAGGATGTGAAAAATATCCTCATTCCAGCTTAGTTACATATTGGCATAATTCGGTCCACTGCCACCCTCTGGGGGAACCCATCTGATATTTTGCGTGGGATCTTTTATATCGCAGGATTTACAATGGATACAGTTTTGAGCGTTGATGATCAGTTTGGGTGAGGCATTGAGTTCATTGATGATCTCATACACGCCAGCAGGACAGTATTTTGTTTCAGGTGACCCATATAAATAGTAATTAGTTTTAATGGCGGTATCGTATTGCGCCAGTTTGAGATGAACAGGCTGATTCTCGCTGTGATGGATGTTAGCAAGATAGACAGAACTATTCTTATCAAAGGTAATTACTCCATCTGCTTTAGGATAGGAAATTGTGGGTTGGGATTTAATGGGTTTTAGTGCTAAGTGGTCGTAATGATTGGCAAATGTCCAGGGGCTTTTGCCTTTCAATAAATAAAATTCTATAGCGCTATACAGTAAGCCAAAACCTCTTCCATAATTGAACGATGGGCGTATGTTTCTGATACTGTAGAGTTCTTTTCCTACCCAACTGGATTTTACAGATTCAGTGAAAGTAGATAGTTCCTTTACGTCAGTATCTGATCGTTGTAAATAATTAAAGACTTGTTCAGCAGCTAACATTCCTGTTTTAAGTGCGGTATGAGACCCTTTTATTTTTGCAACATTTAGAAAGCCAGCTGCATCGCCAATGAGTAAGCCGCCTGGGAAACTTAATTTAGGGATAGACTGCCATCCTCCCTCAGAGAGTGCTCGTGCGCCATAACTCAAACGTCTTCCCCCTTGAAGGAGATTGCTAATATGGGGATGGGTTTTAAATTGTTGAAACTCTTCAAAAGGGTTTAAGTATGGATTTTGATAATCCAGCCCTACCACAAATCCGATGGAAATTTGTCTCTCATCGAGGTGGTATATCCAGCCACCACCATAGGTATCCGAGGAGAGTGGCCATCCTACGGTATGCGTTACTTTCCCTCGCTGATGAACGCTAGGATCAACTTCCCAAATCTCTTTAAACCCTAAGGCATAGGTTTGTGGTTGACAATCTTTTGTTAATTGATATGTTTTCTTTAATTCTTCCGTTAGTGATCCTCTGGCTCCCTCAGCAAAGATAGTTTGTTTCGCAAAAATATTGAGGCCAGGCTGGAATTGTTCTGTTGGGTTTCCTTCTTTATCGCGACCCATGTCACCTGTTGAAATGCCAATCACTTCCCTATTATCGTTGTAAATGACTTGGGCGGCAGAAAAACCAGGATAGATTTCAACCCCTAAATCCTCTGCTTGAGTTGATAACCATTGGCAGTATTCGCCAACACTACCAATAAAATTATTTATATTGTTAAGAGACGAGGGTATGGGTAGCGAGTAATAACGTGATTTTGTTAGATAGTAAAAATGATCTGATGTGACGTTAACGCGCAGAGGCGCACCTCTTTTTTGCCAATCTGGAAATAATTCGTTGAGAGCTGTGGGTTCCATGACGGCTCCAGACAAGATATGGGACCCTATGGAACTGCCTTTTTCAATAACACATACGCTGATATCAAGATTTTTTTCTTGGGATAATTGTTTAAGTTTGATGGCACAGCCAAGTCCAGACACTCCGGCTCCAACAATTACTACGTCGTATTGCATTGATTCTTTTTCAGACACCTTGTTATCCTCGGTATGATAAAAAATAAACAAATATTGTAACTGATAAAGACTCAGTTATAGCTTATTTAGGTTTGAGCGAATATAGAATAGAAGCTCACGGTAAGACATTCCTATGGTCCCACAATATTGATTTTGGTAATCCATCGCTGCCTGTCCGTGTATATTCACTGCATTGAGTAAAGCGAATTCAAGGTGAGTACATCTTGATATTAAAGACCCTATTACGCCACACAATATATCGCCGGATCCAGGAATAGACAATGCTGAATTGCCGGTGGTATTGATCCACCAACGTTGCTCTGGGGATGAGATGACTGTGCCTTGCCCTTTTAGAACAACCCAGGCTTTCAATAGTTGGGAGAGATATTTTGCATCCTCAACTCGGCTGATAACTTTTCTATTCAATATCTGACCGGCTTCACCTGGATGAGGAGTAATGATGGTGGGTTGACATCTGTGGGAGAGCTGCTCAATGAGTTGACTATCCTTTAAGAGAGGTAGAAACCCAGCGTCTAATAGTATTGGATAGGGAACATTAATCACTGAGTGAATGATTCGTTCATCAAAATCACTGGCATTTGTCCCTGGACCAATGATAAGACAGTCTAATTTAGAGTCGATTAACTCAAATAATGATTTAGTCATTATTTGAGGGTTGAACAGAGGAGCCATATTTTCTGCGGAATCATCAAGAGCCGATAGCCATACTCGTCCTGCCCCTGAGTGTAAGCAGGCTTCAGCCGTAAGAAAACTTGCTCCAATCATTCCTTTTGCACCGCCAATAATACCTATGTTGCCAAACATTCCTTTATGAGTATTTTTTTGTTGAGTACGCCAAGAGAAGTGGGTAATAGGTTTGCTGAGGGTAAAACCATCTGGAAGAACAGCTATATTTAAATCATCCTCAACGATTTCACCGCAATAATCCGGCCCATCTGCGGTATATAAGCCAATTTTTCCGGCAATCAATGAGTAAGTGTGATCAGCCTGAAAGGTATCGCTGTATGCAATGCCTGTGTCACACATTAATCCACTTGGTATATCTATGGCAATTTTTACGGTGCTGATTTGATTTGATAGTCTTAGCCAATTACTATAGGGTTCTGTTAGACCACGATTTAATCCAATACCAAATAACCCATCTAGAATCAGGTCAAATTGGTGAAATTCCCATTTTTGGATTAGCTTGATATTGCCATTATGTTTATATCGCTGAGACAATTGCCTAAAATTAGCCACATTTTCAGTGGTTAAAATCCATATGATATATCCTTGAGTGCTCAACAAATCAACTGCACACAACGCATCGAGTCCTTTATTACCCGGCCCGAGTAGTACTAATATTGTTGAATATTGAGTACATTTTTTTTTAATAAATAGGGTTAGTTGATGTCCCGCTTGCTGTACAAGGGGGAGGGTGTTATCTAAATCATTTTTTTTCTGAGCCTGACGTAACGACTCTTTTGTAAGTATAGGGATCACTGTGATCTTTTAAACTAAGTCTAAATTATTGAAAATAAAGTGAATGTTGAACTTTCTTTTGCATGCGTTGCCTTATTACTATGAAAACTAATTTATCTATAAAACCTAACTTATCACTGTATACTATACCTACTAATTTAGATGTAGTGGATATGTCCTTGGATAATGTATACAAACCATCCAGTGACCCCCGAGCTGATGGGAAATTAATGACTGACAGAGATATTGATCAACAGCTTGTTGAGCGAGCTCAAATGGGTGACAAGAGAGCTTTTGAGATGCTTGTGGTCAAGTATCAGAGAAAGCTTGCTCGCTTAATTAGTCGCTTGGTAAGAGATCCAGGCGAAGTCGAGGATGTCACGCAAGAATCCTTCATTAAAGCCTACCGTGCCCTATCCAGTTTTAGAGGTGATAGTGCTTTTTATACATGGCTTTATCGGATTGGTATTAATACCGCAAAAAACTATTTAGTCTCTATGGGTCGACGAGCACCCACAAGTACCCTTCTTGATAATGATGAAGCGGAAAATTACGGAGAAAGTGACCTGTTGAAAGATGTTAATACACCTGAAGCAGAGTTAATGAGTCGGCAAATAGCTGAAACAGTTAATAATAGTATGGATGCGCTTCCTGAAGAACTGAGAACGGCTATTCGTTTGCGTGAGATTGAAGGTTTAAGTTATGAAGAAATTGCATCCATAATGAGTTGTCCAATAGGAACAGTAAGATCAAGAATTTTTCGTGCGCGCGAAGCGATAGCAGAAAAATTAAGACCCCAGTTAGATATTGCAAAAGACAGGAGATGGTAATGAAGACAGAGAACATATCTGCCTTTATGGATAACGAGGCTGATGCGCAGGTTGAGAAGGAGATTCTTAGCCAATGGAAATCAGACAGTAGTGTTCGTGAAAAATGGAACCAATATCATTTGATAGGTGAAGTTGTTAGGGATCGTGAGGTTCATCATGTAAACTTAACAAACAGGATTTTTGATGCCCTTGCAGATGAGCCGACGGTGTTTGTTCCTCAAAAAAAACGCCAAGCGACTGCAAAAGATCCCTCCGTTAATAAATGGGTTGCTATTGCTGCAGCAATCTTTGTGGTAATTATTTCCACGCAAACATTTAAACAAGGTTCATTTAAGTTTTCTAACACGCAGGCAACTCAAGCTTCTTTAGATAATCCTGCTGTCACGCAATCTGTAGCAAGTGCTGATGCTCTACCTTCTAAGTATGTTAACTCCTACGTGAATCTTCATCGTCAGTGGTCTCCTTTCACTGATATTCAAACTGTTGACTATAATGCGGGAGTGGTTGTGTCAAAATGAAGTTGAAGTTCATGACAAGAATAATAAGTTTTTTACTTTTATTGATTATTACTGCGTATTCTACAGCTGATGAATTAAAAAAAAATCAAGAGTTTCTGAGGGATTCCAAGGCCTACTTGGAATCCGTTAGTTTGGCTGCACACCATTTAAGTTTCGAGGGGGTTTTTGTTGTTCAGCATGAAAATAAAATGTTGGCCTCGAAAATCGTTCATTGTGCAAATGGACAGGAAATGACGAAAATTAATACTCTTGATGGTTTACCCCGAGAAATTATAAGTGATGGTGAGCAAGTTAAATCTTTTTTCCCAGCTTATCATTCTATTCGCTTAGAGCAAGGTCAAATACGTCGGTTATTTCCTGATTTGATCACATCTCCTGTTGAAAGCTATCTAACTAATTACAAACTTAATTATTTAGGTGATGACCGTGTGGCGACAAGATCTTGTCATGTGATTGAATTTATACCTAAAGATAATTTACGCTACCCCCATGTTTTTTGTATAGATAATGAGACCAACCTAGTTTTACGTGCCTCAACACTAGGTGAGAACAATGAACCATTAATTACTTCGTTTTTTACAGAAATTAAACTGGATAAAAATGTTTCTCATGCCGAGGTAACTCCCTCTTACAAAGATACAAAAAACTGGCAAGTTGAAAATATAAAGCTTCAGAGTGAGGGGACTAATTTTAATGACATAAATATTGGACGTTTACCTGATGGGTTCAAGAAAATATCTGAATTTAGTAGGGAAAGTCCTCATGGCAGCGGTACCATGATTCATCAGATGTATACCGATAGTTTATCTTCCTTTTCTATATTTATTGAAGATGCTCAACCTAATTCAAAAACAGCTCACACCATAATAAGTAAAATTTTACAAAATTCCTTAAGCTTTTACTCGGCGCAGGTTAATAATCATGTAGTGACTGTGGTGGGTGATTTACCTTTGAATTCAATTAAAGAAATTGTTTCTTCTGTCACATTTTCACGGAGTTCTAATCGATGAAACGCTTATTTTATGTTTTCTTGGCTTTATTTCTTACTGTACAGGTGAATGCTGAGTCGCTCCCTGACTTTACAGGCTTAGTAGAAAAGCTCTCTCCGGCAGTGGTAAATATCAGTACCACAACCAAAGCGCGAGCTATGGGAAAAAATGACATGAATGGGAATATCGATCCCAATGATCCCATGTATCAATTCTTTAGACGCTTTGGTATTCCTATGATGCCAGGGATGCCTGGAATGCCAGGCTCTCCTAATCAGGGGGAGGTACCCGAATCCCACTCCATGGGTTCAGGCTTTATTATCAGTCCAGAGGGTTATATTTTAACCAATACCCATGTTGTAGAAGGTGCTGATGAGGTATTAGTTACCCTTAATGACAAGCGTGAATTTAAAGCGAAAGTGATCGGTACAGACGCCAAATCAGATGTGGCCGTACTCAAGATTAATGCTAAAGACTTGCCTTCTGTTAAGTTAGGTAATTCAGATAATGAGAAAGTGGGTGAGTGGGTAATTGCTATTGGATCACCTTTCGGATTTGAAAGTACCGTGACAAAAGGTATTATCAGTGCCAAAGGAAGATCTCTACCAGATGAAACACTGGTTCCATTCATTCAAACCGATGTTCCAATCAATCCAGGTAATTCAGGTGGGCCGTTGATTAATATGAATGGTGAAGTGATTGGCATTAATTCACAGATTTATAGTAAAACCGGTGGTTTTATGGGATTATCTTTCGCTATTCCAATCAATGTGGCTCAAAAGGTCGCCATGCAGTTACGATCCACAGGTCGAGTTAGCCGTGGTTGGTTAGGGGTGGTTATACAAGACGTCACTAAAGAATTGGCTGATTCCTTTGGTTTGAAAGAAGCTAAAGGGGCTCTAGTTTCTAATGTTCAAAAAGGCTCTCCTGCCCAACTGGGAGGCGTTAAGGTTAGTGATATTATCCTTAAATTTAATGGTTTACCTATTGTTACCGATGCTGATCTTCCTCGAGCTGTGAGTGAAGCCAAAGCGGGTTCTATGGCTACTCTAACGGTGTGGAGACAAGGTAAATTAGTTGATTTGCAGTTCAAATTGGGTGAAATGCCGTCAGACCACACTCTGGCAAGCAATGAGCCAGAAAGTCCCCACGCTAACCCGCATCATGCCATGAATAAACTAGGTCTTTCCTTGGCTAATTTGTCTCGTCAACAAAAAGAGCAGTATGGCGTAACCCACGGTGTTGCTGTAGAAGCGGTTAGTGGTCTGGCTTCAGATATAGGAATGCAGCCGGGAGATATTATTCTCTCAATTAATAATGTGGCCATTAAAAATACGCAAGAGTTCGATAACACATTATCGAAGATTGGAAGTAAAAAAGTATTAGCATTATTAATTAAACGTGGTGATACCTCTCAATTTGTCACCATTAAACTTGGTGAATAATTTCCTACTATTAATAAGGGATGGCTGTCATCTTTGCGATAACATGACATCATCCCTCACTCAACATCCTCTCTTCAATCGTATTAATTTGTCTTTCCTTGACATTGATAACAATGATGAACTCCACCAACAGTTTTTTGATAAAATTCCAGTCCTCCTAAAAAACAATCAAATTGTATGTCAAACCTTCTTTAATGAAGAACTATTTGCCAAAATGGTAGATTAACCTAGACAGGGCACAGTATTAATCGTGCATAGACTTGTTCTTTAATATAAAATGATCTGAGTAATGTTGTTTTTTAGTTTATAAATGGACACTTCTCATGGTGTCCTTTTTTCTACCTTATATATGAATTTAATTCGAAATTTTTCAATCATAGCTCACATTGACCATGGGAAATCTACACTTGCTGATAGGTTCATACAAGCTTGTGGCGGTCTCTCTGATAGAGAGATGGAATCACAGGTCTTAGATAGCATGGATCTTGAGCGTGAGAGAGGGATTACCATCAAAGCTCAAACTGCATCACTTCAGTATAAAGCCCAAGATGGGAACATCTATCAGCTCAATCTCATAGACACCCCTGGTCATGTTGATTTTTCCTATGAGGTATCCCGTTCTCTGGCTGCTTGCGAAGGAGCAATTCTTGTGGTGGATGCCTCTCAAGGCGTTGAGGCACAAACGGTCGCCAATTGCTATACAGCCATAGAGCAAGGCGTTGATGTGTTTCCTGTGTTAAATAAAATTGACTTACCCTCAGCCGAGCCAGATAGAGTCATTGAGGAAATTGAAGATATTATTGGTATTGACGCCCATGAGGCTGTCAAGGTGAGTGCCAAGACAGGTTTCGGTATTACTGATGTGTTAGAGGAGATCATTCATCGCTTTCCTCCCCCTATGGGGAATCCTGAGGGGCCTCTAAAAGCTCTCATTATCGATTCATGGTTTGATAACTATGTAGGAGTAGTGATGCTCATCAGATTGGTAGATGGGGTACTAAAGCCTAAAGACAGGATTTTGTTTATGTCTAGTCAACTAAGTTATCTCTGTGAGCAAGTTGGGGTATTTACTCCAAAGTCACAAACTAGATCGTTTTTGTCTGCTGGCCAAGTGGGTTATGTTATTGCTGGAATTCGGGAACTTGACTCAGCTAAGGTTGGGGATACCATTACTTTAGCAAGTCATCCCGCTCAGGAACCTCTGCCTGGTTTTAAAGAAATAAAACCACAAGTCTTTGCTGGACTCTACCCTGTTGAGTCAAATCAATACGATGCTCTGCGAGATGCACTTGAAAAATTAAGGCTAAATGATTCTTCATTGCAATATGAACCTGAAACATCGCAAGCCTTAGGTTTTGGGTTTAGATGTGGTTTTTTAGGTCTTTTACATATGGATATCGTTCAAGAAAGATTAGAGCGAGAGTACAATATGGACCTAATTACTACCGCACCAACGGTGGTCTATCAGGTGGTGATGAATGATGGAACTGTTCAGGAAATTGAGAACCCTTCACGGCTTCCTGAACCATCAAAGGTGAGTGAAATTCATGAGCCGATTATTACTGCCACTATTATTTTACCCCAGGATTATGTGGGTCCAGTGATTACTTTGTGTAATCAGAAAAGAGGTGTTCAAGTGGACATGCAATACTCTGGTCGGCAAGTGATTCTTACCTATTTGTTACCTTTGAATGAAGTGGTGATGGATTTTTTTGATCGACTAAAATCAGTGAGTAGAGGATATGCTTCCCTCGATTATGAATTCAAGGAATTTAGAGCATCGGATTTAGTTAAGTTAGATATTCTAATTAATAGTGAAAAAGTGGACGCTTTGTCGCTAGTGGTTCACCGATCCACTAGTCAATATCGTGGCCGTGAGCTTGCTGCCAAAATGCGTGAGTTAATACCCAGACAAATGTTTGATGTGGCTGTGCAAGCTGCCATAGGCTCTCACATTATTGCACGTGAAACCATTAAGGCTTTACGTAAAAACGTATTGGCCAAGTGTTATGGTGGCGATATTTCACGAAAGAGAAAGTTATTGGAAAAACAAAAGGCAGGTAAAAAGAGAATGAAACAGGTGGGCAGTGTAGAGATACCTCAAGAAGCTTTCCTTGCTATCCTTCAGGTGGAGAACAAATAATGGATTTGGTTAAAATTGCTTACGCAGGTCTCGCTTTATCAATACCGATTATTTTATGGGATTTGTTTTCAAAGAAAAATATCACCAAAGACGAGTCGCTATATTTTATAGTTCATTCTGCTTGGCTGGTGTTATTCATCTGTGGTTTTGGCTTACTTTTAAAAGTGACCGGTTTTTCGGAAATTCTATTGGCCGCTTCTTTCTTGACGGGACTAGTTTTACTCATGCATTGGTTAAGAGTGAAAAATAGAAATGTTAACACCAAAACTGAATCTCCATTAGTGGAAATATCACGTAGTTTTTTCCCTGTTATTGTGGCAGTTTTTGTGGTGCGTACCTATCTGTATGAGCCCTTTAAAATCCCATCAGGATCTATGATTCCTACTCTTCATATTGGTGATTTTATATTGGTAAATAAGTTTGTTTATGGATTGCGTTGGCCTTTCACTAACCATGCCTTCATTAACATTCAGGAACCTCACCGGGGAGATGTCATGGTTTTTCATTATCCAGAGGATCCTTCTGTTAATTACATTAAAAGAGTGATCGGTGAACCAGGTGATGTGGTCACTTATCAAGATAAGCGAATTACTATTAATGGGGTACCTCTTTATACAAAATCTGATGGTGTCTATAACTCTATGGAAGAGGATATTGCCATGGTTCAATTTGATAGGTTTGAAGAGAAAATTGGTACTCATACCCATTTTTTTATTACTGTTCCAACTCAACCCGCCATATTTAACTCTCAAGTCTTAAACTTTGAAGGGCGTCAAAACTGTACCTATAATTTAGATGGATTTACCTGCAAGGTACCGGCTGGACATTATTTTATGATGGGTGATAACCGTGATAGAAGCTCAGATAGTCGCTACTGGGGATTTGTTCCTGAAGACAATATTGTAGGTAAGGCAGTATTAATCTGGATGAACTTTAATGACTTTAGCCGTATCGGACATAAAATTCAATAGCCTATGTTTAAGGCCGTAAAGTTTAATTACGATATTTTGTATAGAACACTGGGTTATCAGTTTAAGTCCAAGAATTTATTAGTTCAAGCGCTTACCCATCGAAGCGTCTCTGCTGTGAATAATGAACGCTTAGAGTTTTTAGGCGATAGCTTGTTAAATTTAATTACTGCTGAATATTTATTTGATAAATATCCCCAATTGAAAGAAGGGGATTTGAGTCGAACTAGATCACAATATGTCAATAAAGATTCTTTGTACATGATTGCTGAAGCCCTTAATATAAAAGATTATATTCAACTCAGTGTTGGTGAAAGAATGGGAGGAGGGCATAATAGACCTTCAATTCTTGCCGATTCTATAGAAGCTATTATCGCTGCCGTCTATTTGGATTCCGACTACGTGATCACAAAGAGGTTTGTGATTAATTTATTAGAAAAATTTATTATCCCAAATATAGGAACTACCTCTAGTAAAGATCCTAAAACATCCTTACAAGAATTATTGCAGTGTAAACATAAAAGTCTTCCTATTTATCAATTGATTGAAACCACTGGTCTTGCCCATGACCAATCATTTACTATTGAGTGTACGATCACTTCATTAAATATTAGTACTCGAGGAAGCGGGAAAAGCCGGCGCATGGCAGAGCAACAGGCTGCACTCAGCGCTTTAGAAAAGATTAAAGGGAACAATGACTAATATTAGTACAGAGATGAATTTTCGTTGTGGGTCTGTGGCCATTGTAGGCAGACCTAATGTGGGCAAGTCTACCTTACTGAATCATTTAATTGGCCAAAAAATCAGTATTACCTCCCGTAAGGCGCAAACTACCAGACATCGTCTGCGTGGTGTTCTAACGGGGACTGATAGTCAATTTATTTTTATTGATACCCCAGGATATCAAAATAAGTATAGCAACATTCTAAATAAATCCATGAATAAATCTGTCACTAATACACTAACTGATGCGGATGTCATACTATTAGTTATTGATAAACTCAGCTGGACAGATGAGGATGAGGCTATTTTTAAAAAAATCACCCATAAACAACCTATTTTAATTATTAATAAAGTAGATTTAATTAAAGATAAACAATTACTGTTACCTTTTTTAGAAAAAATCACCTCACAGCATCATTTTTTGAGTGTTGTTCCTCTCAGTGCACAAAAAGACAGATCCTTTGATTCTTTACTCAATGAAATCAGAATAAATCTTCCTATTGCGCCTCCTGTTTTTGCGGAAGATGACATTACTGATGCCCATATTAAATTTTTAGCCTCAGAATTTATTAGAGAGCAGTTATTTCGTTTCTTAGGAGACGAGCTCCCCTATGCCACCACAGTTGTTATTGATAAATTCGAGGAAACTCCTACACTAACGCGAATTTATGCCACGATTCTTGTTAATCAAGCCAATCAAAAAGCTATTGTTATCGGCAATAAAGGTGAAAAACTCAAGGAAATTGGTACCCATGCGAGACAGAATATTGAAAAAATCATGGATGCTAAAGTTTATTTAGAGTTATGGGTGAAGGTTAAATCTGGTTGGGCTGATAGTGAATTATCTTTAAGACAACTTGGGTATGAAGTCTAATATTCACCAAATTAATGATCAAATGGCCTTTGTACTTCATGCTGTTCCTTGGCGAGAAACTAGCCAAATTGTAGAAGTATTTTCCATTAATCATGGCAGAATTCCGCTCGTTGCAAAAGGATCAAAACGTCCACGCTCGCCAATTCGTGGTCTATTAATGCCCTTTCAGCCTTTAAAATTGTCCTGGTCTGGTAACAATGAGTTACGCACTCTCAGAAATGCTGAGTGGTTAGGGGGGATTTCTCAATTATCCGCTCAGTACATTTACTGTGGTTTTTATTTAAATGAATTACTCATTAAGTTGCTGCCACGAGATGATCCTCACCAGTATTTGTTTGAGAAATACTACGAGACTGTGAAGGCATTATCTAATAAAGATGACATTGAACCATTATTGAGATCTTTTGAATATTCTCTGTTGCAAGAATTGGGATTTTCACCTTCACTAACCCATGATGGGAATTGCCACACACCTATTGATAAAGAAAAGGCCTATGTTTTTGATACTGAGAAGGGAATGATTGAATCGCAATCTTTCAATGAAAGTAAAGTACAATTTCAAGGTAAAACATTGCTGGATTTAAATCGTAGTGACTTTTCTGATACGAAAACATTAATAGAAAGTAAAATACTCATGAGATTACTGCTAAATCAATGTTTGGCTGATAACGATTTGCAAACACGAAGAATCCTACAGGAGCTACCTTTATTGTGATACAACTTGGCGTAAATATTGATCATATTGCAACCATCAGACAGGCACGTGGTACCAAGTATCCAAGCCCAGTTCAAGCCGCTTTACTCGCTGAATATGCAGGTGCTGACGCGATTACCCTACACTTACGTGAGGATCGTCGGCATATACAAGATAGAGACTTGGAGATTTTAAAGGAAGTTCTCACAACACGTATGAATCTTGAGATGGCGGTCACTGATGAGATGTTGAAAATTGCTACTCACACCATGCCTCAAGACGTTTGCCTAGTTCCAGAAAGACGCCAGGAAATCACCACTGAAGGAGGGTTGGACGTGGTGAAACATTTTGATAAGATAAAAAATGCCTGTGAGGTATTAAAAAAGCAGGGTATTCGCGTATCACTGTTTATCAATACAGACAAAGAACAAATTATTGCCTCAAAGGAAGTGGGAGCGCCGGTAATTGAGCTTCATACGGGCCATTTTGCTGAGCTGGAAAGTGAGGAAGAACAACGTGCTGAGCTTAAAAAAATCAATCAAGCTGTGGAATTAGGTCTGGGTCTGGGTTTGAGAGTCAATGCAGGACATGGACTTAATTATAAAAACACTCATCATATTGCCAGTATTGCAGGGATTAGTGAACTCAATATAGGACATGCCATAGTGGCGCATGCATTATTTGTAGGTTGGGAAAACGCGGTGCGAGAAATGAAGCAGATTATTACCCACAGTTGCCGCTAAAATGATTGTTGGAATTGGAATTGATACAGTTAAAGTTTCGCGTATTCAGCAAGCACTCATGAGGTTTGGTCAGCGTTTTGCTGAAAAAATTTTAACTACTGATGAATTAATTCGCTTTAGAAAACACGGTCAACCAGCGCGGTATTTGGCAAAACGATTTGCTGTGAAAGAAGCCTTTTCAAAAGCCATTGGTACGGGTATTCGAACACCCGTAACATGGAAAAACATTGGTACAAAGCATCATGCCAGCGGTGCTCCCTTTCTTCAATTTTCTGCAACTTTATCGGAATTAGTTATCGAAAAAGGTATTACTAAGACACATCTGACTGTGACTGATGAAGAAAATCTAGCCATTGCGTTTGTTATTCTAGAAGGAGATTAGTGTGGGTCCAGTCATGATTGATATTAAGGGCTTTGAGTTAGATCAACATGAAAAGTCCCTGATTAGTCATCCCCTCGTGGGGGGTGTTATTCTTTTTACTCGTAATTTTGAGAGTATTGAACAGATTCAGTTACTGATAAGTAGTCTTAAAGCCTTAAAACATGATTTGATTGTTGCGGTGGATCACGAAGGGGGTAGGGTACAACGTTTTAAAGCTGGCTTTACAGTGCTTCCTGCAATGGCAAGACTAGGTGAATTATTTGATCAAGAATCAGACCAAGCCTGTGATCTGGCTTATCACATGGCTTTTGTTTTGGCTTATGAATTAAAACGTATAGGGGTGAATTTATCCTTTACTCCTGTGCTGGATGTGAACTATGGTAGAAGTGAAGTGATTGGTAATCGCTCCTTTCATCATGATCCAAAAGTAGTGGCTATAATCAATCAATTCTTTATTAAAGGTTTGCATGCTTGTGGTTTTCCTGCCGTAGGAAAACATTTTCCCGGACACGGATTTGTGAATGCTGACTCCCATTTGACCTTACCCGTTGATGACAGAGATAAAAAGATTATTATCAATCAAGATGTTCTTCCTTATAAGTCTTTAATAATATCTGGTTTAGATGCGGTGATGCCGGCGCATGTGTTGTACTCCAAAGTGGATGATAGACCCGCTGGTTTTTCGCAGGTCTGGTTACAACACATACTGCGGGGTCATCTTGGATTTACTGGAGTGATTTTTAGTGATGACTTGGCTATGGAAGGGGCGGTGAAAAGCGGTAGTCCAACTCAAAGAGCCCTAGCAGCTTTTCATGCGGGATGTGATATGGTTTTACACTGTAACAAACCTGATGAGTATGAGAGTCTTTTGCACGGATTAGAGAGTTTTACTGTGGATCCGGTGAGCGAAGGCCGACTAATTGGTATGATGGATAAGGGATCGTTAATGATCAATGAAAATGATTACTTCACGAGTCTTAAAGCTATTCAACAGTGGATATAAAAAAATATGTTAGTGCATCATAAACATGAACCTCACATCCATCACGATCCTGCTGGACACAATCATCACGCCCATAAGCCCAAAACAACTCAAGCCATGTTGGCAGCGTTGATTTTCACCATAACCTTTGCTCTTGTTGAACTGATAGCAGGCTATTTTTCTAATTCGCTAGCACTGATCTCTGATTCTGGACATATGGTCTCTGATGCTCTGTCCCTCGGACTGGGCTCTCTTGCGGTATGGTTGGGTAAACGACCCCCTTCACAACAACACAGTTATGGCTTACAACGTGCCGAGGTGTTAGCAGCATTATTTAATGGAATTTTGTTGTTGGCAGTGATTTTGGGTATTGTGGTGGAAGCGTTTCTTAGAATATCGGAGCCCCATCAAGTGAATGCTGTTACAGTTGTTATTGTGGCAGCCATTGGGATGTTGATGAACATGGTGAATGCCTTATTTCTCTCTAAAATGGAGAGTGGGTTAAACTCACGGGCAGCCATGATTCACGTGATTGGTGATTTTTTTGGATCACTCGCAGCCTTAGTTGCAGGCGCTATTATCTGGTGGACGGGATGGATGCCTATTGATCCCATTTTGTCTTTAGTGGTGGCAGCCATTATGTTGTTTTCAACTGTTAAAATTTTAAATGAATCTATCCATGTACTCATGGAAGGTGTTCCCTCTGGTGTCTCGTTAGTGGGTATTGGTGAACAGTTATCTCACCTAGAGGGCGTTATTTCTGTTCATGATTTGCATATTTGGACCTTAACCTCTGGTATGGTGGCGCTCTCAGCTCATCTTGAAATTGGCTCATTAGAAAAGTGGCCTGAAATATTAAATCGTACCCTAATGATGCTTGAGCATGAACATAGCATTGTTCATGTTACCCTTCAACCTGAAGTGAGTGGAAATGTCATTTAGTTGTACTCAATGTCAAAGATTAGTCCAGTTTTTAACTGAAGTAAAACAACTTAATCCCACATACTTTTGTCAGCCCGTCCCTTCATTTGGTGACATGAACGCGCAACTATTAATTGTTGGTTTGGCCCCTGGTATGCATGGCGCCAACAGATCAGGACGGCCCTTTACTGGGGATTATGCGGGGGAGTTGTTATATCAAACTCTCTATGATTTTAATTTTAGTAATCTTAATCAATCTGTCAGTTCACAAGACTCCCTTAGATTAACTAACGTTCGAATTACTAATGCCGTGAAATGTTTACCGCCTCAAAACAAACCTTTACCTGATGAAATTAAACGATGTAACCAGTATCTTGCTCAAGAAATACGTTCTTTGACTTCTTTAAAAGTGATTTTAGCATTAGGTAAAATTGCCCATGAGGCGGTATTAAGAGTTTTTAATAAGAAAAACAGCGCACATCCTTTTAAACATGGCAGTGTTTATCTGTTAGAGGATACCTATATACTGATTAGTAGTTATCACTGTAGTCGTTATAACACGCAAACTCGGCGTTTAACGAAAGACATGTTCCAACACATTTTTAATGATATTGCAGGCCATTTAAGTAAATCTGATGAGCACTTTTGATCTTGAAAACTTTATTCGAACACTCCCCAATCTTCCTGGTGTGTATCGTATGTTTAATCAACACAATGAAGTGATTTATGTTGGAAAAGCCAAAAGTTTAAAGAAACGGGTGTCATCTTACTTTCAAAAAACTCAACTGCCCACAAGAACTGCAGCCATGGTCAGCCACATTCATCATGTGGAAATCACTATTACTTCATCGGAGTCTGAGGCGTTGTTGTTAGAGGGTAATCTTATTAAACAGTTGAGCCCTAAATATAACGTTCTCTTTAAGGACGATAAGTCTTATCCTTATATTCAAATCACTCAGCACGCTTTTCCTCAGATAAAACTCTATCGTGGACAAGGAAATAATCGTGATAATTTTTATGGACCTTATCCAAATTCTTGGGCAGCTAGAGAAGTAATTCAATATCTACAAAAATTGTTTTTGTTGAGAACTTGTGATGAAAGCGTGTATAACCATCGCTCCCGTCCCTGTTTGTTACATCAAATCAAGCGATGTTCAGCGCCCTGTGTTAGTCACATTTCCCAAAGTGACTATCAGTTACACATTAATAACGCAGTCAGCTTTTTAACTGGTCATGAAGATAGTGTGTTAAACGATTTACGTCACCAAATGAATCATCATTCCGATCAATTGGAGTTTGAGAAGGCGGCGCTTCTTCGCGATCAGATTGCATTAATGCAGCAAGTACTTTTAAAACAATCTGTTTCTAAATCCAGTAAGGACAATATTGATATTATCGCAGTGGCTCAAAATGATTATTTTTATACCGTCAATTGGGTCATGATTCGTGGTGGCAAACATATAGGCGATAAGTCTTTTTACCCAAGTAATACTGATCAAGTATCTGTGGGTGATATCTATGAAGCTTTTCTATCACAGCATTATGTTGATGAATATATTCCTGAGGCTATTGTGGTAAACCATTTAGAAGATACTGATCATTTAAGTGATTGGTTGACGGAGGTGGCGGGACATCCTGTTAAAGTGATTAGTCATCCTGTGGGCGAGAAAAAAATCTGGTGGAACAATGCCTATAAAAATGCAGAATTTGCTCTCTTGAATCGTTTAAATCATTTATCAACGGCCGAACACCGTCTACAGAGCCTGCAGGAAGCTTTAAATCTTGATTTCACCCCTCAGCGCATTGAGTGTTTTGATATTAGCCATACTCAAGGTCATGATACGGTGGCCTCCTGTGTAGTCTTTGAACATGGCGCGCCAGCTAAGCAGTTTTATAGAAAATTTAATATCAGTGGTATCACACCAGGTGATGATTATGCCGCGATGTCCCAAGCCCTTGATAGACGTTACTCAAGGATTATCAAGGAACAAGGACAAATCCCAGATCTATTAATTATTGATGGAGGAAAGGGGCAGTTAAATATTGCTAAGGAAGTTCTCGCTACTCTTAATTTAACTGATCTCTTTGTGGTAGGTGTCGCAAAAGGAGAAGGAAGAAAGGCGGGATTAGAAAAAATTATTCTACCCTTTGATAATACCGAGTTATTGTTAAAGCAGGACCTACCTGGGTTTCATTTGATTCAAGCAGTTCGAGACGAAGCTCATCGTTTTGCTATTACCGGTCATCGCTTGAGGAGAAGTAAAACCACGCAGCAATCTGTCTTGGATGAGATTGAGGGGGTAGGTCCTAAGAGGCGTAAACAATTATTAATTCAGTTTGGTGGTTTGAAGGGACTACAAAGTGCTAGTGTTGATGATATTGTGGCGGTACCCGGAATCGGGCTGGAGCTTGCTAAAAAAATATATAATCATCTACACTAGACAAATATTTATGAAATTAACCATTCCCAATATTCTCACCTTTATTAGGGTTTTACTTATCCCACTTTTTGTGGCGGTGATCTATTTTCCTGATCCATGGATGCACGCTAGCGACTCAGGGTTACTAGCCGCTGTAATATTTATTGTGGCAGCTATAACGGATGCCTTTGATGGTTTTTTGGCCAGAAAACTTAATCAATCTACAGCGTTTGGCGCATTTTTAGACCCGGTGGCAGATAAACTAATGGTGATGGCCGCCTTAATTGTTCTTGTGGATTTGCAACGTATTTCATCGGTCCTGGCCCTGATTATTATAGGTCGTGAAATCACTATCTCTGCCTTAAGAGAATGGATGGCGCAAATTGGTAAAAGCGCTAACATCGCCGTATCAACGTTGGGTAAAGTCAAAACCTCAGCGCAAATGGTGGCAATCCCCTTCTTGTTATATAACCAAGTGTTGTTTAATTTTATACCCTGCCACCTCATTGGAACACTTTGTCTTGTCATGGCAGCTTTATTAACGCTTATTTCTATGTTTTACTATTTAAGAGTGGCGGTAAAAGTCGGTTTTTAAAGGTTTTTTTCAATTCTCATTCTTGAAAGTGAGTGAAAAATATTGACGTAACTGACGTATCAGTTTATTATTTACGTCTTATTGCGGGAGTAGCTCAGTTGGTAGAGCGCAACCTTGCCAAGGTTGAGGTCGCGAGTTCGAGACTCGTCTCCCGCTCCAAACAAATCAGTAATTTTTCTTCCAAGGCGGGGTGGCAGAGTGGTCATGCAGCGGCCTGCAAAGCCGTCTACGCCGGTTCGATTCCGACCCCCGCCTCCAACTAGTGATGTTTTTTTAAGTAATTTTCTATTTGTCGTTGAGTGACTAAATAGGTTTTACGATGATGATTACTTTTTAATTTTAACGCGCGCTGTATAGTCAATAACGCAGATTGTCCTTGATGAAGTGCTAAATAGGTTTGCGCAAGATTATTCAGGGCGTCTCCAGAATTCGGATTGGCTTTGACTGCCAACTCAAAATATTTTAATGCCTCATGATAATTGCGATGGACATAGGCAATATCACCAATACCAATTAAGGCTACAATATTTTTTGGCCAACGCTCTAAGGTTTTCAAATAAGCCTCTCTCGCGGCTTGTGGAGCAATGGGTTCAATTCTTGAAATAGAGGTTAAATAACCAATCTCTCTGGCAGAGGCTGGAATCACATTAGGCGGGGTAATCGTTACCGCCCAATGTTGAGATTGTGCCCATTGCCGATCAAAACTATCCATGGAAATTTTCTTGTTACTAGTATTGCTGTCCATTATAGTTACCGTACGGTCTGTAAAATCATAACCATAGACCACGTGAAATGACCAATCATCTGGATTTTCAGGGTTTTTAAGTGTGACCACTACAGGGTGTTGTTGTGAGATTTCTAAAAAAATATCTTCAATCTGTTCTGTCAAGGGATAGACCACATAGCCCAATTTTCTTGCTGTTAAGGTAGCATCAAATTCAAGGGTTCCTTTTTGTGCGGGAATATAATTTCGCGTGAGTAGATTATGGGTAGTAACATTTTTTCCATAATAATTGAATACTGAAGCAAGAGTTGAGGGGGCTAAAAAATTTCTGGTTTCAGGATAATAAGGAATGCCCTTTATCAACGATGAATTTGGTAGGCTCGTGGGTTTTTCAATTTGCGTAATATGACTTAAAGGTGTTTCTAAACTCTTTGGCTTGTCTGCGCTATCAGTATTTTTAACGCTCTCTACAGGGACGCAACCCGATAAAAAGAAGAGAGAAGATATAGATAATATAAATATGGCATGCTTAAAAGACATAGTAACTATTTGAAAGTAACATTTATCGGAGAAAACCCTTTTATTGTACCTTGTATAGTACTGACGTATTCAATAAAAAAAATACCACTCAGGCTTCCTGTGGTAATCCAATGCGTTGGTTTCATTTCTCTTCTAAGTTTTCTTTGTTGCGCCACCAAACTAGGTAACAGGAGCCTTGGATCCCCAGCAGGATTTTTTCCAATCAACTGAGTTTTTTCCTCATTATTGCAAGTGAGGGAAATTGAGGGTTCAAGGAACTCTATAGAACTTGAATAAGGCCTTGGCTCACCGATCACTAAGGCTCCATTACTTTGTAAATCTGCCGCTTTGAGGTAAGCGGGGAGTTCTGGCCAATCAGGTAAACGAGTAGACACAATTTCAATGGCAGGGGCTACTTCTATAATATGTTCATCTAATTCTTGCAGCGTAGTAGCTTGATCAATAAGGTGTATATGCGTTAGCCTAAAAGCATATTCTAACTCTATCCCAATTAATGAATAGTTATTGAGTGAAAGGACGGTTGGGTTGTGATAGAGCCATTGACTTGGCAAAGGCGAAGAGAATACGCTATGAATGGAATCACCTGTTCCCACCTTCCAAGCAGCAATGTTGTCACCCATTAATTTAATTAAATCATTTTGGACATGATAGGCCTCTTCCAGAGAGTGAGGTTCTAAATCGGCCTCTCTGTGAATACGTTTTTTATCAGTAATGGCGGCAAATAAATGACGAGAGAGAGTGTTCATTTAGGTGAGCGAATGATCTTTTTTAATTAACAGGGATGCTCGTTCAGCCATCATCATAATTGGTGCGGCGGTATTGCCTGAGGTGATAACAGGCATAGTACTACCATCCACAACTCGAATATTTATGATACCGTTGAGTTTGAACTCGCTATCAACACACCGTGATGGATCATTTTTAGCCCCCATCTTACAGGTGGAAGTGGGATGGAAAATCGTTGTTCCAATGTTTCTTACCCCATCTAAAATTTCTTCATCGGTTTGTTTGGCAGATCCTGGTAAAACCTCTTGAGGTTGATAAGGTTTAAAAACAGGAGCGGAGATAATTTGTCGTGTGAGTTTTACCGATTCAATCGCAATTTTTTGATCTTCAATGCTAGAGAGGTAATTGGGCTTAATAATTGGTTTAGCGAAAGGGTCGCTGCCACTAATATGCACTGATCCTTTTGAGGTGGGTTGTAGGTTACATACACTGGCAGTAAACCCATTAAATGGATGCAAAGGATCACCAAACTTTTCCAAGGACAAAGGCTGCACATGATATTGTAAATTAGCACGAGGTTGATCCATAGTGCTCTTTGCAAATACGCCTAACTGCGAAGGAGCCATGGACATGGGTCCACGACGTGTGAGCAAGTACTGCAGTCCAATACGCATTTTGCCAAACCAATTATTAGCCAGAGTATTTAAGGTAGGTAGGTTTTCAACTCGATAGACATGTCTTAGCTGTAAATGATCCTGAAGGTTTTCACCTAATTGAGGAAGTGAATGAACGATGGGAATATTAAATTCTTTGAGTAGGTCAGCGCGACCAATGCCTGAACGCTCTAACAAAGTGACAGAACCAATTGCTCCAGCACACACAATAATCTCTTTAGTGGCTGAAAATTGGACTAATTCATTATTTTTCAGTACTTCAATACCGGTTGCTCTTCTATTGTCGTCGAAGAGAATTTTAGTCGCATGACTTTCACTTGAAATAGTTAGGTTAGTTCTGTAGGAAGCGGATTTTATAAAGGCTTGACCAGCATTAAGTCGTAAGCCTTTATACTGGTTCACATCAAAGTACCCTACACCAAAATTATCCCCGGTATTAAAGTCCTTAGTAAAAGGAATGCCGTTTTCAATACTGGCCTCTTTAAATACCTCTAGTACTTTCCAAGACAGCCTTTGCTTAGATACTCGCCAAGGTCCTTTGTTACCATGAAATTCATTAGCCCCTGAATGGTATCTTTCCATTTTCTTAAAGAGTGGTAATACGTTCTCCCAAGACCAACCCTCATCACCTGTTATATTTACCCAAGTTTGATAATCGGCCTGTTGACCCCTCATATAAATCATCCCGTTGATCAGAGAGCTACCCCCAATCCCTTTTCCCCTGGGATATTTAATCGAGCGACCGTTTAGACCTTCATCTTTTACTGTGTCAAAGCACCAATCTGTTCTCGGGTTACCAATACAATATAAGTAACCAACGGGAATATGAATCCATGGATAGTTATCATGTTTTCCCGATTCAATTAAGAGGACGCTCACATTGTTATCCTCAGACAAACGATGGGCTATCACAGAGCCTGCACTACCTGAACCTATAACAATGAAGTCGAATTGAGTGGGATAATTTAACATGCTAATTCAATTCCTTATAAATTTTACTTTCTCCAACCTTTAGAACAATAAATTTGTCTTGACTGATATGTTGATCTACTAATGCTTTATTCAAATCCTCGGGAGCTTGGGTGTAGGATTCATCAGATAATTTAAATACGCCCCAATGAATTCCAAACGCCTGTTTAGCATGTACATCTTGCATGACTTTAACTGCCTCGCTGGGATTAATATGATAATTAGCCATAATCCAACGAGGTTTATAGGACCCAATATCAATAGCGGCTAAGTCAAAATACTTGAAGCTCTCTCCAATATCAACAGTGTCCTTGGAGTAGCCAAGATCTCCTGAAAACCAAAATCTAAAACCCGGATGGACAATTGCCCAGGAGCCCCACAGAGTTTCATTTCTATCCCATAAAGACCTTGCGCTCCAATGGTGAACAGGTAAAAAAGTCAGAGTGAAGTTCTTGGTTCTACCCTGCACATGGATAGATTGTTGCCACTTAAACTCTTGCACTTTATTGCTATAGGCAGGAATATTTAGCTTGTCTACATTATCCATCATCCATGCTTTTACTTTGAGTGGTACTAAAAACAAGGGGGGGCCTCCTGTTTGGTCTGCTAGGGCTCTGATGGTGGGCAAATCAAGATGATCGTAATGATTATGAGAGATGACTACAACGTCGATATGAGGTAATTGATTAAAGGGTACTCCTGGTGGAACACGTCGTTTGGGGCCTAGGGGAGGCAGTGGGCTCGCGTAGTCAGAATAGATGGGATCAGTTAAAAAATTGACCCCATCATATTGATAAAGAATAGTGGAGTGCCCAATCCAGGTAACTAATACATCCTTCGGGGGATGATGAATCAATGTTAAGTCAGGTGATACAGAGGGGGTAGGGGGGATAGTGGTATTACTTTGACTATTAAACAGCTTTTGCCATTGCCATTTTAAAAAATTACCTTGAGGATAACGGTCTGGATAAAGATTAGTAAAATGTTCTGTTTGGTCAGACTGGCTATGGATAACTTCATTTGTTACAGGAGAGGATTCAACAGTGGCAGTAACAAAGTAAAGTAAAAAGATTGCGAGGGTTTTTATAATTCTTGCCATTAAGGTTTTATTTTGGTCTGCTGAAAGTGTTTAACAAGTCTGATGCCTAATAAACCACTTAATACTATAGCATAGAGTATAGGTTGGGTAAGATCGCGTTTTACTAACCACCAAAAATGAACAACTCCCAACAGGGGAATCAAGTAGGCCAGCTTGTGTAATCTTTTCCAGTTCTTTTTGAGTCTTCTTTGCGCATAATTGGTTGAGGTCACTACTAAAGGCAAGGTTAACAGTAAAGCTGAAAAACCCACATAGACAAAAGGATGTTTCAGTAGGTCATGACTTATTTCAGACCAATTAAAATGTAAATCAAGTCCACTGTAAGCAAGAAAATGAAGGGTTAAATAAAAAGAAGCAAAAAGACCTAACATACGTCTAAATTTCAAGGGTTGAACAATATTAAACATTGTTCTCAAGGGGGTCATAGCAAGGGTGATTAAGAAAAAATTCAGGGCCCAAAGTCCGGTAAAATGGATGATTTCAGATATGGGGTTAGCCCCTAGTTGATTTAAAAAAGTCTTATAAATCAAATAGGAAAAGGGCAAGAGACAAACTAAAAAAAGTATTTTTTTCATGGTCTTTAAAAATATTTTTTAAGGTCCATGCCAGTATATAAATGAGCCACTTGATCGGCGTAGCCATTGAACATAAGTGTTCTACGTCTGGCTGCAAATAAACCATCGCCAATTCTCCGTTCCGTGGCTTGGCTCCAACGAGGATGGTCCACCAATGGATTAACGTTTGAGTAAAAGCCATACTCGTTAGGATTGGTTATATTCCATGTCGTGGCAGGTTGCTGCTCCACAAACCTCACTTTAACAATACTTTTAATGCCTTTAAAACCATACTTCCAGGGGACCACAAGGCGAACTGGCGCCCCATTTTGGTTTGGTAATATTTTACCGTACATGCCAACAGCTAAAATAGTTAACGGGTGTGTGGCTTCGTCCATTCTTAAGGCTTCTGTATAGGGCCAATGGAGTATTGACGACTTTACCCCTGGCATCATTGTAGGGTCATCAAGTGATACAAACTCTATAAATTTGGCATTGCCTGTAGGTTCGCACCAATGAATAAACTTTTTTAAACTCAATCCTACCCAAGGAATCACCATACTCCATGCTTCTACGCAACGGTGATGGTATATTCTCTCTTCAAGAGGAAACTTATTGATCAACTCATCAATAGCTATTTGCTTATTTTTTTTGACTAATCCCTCAATTGTTATGTGCCAAGGACGAGTAATTAAGGAGCCTGCGTTTTGAGCAGGGTCGGTCTTATCAGTTCCAAATTCATAATAGTTGTTGTAATGCGTTGCATCTTGATAAGAAGTCATGGCATCAGCAGTGGTTATAACTTTAGGGGTATAGTTAAGTGAATTATTAAAAGAAAAGGCATTAATTGGTAAAAAGGCCGTTGGCAGCGCTATCCCCATGGCTTTAAGAAATTGTCGTCGATGAAGGTAGTTGCTTTCTGAGGTAATGTCAGAGGGTAAGAATGTTTTAGAGTCTGATTTCAAAATCATTTTTATTATAATCCTTAGTTAACCACCAATAGTAAAGGGAGGAAAATGGCCATAGAGCAACATTCTCACCTTTGCCATTTACGTACCAACTTTGACACCCCTTTTGCCATACGGTTCCAGGGTTTCTAACCTCTATCATTTGCTGATAAAGTTCTTGTTTGTGAGGTTTAACTGATACCTCCTTAACTTTCTGTTTTAAAAGATACTTAATGAATTTATTCAGATAACGGGTTTGCCTTTCTATCATAAAAACTAGGCTTTGATGTCCCAGTCCAGTATTAGGACCCACCAGAAGAAATAAATTTGGGAAATGTTTTACAAAGATACCAAGATAGGCACTACGTTTTAGGTTCCACACATCCTTTAATTGAAGACCATTGGCGGTAATTTTTTGGATAGGGATATGTTGATCGTGAATAAATCCAGTGGCGTAAATAATCATATCTGCCTCAATGTATGTGCCATCCACAAGCGTTATCCCCGTTTTTGTTAGCTGTTGAATAGCTGAAGTATGAACGCTAACATTGCTACTGCTGACGACTTGGTAATAGTGATCTGATAAAACAATACGTTTACAACCAAGAGGATAGTTGGGAGTAATCTTACTTCTGAGTTCTGGGTTATGGATTAAAGAGGCGATTCTTCTTTTTTGAATCAATTCCAATAATTTCATTAATACGGGGTTAATGAAGAATAAAACCTTTATTTCCTGTATACAGTAGTTAAATAAATAAAAAAAATTAAATAATAATTTATTTGTAAAAAAACGATTATTATGGAGAATAGGTTGATTCTTCTTACTCATCACCCAGCTTGCTGAGCGTTGGAAAATCGTTAAATGATTAACATGGGGTTGTATAGTTTCAATACATTGTATGGCAGAGGCACCAGAGCCTATAATCGCAACTTTCTTATCTTTATAATTAAGGTTTTCTGGCCACTGTGAGGTATGGAATTGTGGCCCGGTAAAATCTTCTCTTCCTTGAATGACGGGAATGTGGGGTTCAGCTAATGGACTCATACTCATGATTAAAAATCGAGTTATCCACGTACCCTTATTGGTTGTAATGAGCCAATGACTTGCTTTATTAATGAACTCTATACTGATTACTTTTTCTGATAATTTTATTTTATCTTTAATGGGTTCAGCAAGACTCTTTAGATAACATAAGATTTCTTTTTGCCCGGCATATTTGTGCGACCATTGAAGATATGGTCTTTGTTTTAATTGATACAGAATGCTGGGTACATCGCTGCCGCTTCCAGGATAAGTATTCTCTCTCCAGGTTCCTCCTACTTCACTTGCCTGTTCTAGGATCATCCAATCTGTTTCATGGGACTCGTATAATTCAAGTCCCATGGATAATCCTGAGAATCCAGCACCGACTATAATGACGTTATATTTGTGATACATAAAATATTTTTCTTGGCGTAGGAACTAAAAAAGTGCGATGATTCGAACTATTTTTCGATATCTTTATTAATATGACACATTATCTAGGATAAAACCGTGGCTTCATCTAAATATAACGAATCCAGTATTAGAGTCCTAAAAGGTCTTGAGCCTGTCAAAGAACGCCCTGGCATGTATACCCGAACCCAGGATCCAACACATATTATCCAGGAAGTGATAGATAATGCGGCCGATGAGGCGCTGGCGGGCTATGCTACCAAAATTTTTGTAGTTGTTCACAATAATCATTCCATTACTGTTGTAGATAATGGTCGAGGAATACCTGTGGGGATACATCCCGAAGAAGGTGAGCCCACTATACAATTGGTATTCACCCGCTTACATGCGGGCGGAAAGTTTGATAAAAAATCTGGTCAAGGTGCCTATGCCTTTTCTGGAGGGTTACATGGTGTGGGGGTTTCAGTGACTAATGCTCTGTCCAAACAACTGGATGTCATTGTCAAACGGGAAGGTAAAATTTATCAAATCTCATTCTCTGACGGCAACGTAATCGTTCCTCTGAAAGTGATAGGTCATTGCGATAAAAATGATACAGGTACACAGATCACGGTGACCCCTGATCCCAAATACTTTGATCAGCCACATGTATCCGTCAATGAGTTGGAGCGAGTCTTAAGATCAAAAGCCGTATTGTTGCCAGGCGTTGAAGTGAATTTACAATTTGAAAAGGATCTTGAGCACCTAAAAACCTGGAAGTATCCTGAAGGATTAAAGGGGTATTTAGATGAAATCTCTGATTATCAAGAACCTCTAGTCCCTATTTTCTCACTGGAGAACTATATTGACGCTACCACAGACAGTGAGATTTTCGCAGAAGGAGAGGGGGCTCAATGGGCTCTTGCTTGGTATGAGAACTCCTTTGGCGCCAACGAATCCTACGTTAATCTGATTCCTACTGCGGCAGGTGGAACCCATGAGGCGGGGCTCAGAACTGGGGTATATGAGTCAATTAAGAGCTTTATTGATCTGCATGGTCTGTTACCGAGGGGTGTCAGATTACAAATGGAGGACGCCTCAAGTAAGTTACATTTTGTTCTATCAACGCGCATTCTAGATCCTCAGTTTCAAGGACAAACTAAGGAAAAGTTAACGAGTAGAGATGCGTTAAAACTGGTAGCCACGATGATTAAACAACCACTAGATATATGGTTAAACAATCATTTGGATTATGCTAAAAAAATTGCTGAGTTGGTGATCAAACAAGCAATGAACAGGATGAAATCCAGTCAAAAGATTGAGAAAAAGAAGGGCAGTGGTATGGCTGTTCTTCCTGGTAAGCTGACCGATTGCGAATCTGACAATATCAATGAGAGAGAACTTTTTTTAGTTGAGGGAGATTCAGCCGGGGGCTCTGCCAAGCTGGCACGAAATAAAAATATCCAAGCTATCTTGCCACTGCGCGGAAAAGTATTAAACACCTTTGAGGTAGATAGAGACAGATTATTTGCTAATAATGAAATACACGATATCTCTGTGGCCATTGGCGTTGATCCACATGGTACAGACGATGAACCCGATTTAACAGGTTTGCGTTATGACAAAATTATTATTATGTCCGATGCTGATGTGGATGGGAGTCATATTAAAGTGTTGTTGTTAACCTTGTTTTATATGCATTTCCCAAAATTAGTTGAAACGAAACATATCTACGTGGCGAGCCCACCCTTATTTAGAATTGATGTGAATGCGTTAGGGAAAAGACCGGCACGTAAACTGTACGCTTTAGATGAAAACGAATTGTTAGCTATTGAGGATCGCTTATCTAAGGAAGGGCTAAAACCCACGCAATGGAGTGTTGGTCGATTCAAAGGCTTGGGTGAAATGAATCCTGAGCAATTATGGGAAACTACCATGAATCCGGATACCAGACGTGTCTTACCGGTTTTATTAATGGCTTTAGATCATCAACATACCCATGCTACTTTTTCCAAGTTAATGGGCAAAGGTGAAGCCAGTGCAAGACGGGAATGGATGGAAGAAAACGGCAGTAGTGTGGAGGTGGATATTTAATGGTAAAAAAAACACATATTGAACTTGATCAGGTGAGTGGAGATCTTTTTTCACACAACAACCCCGTACCACAAGAGCCAGAGGAACAATTAGAGTTATCCCATTTTATTGAACGCAGTTATCTAGAGTACGCCATGAGCGTTGTGATGGGGAGGGCGATTCCTGACGTGAGTGATGGTCAAAAGCCTGTGCAACGGCGAATATTATTTGCTATGCATGAACTTGGCCTCTATCGGCCAAATCGACATGTGAAATCTGCTCGTGTTGTGGGTGATGTGATTGGTAAATACCATCCTCATGGAGATTCTGCTGCGTATGAGGCGCTGGTTCGACAAGCACAGGATTTTACCTTACGTTATCCTTTGATTGATGGACAAGGTAACTTTGGTAGTCGTGATGGCGACGGGGCTGCGGCCATGCGTTACACCGAATGTCGTCTGACTCCCATTGCTGAATTATTGCTATCTGAAATTGATAAAGATACCGTTGATTTTACGCCTAATTATGATGGTTCATTCAAAGAGCCCAAATTACTACCTGCCCGTCTTCCCTTTGTATTACTCAATGGATCATCGGGTATTGGTGTTGGGATGGCCACGGAAATCCCTTCCCATAATATGCGCGAAGTGGCAAAGGCTGTTATTAGTTTAATTCAAAAGCCCGATACCACTATTTCTCAAATTGTTCGAGCTATTAAAGGACCTGATTTACCAGGGGGTGGACAAATCATCTCGTCCCACTCTGACATACTGAGCGCCTATGAAACGGGTAGAGGGTCTCTTAAAATTAGAGCCCGTTGGTCTATTGAAGAGCTTGCACGAGGACAGTGGCGTATTGTTGTCAATGAATTACCCTATGGCGTATCAACTAAGGATATTCTTGAGGATATTGAGAAAATATCCAATCCTAAGGTTAGGGACGGTAAAAAAACATTAACACCCGATCAAGCGAACTTAAAGGCACTGATTTTAGGAGCCTTAGATTTAATCAGGGATGAGTCAGATAAAAACTCACCAGTGAGAATTGTTATTGAGCCTAAATCGAGTCGTCAAAATCCGCAGGAGTTAATGAATTTTCTGCTAGTGAATACAAGACTTGAATCATCCATCTCTATCAATATGGTCATGCTGGGTGTGGATAATAAGCCTAAGCAAAAAAATATAAAAGATATTCTTAATGAATGGATTACTTTTAGATTAAATACTATTGTAAGACGTACCCAACATCGGTTAAATGAGGTTCTAAGAAGGATTCATATTCTTGAGGGCAGAGAATTAATCCTGTTGCATATTGATGAAGTCATCAAAGTTATTCGTGAGTCTGAGGAGCCGAAAATTGAATTAATCAAACATTATTCTCTATCGGAGACGCAGGCTGAAGATATTTTAGAGATACGACTCAGACAATTAGCAAAACTAGAGTATATTAAAATTGAAAAAGAACTTACAGAGTTACGGTCCGAAAAAAGTAACTTGAGTTATTTACTGGATAATGAAGAAGCCAGGCGAGAGTTACTTATTCACGAAGTGAATACTGATGCGGAGCTCTATGGTGATAAGAGGCGTACTTTAATAGAGTTCGTGGAGGAAGAACTGATTGCCCCCACTGTGTTGGATGAAGCGGTGACTGTGACCCTGTCAAAAAATGGCTGGATTAAGTCACGACAAGGTCATGCTTTGGATGCCAGTCAGTTTTCATATAAATCAGGAGATCATGCTCATTGTGTTATTGAGTCTCGTACCATTCACTCATTAATTCTGCTGGATTCAAAGGGTCGAGTCTATACGATTAAAGTCTCTGACATCCCATCAGGCAGAGGGGATGGAGTACCTGTTAGTACGCTTGTCGATCTACAAAATGGAGCGCGAGTGATTGGACTGATGAGTGCATTACCTGATGTGCGTTATCTGGTATCCAGTTCCTCGGGGACCGGATTTATGGTTAAACCTCTTGATCTGATCTCGCGGGTTAAGGCAGGTAAAGCTTTTATGAGTATTGAAGAAAACGATTACCCTTTATTCCCACGTTTAATAGATAAAGACGCTACCCATGTGGCAAGTTTATCTGAAAAGGGACGGTTGTTGATTTTTCCAATGAGTGAATTAAAAGAATTGCCAAAAGGAAAAGGGATTATTTTGATGGGCTTGGATCATGATGAGAAGTTACTTTCTTCTATAGCAACGAATCTATCTCGTTTGGTTATTCTGGGAACAAACCGAGCGGGTAAGGAAGTTCAAGCACAGTTAAGTGGCGCGGAACTTAAGTCTTACATTCACGGTAGAGCTAGAAAGGGAAGCCAAATTGATTACAAAATGACCGTCACAGGTTTCGCATAAACCACTCAACTGGGGAGTTTATTGTTAATTATTCTAAAATAGCTCCCCAAATGATGGTCAGAAAGCCACTTATGATGAGCACTAAAATGGATTGTTTGTTTTTCTTCCAATCACCGATGAAGCCAGTGTATATGGCCTTTAGTAATCCGTTGCTCCCTGCCGCGATTAAAAAAGCACCAGAGATTAAGTGATCCGACAAATTAGGATAAGAGCCGTTTAATAACGATAAAATAAAGGGATCTATATCTGTGAAACCTGTACCAAAGGCTAAGATTTTTAATCCTAAGGCACCAAACTTTTCTGTAATCACTTCAGTTAAAAATAACATAAGAATAAATAATCCAGCAAATAATATTGCTGTACCAAATTCTAGGGGGTTTTTATCTTTCTCTTGTTGGTCAGTGACTGATGACACATTTTGTTTATTGAAAATATAAGAAATTATTA
The DNA here is from genome assembly GCF_001431705.1 of Ferrovum sp. JA12. NCBI lineage: Bacteria > Pseudomonadati > Pseudomonadota > Betaproteobacteria > Ferrovales > Ferrovaceae > Ferrovum > Ferrovum sp. JA12. Next base: position 694,938 of record NZ_LJWX01000002.1, on the reverse strand, counting down.
ATGTGGTAAAGAAAAATAATAACAAGGGAAGTGCTAGGGTACTTAATAAATGAGTACTTAGAATGCCTACTAAAATCATCAATCGCAAATACATCATAGCAGTAGCCGCTACAATGGCAGCTTGAATGCCCCCATTAGTCGTAGGGAAAAGCTTTGAGTGCCGAGCTAACACCACGGTAGCCGCTGTACTTGAATAAATACCCCCCAACAAACCCGTTAAAAATGTTCCGCTACCTAATAGAAAGTATCGTCTCAGTAGATAGCCTAGATAAGAAATAGAAGAAATGACCACCACAGCCATCCAAATATGAAAAGGAGAAGAGGGCAGGTATGTACTAATAGTATTCTTTGGTAAGAGTGGAAGAATGACTGCGGAAACTAAAAGAAATTTAGAAAAAAGTATTAATTCATCTTGATCCATTTTTTTCGTGATTTGTAAGGCAATCGGTCGTGCACTGATGGTGAAAATGATCATGACAAAAACCAAAATGAGAAACCATAATGGCGTATTCAGGCTTAAAGGACCAAAGGTATATACGATCATAGGAATCACTAGTTGCAAGATGCCAAATTGTTGTTCCTGGAGCTTTTTTTGGTAAAACAAGAAAATTAATGAAGTAATAAAGAGCATGCCAACTATAAATAATTTATAAGTTGGGTCAAGGGTAAATAAGATAAAGCCAAAAGCCGATAATAGAGTATAAGTTCTCGTAGAACCTATCCTGATACGATTTGGTGAACTAGACCAGTAGCCCCGAATTTCAAGACCGGTTAGGAACGCAAGGGAGAGTGTTAATGTAAATTTAAACCACAATTGATTAGTAACTTGGTTAAAAAACATATCAAGCATTATTTAATGCCCCCAGTTATTCTAATGTTGTGGTGCCCGGGGCCGGAATCGAACCGGCACAGCCTTTTCAAGCCGAGGGATTTTAAGTCCCTTGTGTCTACCTGTTTCACCACCCGGGCTAATTTTCTATTTTACCTTTTTTCAGAACTTTTTAAAAGTGATTTTATTGTTTAAAATTTTAATCTTTAATCGAGTTTTGTTTGTTTAGAATATTTTATAATGAAATGTTTTCAATTCTTCACTAACTGACAATGGAGCTTTTATGAATGGTCAATGGCTGGAAATTAATAAGGATGATCAATCTACTTTTAGTGGGTATTTAAGTCTTCCACCCACTGGTAAGGGGCCTGGAATTATTTTGATTCAGGAAATATTTGGTGTAAACGAGCATATACAGCAAGTGGCTGATCAATATGCCATGGATGGTTATGTTGTTTTTGCTCCTGATGTTTTTTGGCGCCAAGAGCAAAAGGTTACATTAGGTTATGATGAAGTGAGTTTCAAAAAGGGCTTAGAGCTCTATAACCATTGCAATATGCAAACCGCCCGTGATGACCTCATTAAGGCCGTTAACTTTTTACGTCAACGTTCAGAAGTTACCCATAAAATTGCTTCGATAGGTTATTGTATGGGTGGTTTATTATCATACATGGTTGGTGCAGAAAATGCTGTGGATGCTGCAATTTGCTATTATCCAGGGGGTATTGATCAGCAACTGAGTACGGCTAGCGAAGTTAACCTTCCTTTGTTGTTTCATTTTGCAGAAAAAGATCAATATATTGATGATAAAGCTGTCAAAACTGTGACGAAGACCTTTGCTAAGAAATCAAATGCTTGGGTTTTAACTTATCCTAATGTAGACCATGGATTTAATTGTTGGTCTCGGAGTATGTATAACCAAGAGGCAGCCTCTCTTGCACGTGGCCGAACGCTTGAGTTCTTATCTATTTTTTTGAATAAATAATACACCTTGAAATAAACCGAAATGCCCTCATCTGATGAGAAAAAAGGAACTTATAAATGATTGTTTATGACTTAAGTTGTCCATACTCCCATCAGTTTGAGGGGTGGTATGATTCCTCGGAAAGCTTTGAAAAACTACAAAGCCTAGGACTGCTCGCTTGTCCGATTTGTCAATCCCAAGAAATTAATAGAATACCTTCTGCACCATTTATTGGTTCCTCTATTACAAAGAATACCGATTCTCCTGCGGTTAAAGAAACTCCCGGTCAGCACACAACAACAAACAATATTGCCGTGCAAGGTGATTTAGAACAGTTGCGTCAACAAATTTTGCGGCTTATAAATTTAAGTTCTGAGGATGTAGGAAGTCAGTTCACTGAAATAGCAAAGAAAATTCATTATCAAGAAATTCCACAAAAGAATATACGAGGTACAGCCTCACTTGATGAACTACAAGAACTATATGAAGAGGGAATTGAGGTCATGCTGATTGGTAATCCTGGCGACTCTGAAGTTAAGCATTAACTTGACCATGATAAGCTCATCATACTGATACTAGATAAATCTACTCCTTCGCAAACAACTGATAAATTATCTTCCACCACACTCGCTCCAAAGGCTACAGACAAGGGAAGTAGATGTTCCAATGTGGGATGCGCCCACTTAGTTAGTGAGGGATAATCATTGAATAGATTAAAAAAGGAGTGATAATCTCGCCTTGTTAAGATAGAAAGGAGAATATGATCAAATTCAACTGCTCTAGGATCTGGCTTGGCGTGGATTGCCCAATTGGCAGCATAAAGATTATGCACACTATTGCCACTGGCAAGGATTAATATATTCTTTTCTCTGAGATGAGATATGGCTTGCCCTAGTTTGAAATGAAATTCTAAACCTTCATTTTGTTTGAGTGATAGTTGCAGTACTGGGATCACAGCCTGGGGGTAAATATATTTTAGTACAGCCCACGAACCGTGATCTAAGCCCCATGAGTAATCAAGAGAACAATTGAATTGAGCCAAGGCTTTACTCAACTCCACTGCCAGTTCAGGCGCACCTGGGGCAGGATAATTTTGTGCATATAATTCCTCAGGAAAACCAGTGAAGTCATGAATGGTTCTTGGTTTATCCATGGCCGTTACGGCCAATGTTTTGCTAACCCAGTGGGCCGAAATACATAAAATAGCCTGTGGGCTAAGGTTGCTTAACCCCAAATGTTGCCAGGATGTTGTGTGAGAGGAGGGGGTAATAGCCAACATCGGGTTCCCATGACCTATAAAAAAGACGTTATTTTTCAATTTACTACCTCATAATAAGTGAATCAACTTGATTTATTTACAGTACTGTATAAAATAACAGTTACAGGAGGTTTTTATGAGCGCTCAACTCACCGCAAGACAAAAAGAAGTTTTTGATTGGATTTACCAATATCTAGAGACCTCAGGTGTGCCGCCCACACGAGCTGAATTATCTCATGCGATGGGATTTAAATCACCCAACGCCGCCGAGGACCACTTAAAGGCTCTTGCTAAAAAGGGAGTTATTGAGTTAATTCCTGGCTCCTCTAGAGGAATTAGAATTAAAGAGTTAAATCTAGGGATTCCCTTGGTGGGACGTGTGGCCGCGGGATACCCCATTTTGGCTGTAGAAAATATAGAACATCATTACCGCATAGACCCAAATATGTTTAAACCAAAAGCAGACTATTTATTACGTGTTAAGGGTATGAGTATGAAAAATATTGGCATTCTCGATCAAGACTTGTTAGCTGTGAGTCAAATTCAACAGGTCAGAAATGGTGATGTGGTGGTAGCAAGAGTTGACGATGAAGTAACCGTTAAACGATTTAGACAAAATAAAAATATAGTTGAACTCATACCAGAAAATACTGAATTTAATATCATTGAAGTGGACCTTAAAAAACAGTCTTTTAATATTGAAGGTTTAGCTGTAGGTGTTATTAGACAAGGACAACTTTAGAGGAATCAAACATGTATACCCTTACAACACTTATTTATTTCTTAGCCAACAGTGCAGTTAAACTGATGGATATTTTGTTTAATCCTAGCATTGAGTCCGATGATGAAGCCATTCGCTTTTTTAATGCACATCACAACCAGTATTTGATGGCTGGAAGTAGTCATGATTTTAATATTAACTTACTCTTTAAAGAAGTATGTGATTCGTTACTTAAGAAAAAACAATGGCTTATTTTTGTGGTGAAAGAACACCAACAAGCAGATGCCAGTAACCTAATTAATAGGTTGAAAACAACAAGACATCAAATTGTTTCTATTAAATCTAATGAGGCAAAGTGGTGGGCTACAGAACAAGCTTTGGCTAGTCAACATTGCGCTGCGGTGGTTATATTTGATAGTCAGTTTGACAGTCATAATGAAAAGTACCAACAACTCGCACAAGCATTCACAGCAAGTCGACTTATTGTTATTACTGATCCTATCCAAGAAAACCCTAAGATGATATTTAAAAAAGCGGCGTAGTGAGCTCGGTGCTTCTTTATAAAATGGTTATGACTCTTAAATAGTTGGTTTTCTAATGAGTGTTCGTTAACCCGAACGTCTGTACCAGATACTGTCCTTAAAAGTAGTATCTGGTTTTTCTTAATCTTTTTGTATAGTCGTTTCGATGGATCGTTCTGCTTCATCAGGCGATTTGACTGCGAACTCTCTGGTGGCTAACATGAGGTATTCTCGATCGCATAGATTGACCTCGATTATCCTATTAGCGTTATTTTCGTAGCCATAATCTATGCACAGAAATTAAGCCTGTGATTATTTTGTGCTCAGTGACTTCGAAGCAATGGACTAGGAACAGCAAGCTGTATTCCTCCATCCCACAATACCTTGATAGTCAATTTGCCCTCTGAATTCCTTACCTCTCTGACCAAGGATAGAATGGTTAAGTCTGGCAGTTTTAAACTATTTTGACAAAGTCACAACGGGTACGGTGTTAGCGTACCCGTTCTTGATACCGTCCTGAAGGACGGGGTGTTTGACACGCAATCGATTAAGATTGATCTTGTGTAGTTGATGGAGGGTGTCCTGGATTTTGTGTAAACGGAATTCATTAATGTTGCGGCATCCGGTCGTCAAACTGGATAGTAAACCGGTTTAGCGCCGCCTTCCAATCCCGAATGGGCATCGTCCATTTTTTGCTGATGTTTTGGATCGCCAGGTAGAACAGTTTCAGCAGCGCCTCATCAGTCGGAAACGAGCCACGATTCTTGGTGATTTTCCTCAGGCTCATGTTCAGCGATTCAATCGCATTAGTGGTGTAAATCACCCGGCGAATCTCCGGCGGATAGTCAAAGAACGGCGTGATGCGTATCCAGTTGCGCCGCCAGCTTTGGCCAATCGCCGGATAGTCTTTGTCCCACTTTTCCTCAAACGCCGTCAACTGCCGCTCCGCCTCATCCGCCGTGGCCGCGGTGTAAATGGCGCGCAGATCAGCGGCCACCTCTTTGCGCAGTTTCCAACCGACGTAATTCAGGCTGTAGCGCACCATATGTACGATACAAAGCTGAACGGCGGTCTTGGGAAACACGGTTTCAATGGCTTCCGGGAAGCCCTTCAGCCCATCCACGCAGGCGATGAAGATGTCTTGCACACCACGATTCTTCAATTCCGTGACCACCTGTAGCCAGAACTTGGCGCCTTCCGTTTGGGCGATCCAGATACCCAGTAATTCCTTCTCTCCATCGAGCTTGATGCCCAGCGCCAGATAGACTGCTTTAACGCGCACTGCGCCGTTATCCCGCACTTTTACATGAATACAATCCATATAAACAATTGGATACAGCGCATCCAGCGGCCGGGATTGCCACGCTTTGACTTCTTCGATGACGGCATCGGTCACCGCTGAAATCAGACTGGGCGACACCTCTGTGCCATACATTTCTTCCAGATGACCCTGAATCTCACGCACCGTCATGCCACGACCGTACAAGGACAAAATCTTGTCGTCAAAGTCTGTCCAGCGGGTTTGATGTTTGGGGATCAGTTGCGGCTCAAAGCTGCTTTGCCGGTCGCGCGGAATTTCGATAGGCAATTCGCCAAACTCACCTTTGAGCGTCTTGCGGCTGGTGCCATTACGGGCGTTGCCAGCGGTATTGGCGATGGGCTCATGCTTGTCATGCCCAAGGTGGGCTGCCATCTCGGCTTGCAGCGCACGTTCCACGACAGCCTTGGTGAGCTGTTTAAGCAAGCCATGCTCGCCCAGTATATCTTCGGGTTTCTGGTAGCCGGCCAGCAGTTGGTCAATCAAATCAGGCGAGGGGGATTTCTTTGTTACGGTCATGTTCACTTCCTTTTCAAAGTTAGGCAGATTTTCCTGCCAAATGACCGTTTACACAAAATTTCTTACACCCTCAGTTGATGGTTGTTTTATTGTTTCTACTTGTATTAAGGGCATTGATGTTGAATTACTGTGTGTTGCCTTAACCCTTCTCACAGGAGGTCGTTTTTCTACTGGAGCAACTACAGCATTCATCTCATCCCTAGGTTTAGTCTCTACAAAAATTAATCCAGCTTTCTCTGCGATATCAACTTGTAAGCGAATAGTGTCTTCTACTGAGATTCGAATACTGCTTGGTGCTGGAGGCTCGACTTCCGTAGGAGCTAATTGTTTCACTTCATTAGACTGAGTCGGTGACTCTATACTCTCTAACATCACTTCGTTGGTCATAGTGCTTTCAGCGTTATTAGACTGTGTCAGTAGCTCAGTACTCTCTGATACCACTTCGTTGATCACAGTACTTGGGGCGCTAAACAATGAGGTTTCTATCACAGGTTCAGCTATGTCATGGCTAGGTACCACATCAGCTACCTCAACTTCATGGGATGATGCCACGACAAGGTTAGGTTCATCACCACGCTCAAAGGTTGGGGTAATAGCCCCATTAAAGCGTCTACTATTACCTGATCGTTCTCTTCTGTTATTTCTTCTATTCCGTCTTGGCTTATTAGCTGCCTCTTTGACCTCGGCTGTTGTATTTTCTGTTTCAACAATAGGAGAAATGACTTCAGTGATTTCATTAAGCGGTGCTGTCACCACTTCATCTTCAGTTCGATGGGTGCGTCTTCTACTATTTTGATTTCTATTTTGACCTGCTAAGCCTTCAGTTGCTTGTGGTTGGCGACGTGTTTTTGGCGCTATATCTTTGTCTTGCGAATCATCCTTTAGCAGATTTTTTTCTTGAGAAGGTGCTTTATTATTTCGGTTGTTTCTTCTACGACGATCGTTTTGACGGTATTCGCCGTTGGATTCGCGTGTGCTCTTTTTAAGTAGTGGTTCTGGCTCTTCTACTTTCACTGGTTTAAACCAGCTAATAATAGTTGAGAAGAAGGATTGTTTTTTCTCAACGGATACATTTTGACGCACAGGTGTTGATTCAGCAGGAGCGGGTTGAGGGGGGGTGACTCCCTTTACCGCTGCTTCGATCTTAATTATTTTATTACCCGCTTGCGCTACATTTTTTTGATCTTGATCCGCTTCGGGTTCTTCCGCCAGTTGGTAACTGGGCTCCGATAAATCCATGTGATTGGCTTCATCATGCCTAATGCGAACGATATTATAGTTAGGTGTTTCTAAATGGGTATTAGGAATCAATACCACATGTACTTTAAGTCTTGATTCAATAGAAAAGACATCCGCCCGTTTTTCATTGAGTAAGAAGGTGGCCACATCCACTGGAACTTGAGCACGAATAATAGCCGTATTGTCCTTCATGGCCTCTTCTTGCAGTATGCGTAAAATATGAAGAGCTGAGGACTCGGTGTCTCTGATGAATCCTGTACCATGACATCTTGGACAGGTGGTATGACTACTCTCTCCAAGTGAAGGTTGTAAACGTTGACGGGAGAGTTCTAATAGACCAAACCTTGAAATTTTACCGGTTTGCACGCGGGCACGGTCATAATGCAACGCTTCCCTTAGTCGGTTTTCCACTTCACGTTGATTTCGCGGATTTTCCATATCGATGAAGTCAATGACTACTAGCCCACCTAAGTCTCTTAGACGTAGCTGTCTAGCAATTTCGTCTGCGGCTTCTAGGTTGGTGTTAAAAGCAGTGGTTTCAATATCACCACCACGTGTGGATCTAGCTGAGTTGACATCTATTGATACCAAAGCTTCTGTGTGATCAATAACAATAGCCCCACCGGAGGGTAAGTTAACCTCACGACGGTAAGCGGTTTCTATCTGATGCTCAATCTGGAAGCGAGAGAATAAGGGAACATCATCTTTGTAGAGTTTAACTTTATTGACGTTAGAGGGCATCACATGGCTCATGAACTGCCTTGCTTGCTCGTAGATACTTTCGGTATCAATCAGTATTTCACCAATATCAGGTTGAAATAAATCACGTATTGCCCTGATGACAAGGCTACCTTCTTGATAAATCAAAAAAGCACCTTTTTGAGACGTTGAAGCTGACTCTATGGCTTGCCACAAATGAGAGAGATAGTTTAAGTCCCACTGCAGCTCTTCTACGGATCTTCCTATCCCGGCGGTTCTAGCAATAAGTGACATCCCGGTAGGAATGTTTAGTTGATTTAATACATCCTTTAATTCTGCGCGCTCATCCCCCTCCACGCGTCTTGATACTCCGCCACCTTTTGGGTTATTAGGCATTAATACTAGGTAGCGTCCTGCAAGACTGATATAGGAGGTGAGAGCGGCCCCTTTATTACCACGCTCATCTTTATCTACCTGTACGATTAACTCTTGACCTTCCTTAAGTAAGGAGGCAATTTTACTACGTGAAAAATCACCCTCATCGTTTTGTAGGTAATTGCGGGCGATTTCCTTGAAAGGAAGAAAACCATGACGCTCTGCGCCATAATCCACGAACACAGCTTCTAGGGAGGGTTCAACGCGGGTGATAACTGCCTTATAAATATTGCTTTTTCGCTGTTCTCTACCAGCGTGTTCAATATCCAGATCAATTAGTTTTTGACCATCAACAATAGCTACTCTCAACTCTTCTGAGTGGGTAGCGTTAAATAACATTCTTTTCATACTAACTCCCGCGCGCAAGGCCAGGGAGGACAAAACCTAATCAACCAATATAGAGTAGTGTGGTTAGCTCGTAAATCCCTTCATCATGTAATAGTAAGGTGATGTCATAAGTTGTTGTCTTTTTTGCCGATCCTTCGAACAACCGAAGGACTATAAATTCTCTGTATTACTTGCACGCTAAACAAATCAATCACTACTTATGGGTGAGTGAGATTAACCTTAAAAAATAAATTATTTGATATCAAATGACTTAGCAATGATAATGTCATACATACATCATTGTTTATTTATATTTTCCATCTTTTTTATTTAGTTATCAAACTATCTTCATAAGACTGTTTGATAACAATAAGTTGTATTATAAGTTAAATGCACGCCTTAAGCAAAAATTCAGTTGAACTTTTTACCGCCGACGAAACGGTGGCCAATCAAAGAATTGATAATTTTTTGATCAGTCACCTAAAAGGTGTTCCTAAGAGTCATATCTATCGAATTATTCGTAGTGGAGAGGTACGGGTAAATTCAGGACGAATCGATCAAACTTATCGCTTACAAATAAACGATAAAATCCGTATCCCTCCTGTAAAAATTATAAAAAATATTGTTACAAATCATCATATTAAAAAGGATAGTTTGTCTAAATTATCAGTAATATATGAGGATGACTATGCTTTGGTTATTAATAAACCTTCCGGCTTGGCCGTTCATGGTGGCAGTGGAATTAGCCTGGGATTAATAGAGCAATTAAGATTACAGCGCCCTGATCAAAAGTTTTTAGAATTAGTTCATCGTCTTGATCGTGATACTTCAGGGGTCATCATTTTAGCTAAAAAAAGATCATTTTTAACAGGTGCTCATGAGTTAATCCGTCACGGAATGATGACAAAACACTATTTGACCTTTGTTAAGGGAGTTACTCAACCCCAACAAACCATCCGTTTATCTCTTTTGAAGTCTGAAAATACCCATGGTGAGAGGCAAGTGAGAGTTAACCCTGAGGGGCAAGAGGCGGTAACTAAGATACAAACCTTAGAGCACTTTAGTGAAGGTAGTTTTTTAAAGGTGAACTTGATCACTGGAAGAACTCATCAAATCAGGGTACATTTATCCCACATTGGCCATCCCTTGGCGGGTGATGATAAATACGGGGAGTTTAAATGGAACAGAGAATTACAGCAGAAATGGCAGTTAAAACGTTTATTTTTACACGCCACCTCCCTGTCTTTTATTCATCCAATTACTCATGAAAAAGTATTTTTTGAGGCGCCCTTGGCTGAGGATTTACAACGTTTTATTAATCAACTTAATGTAGCAAGATGATGACAACAATTAAATTAGTAGTTTTTGATTGGGATGGAACGCTACTAGATTCTACATTACATATTGCCAACTGTATCCAGAGAACCTGTCACTCCCTTCAATTACCCATCCCGGACAGCGAGAGAGCTAAATTTGTTATTGGTTTAGGCTTAATAGAATCCATCCGATATGTGGTTCCTACCCTAAAATCTTCACAGGTTCCTGAATTTATTGAGGTATTTCGATCATACTATCTCCCCAGTGAACCCCAATTATCATTGTTTTCTGGTGCCAGAGAATTGCTAGATCTGTTAAATCAACGTCATAAGATTTTAGCTGTTGCAACAGGTAAACCCCGACAAGGACTAGATCGATCTCTACTAAACAATCAACTTGAAGGGGTTTTTTCTTTCACCCGCTGTGCCGATGAGTCAAGGGCTAAGCCCCATCCTGAAATGTTGGAATATTTAATGGACAGGGCAGGAGTCTACCCCCATGAAACTCTAATGGTGGGTGATACCACCCATGATTTACAAATGGCTCACTATGCAAAAGCCCATGCTATCGCCGTATCCTATGGCGCCCATTCAGTAAACTTATTAAAGAAAGAACCTCATATTTTTATGGCTCAATCCTTGATTGAGCTCAATCATTGGTTTAGTGCGAGCCTTTAGCCACTACCGGCACCACCAAAGCCCCTTCATAAATGGAATCAGAAGGATTCAATACCACAAGATCCCCCCGATTTAAACCAGAAGTAATTTCAAGTTCGGTACCAAAGTCATCGCCAACGGTCACTTTTACTAAATGAACATGATGCGTTTGATCCACAATAGCCAATTGTTGACCCGCGGCATTGGCAATGAGTGAGCTGGAACTCACTATTAAGGCAGGGTAATTAATATGGACTGGTATATGGGCTTCTGCATAGCCACCAGTTGGTAGTTGGTGATTAATATTAGGTACTTGTATTTCGGTTAATAGTGTTTTGGATGATTCATCAAGGGCCCCTGCATTGCGTACAATATTACCCATAACATGTTTACCCATAGCCTCAGGCAAAGTAATGCTCACTTGGGCGCCATCATGAATGAAAGCGGCTTGTTTTTGCGCTACCGTAACAAATAAACGTAAAGTATCTGTGGCTGAAATTTTAAATAGCTCGCCGTTATTGCCAGTCATACTAGGGGAGACCAATTGTCCTTTTTCTACATTTCTAAAGGTAATCAAACCACTGAAGGGGGCACGTATTTGTTCAAAGGCTTGAAGTTTTTGTAGGCGATTAACGTCCGCTTGATCTGCACTCACCTCAGCTTCCCGAGCAAGTTTAGTGGCTAACTGTTCATCCACTAATTGTTTTGAGACATATTGTTTGTCTAATAATTGAGCGTAACGAGTATAAGTTGTGTTAGCAATCTGGTAATTGGCTTTAGCTTGCGCTAGGATAGCTTTAGCATGAGCCAATTGCTGGTCTACATCAGGACTGTCCACCACAGCTAGTAAATCACCTTCTTTTACCTTGGCACCAATATCGACTAACCAATTGGTTACATAGCCTGTGGCCTGTGCATAAATATTGGTTTCTCTGAAGGGTTGCAGTGTGCCAGGCAAAACAATTTCTTGGTCAGGTTTTTCATCCTTAGCAGGAGCCACTAACACAGAGGCTGCAGCCATCACTTTGGCTCGGGGTTTACTGTGAAAAAGGCCAAAACGATTAATAAGCGCTATCACTATTAATAGCAAAAACACCATCGCAACTACTAAAATCGGTTGACTTGCTTTAAATAAACGTTTGAATAAGCGAGCGATGAAATGATTAATCATAAAAACCTATATCCTTAAATAACTTCATGATGCATCGTGGCATTATTAAACTGATAACCACGTTTGATCATGGTAGATTTAATCCAAGTGAAAACCACTGGAACAAACACCAATGTAGAGAGAGTCGCGATCAGTAAGCCGCCAATCACCGCCCTACCAAGTGGGGCGTTTTGTTCTCCTCCTTCGCCAAGCCCTAACGCCATGGGTATCATGCCAATTAACATGGCCGAGGCGGTCATTAAAACAGGGCGCAGACGAGTAAAGCCAGCTTCAATGGCGGCTTCTAGAGGAGTAATTCCAGTACGTAACCGATCGTTAGCAAAAGTCACCACTAAAATACTATTAGCAGTGGCCACTCCTAAACTCATAATGGCTCCCATTAATGCTGGAACACTAAAAGAAGTATTAGTAGTGAAGAGTATCCAAATAACCCCACAAATAGCCCCTGGCAGAGCAGTGATAATGATGAATGGGTCCATCCATGACTGAAAATTCACGACCATTAAAAAGTACACCACCATGGCTGCGACGATAATACCAATACCCAACCTGATATAGGCTTGGTTCATGCTATCAACCTGTCCTCTCATAACAAGTCTCGTTCCAGGAGGGAGGGTGGGAATCGTTTGATTGATAATAGCAGTGATTTTTGTGGACACCGACCCCAGATCCTGATCTTCTACATTAGCGTAAATATCAAATACGGGTTGAATATCATAATGACTAATGACCAGTGGTGATTCGCTTCGGTTAAAGCTGGCTACATTGGAGAGTGGCTCATAACTGCTGTTACCCACTCCCGGTAAATTAATACTCATTAACTGATTAAGATTGGCAATCTTGGCTTGCGGTGTTTGTACAGCAATGGGATAGCCCACCCCAGATTTAGGGTCAGGCCAGAGATTATAAGTAATGGTGGAGCTTGAGCTCAAGCCAATTAATACATTGTTGGCCACATCACGCTCTGTCAAGCCTAAATCTGCTGCTCTGTTTCGGTCAACCACCACATTAATTTGTGGGGCATTGCGAACTTGGAAACGATGAACATCGGCAGCACCCGGGATCTTGGCAATTTTTTGTTGTAATTGGTCAGCGATGGCAGGGATGCTGGGGTTGAATCCTGCTATTTGTAAGTCAATTGGGGCGGGTACACCAAAGTTGAGAATTTGGCTTACGATATCAGCAGGCTGAAAGAAAAAGGTAACACCGGGGAACGCGGCCGGTAAAATTCGCCTTAATTCCCTCACGTAATCAGGCGTCGTTGTTTGATGATCTGGTTTTAAGGAAATTAAAATCTCGCCATCATTTGAACTGATGGTCGGGGTATCGGTAAAGGCCAGATTAACAGACTGAGGTATCCCTATATTATCTAAGATGAGGTTTAAATCTGCTGCAGAGATGGACTCTTTGATTGTTTTCTCCACGTTAGCATAGACTCGTTCGGTTTCCTCAAGTCGAAGACCCGCAGGGGCATTAACATGGATACGTATTTGCCCAGCATCGACCACAGGAAAAAAATCGCGACCGATAAAAGGTAATACAATGAGGGTGGCGACAACGATAAAGGCGCTGGTTACTAAGACGTTTTTCTTGTGGTGCAAACATAACTTTAGAAATTGAATATAATGATTTCTTAGTTTTTCAAAATACCGTTCAAAAGCTTGATGAATAGGGGAGTCATGGGGGCCACCCAACTCGTTGGGTAGTAAATATTTGACCATCACCGGTACCAGTGTTCTGGATAATACCCAAGAGGCTAACATGGCATACACCACAGCCAGTGCCAATGGAGTAAAAAGGTATTTGGCTGGGCCATTTAAGAATACCACTGAGACAAACACCACACAAATAGACAGTGTTGATACCAGTGTGGGAACAAATATCTGAGAGGCGCCGAGTAAAATGGTGTCCTCAACGGATAAGCCTAATTCCGCGTTACGATGAATGTTTTCTATTTCTACAGTGGCATCATCCACTAAAATCCCCACTGCCAAAGCCAAGCCGCCAAGGGTCATAATATTTAACGTTTCACCAGTTAAATAAAGAATAATCAGAGACGTAAAAATCGATAAAGGAATGGAGACCACTACAATAAAAGTACTACGTAAACTCCCTAAGAACAGTAGGATCATGCCAGCGGTTAATAAGGCGGCGGTTAGACCTTCCACTAAAACACTTTTAATAGCCGCTTTGACAAATATCGATTGATCAAATAATTCTTCAATATGAATATCGGGGTATTGTTTTTTTAGACCAGGAATGAGCTCCTTAATACCGTTGACCACATCGAGGGTTGAGGCTTGTCCAGTTTTAAGAATGGTTAACAATGCTCCTCGTTCTCCGTTAGAGCGAACAATGTTGGTTTGCACCCCAAAGCCATCTCTAACATGAGCTACATCACGAATGTAGATCCAGTTGCCATTCACCTTCTTAATAGGCAAGTTATTCATGGACTCAATATTGGTGGGATTCATGTTCATGGCCACCACATAATCGGTAGCGCCAATTTTAGCATCACCGGTAGGCAGACTTAAGTTCTGATTGTTAAGAGTATTGTTAACATCATTGGCTGTAATACCCTTAGCCATCATTGCTGCAGGGTCAAGATCAACTTGGATTTGTCTAGGTTTTCCCCCATAGGGCAAGGGTAAGCGTGTACCCTTCACCGGAGCGATAGCGGTACGTACTCTATAAATACCAAAATCATAGAGTTGCGATTCATTTAACTTGTTACTGGAGAGAGCAAGTTGCAACACGGGGACACTTGAGGCTTCATAACGCAAAATCAAGGGAGGGACCGTGCCTTGGGGCATGCGTCTGATGATGGTTTGCGAAATTGAGACCACCTGAGCCACAGCCTCTGCAATTTTGACATTTGGCTGAAAGAAAATTTTAATAGAATTCACTCCATTTAAGGTTTGTGATTCTATTGAACGCACATCATTGACCCCAGCTGATAATGAGTATTCGCTGAAGGTGGTAATGTATTTTTCCATTTGCTTGGGTGGCAAACCACTGTAAGTCCAAATAACACTGACCACTGGGATATCGATATTCGGGAAAATATCCGTTGGGGTTTTTTTAATGGCAGTGGTACCTAGAATCACAATAAGGATTGCTAGAACAACAAAGGTATAAGGGCGTTTTAATGCTAATCTAACTATCCACATAATATTTATCTAATTAGTAACCTTACTATCTTATCATTGTGCTAGAAATAGATAAATAGCTGGTGATTTTTCTAATACCATTGGTGTTAAGCGCCACTGCCTGATGGTTTTAGTTTGAGTAGTTTGTCCCTTCGCCGTTACATTAAAAGAAACCGTTAATAAAGTCTCAACATGTAGAACTGATAGTAGGGTGTTAAACATAACTTGATTGCGGTAAGGAGTTTCAATAAATATTTGCGTTTCTGAATGCTGTTTTGAGCGTTTTTCCATTAATTGTAGCTGTTGTCTTTTCTCATCTTCTTTGACTGGTAAATAACCACTGAAACAGAAGCGTTGACCATTTAGTCCGCTTGCCATCAATGAGAGGATGATAGAGGAGGGCCCAACGAGAGGCACCACGGTTATGTTTTTTTTCTGAGCGAGGGCCACGAGTTTAGCTCCTGGATCCGCCACAGCAGGGCAACCGGCATCAGACATTAGTCCAATTGAGTGTGATTGACTCAGGGGTGAGAGCATTAACTCTAATTCTTTTTCATCAGTATCCTGACTTAGTTCTGAGATCAATAGTGACGATATGGGTTTCTCAAGATTTAACCCCTTCAGATGTTTTCTGGCTACTTTTGCATTTTCCACAACAAAATAATTGAGCTCTTTCATGACTAAAAGCGTCGCCTGAGGCAAGGTGGTCAATTGTGGATCCTCAGAGACAGGGACTGGGATCAGATATAAAGTCGGCATATTATTCATAAAATTCAATAGGTTAATAAATATTATTGGGTGTGAACAAAAGCTATTGTGTTAGTCATAATAGGGGATTATCTTTAATATAAGAAATACTTTTAATTTATATAACTTTTTCTTTTACATTAGGGTGTGAACTGTGAAACAATGAATCAAACAATAAAAAAATCATGCATCTATTTTTGGAGGATAATCATTATGTTAGAAACACTCACAGCCATTGTTTTCATTAGCGCTATTGTCTTTGTTGCCATGACCGGTAAACGTAGTGAAGATGAAAAAACTGATACAAATACGAGCACGAACACTACTGATGTTAAAAAATAAGTCAAAGTAGCTCAACACCACATTGAATCAAAAACTCTACAGTTTTAATTAGGGGAAGTCCGATAAGAGCACTCGGGTCATCGCTTTTGACCCACTCAACTAAAGCGATACCGAGTGACTCTATTTTTCCGCTTCCTGCGCAATCAAAGGGTTTATCTTTTTCTAGATAGGTATGAATCATTTTGTCCGTAAGGTGTTTATATTTGACGCGGGTTTCCACTACCGAACTAAATTCTATCGATTGACTTAGACAGACTACCGCCAAACCACTGTAAAAAACCATCTCCTTGCCACTGGCGTTCGTTAACTGATTTACAGCATTACTATAATTGCCAGGTTTATTAATAAGCTGGCCAGCCAAATCAGCACATTGATCGGATCCAATGATCACTGACTGTGGGAATTGCTGAGCTACAGCCCTGGCTTTTTCAATGGACAATCGATGGGCAAGATCTCTGGCTGACTCACCACTACTAGGTGTCTCATCAATAAAAGGTGAAACACACTCAAAAGAAAGGTGTAAACGTTCGAGCAATTGTTTTCTGTACGGAGAAGATGAGGCTAAAATTAATGACATAGTCACCTGTTTTGTTTAGTTTGTAGTGGCATAAGTCTTTGACAATATAAGGTTCTTTGGTTAAAATGGAAGGCTTATGTTTATTGATTATACCTTTGACCCAACACGCTACGCTCTTCTTCAAGAAGAGCATGAGGGGCAATGTGTGCCGGAGGATTTACCTAGTCTTAAGGGTTATCTTAACAGCTATCACGGCAGTGTTGATTATAAAGTAAAAGGTCTGATGAATGACAACAATGTTCCTGTTTTAGAGGTGGAGGTGAAGGGTTTTTTGGACCTCATTTGCCAGCGATGTTTAGGGGGCTTACCCACTGAACTCAACGCTAAAACGAGACTTGAATTGGTTAAAGATGAGCAATATCTTCCTGAGGTGGAAAATGAGATTGCAGGGGTTGATGTTATTGTGGCACCACAATCTCTATCTTTGCTGCAGTTAGTGGAAGAAGAGTTATTGTTGGCTTTACCTGTTACGACGCTTCATGATTCTGAAAAATGTCACCACCTAGAGTCAGGGGCTGAGAAGACTAACAAAACCAACCCGTTTCAGGTGTTAAATCAGCTGAAAAAGTAAAAATTATTTTTTAGGAGCATACAACATGGCAGTTCAGCAAAACAAAAAATCTCCCTCTAAACGAGGCATGCATCGCTCGCATGATTTTTTAACAGGTCCCGCTTTGGCCACTGAGCCTACCACAGGTGAAGTGCATCTTCGCCATCATATTAGCCCCAATGGCTTTTATCGCGGTAAAAAAGTTGTTAAGACGAAAAACCAGTAATTCCTCTGACCAGCACTGATTGATCTATGACCGTTACGGTTGCCGTGGATGTAATGGGTGGTGATATAGGGATTGATGTCACCATTCCTGCCGCACTTGATCTTCTCGCGTTAGATTCTGAGGTCAACCTAATACTGGTTGGCTCTCAGGATTTAATCGAACAAAAACTAAAACGCTTACGTTTTCAGTTTTCTCCAAGACTCTTAATTCAGCATGCATCTGAAGTTGTCAGTATGGATGAGGCGCCGGCTCTCGTCTTAAAGAAGAAAAAAGATTCTTCTATGAGAGTGGCTATTAATTTAGTGAAAGAAGGAAGAGCCCACGCTTGTGTTAGTGCTGGCAATACGGGAGCGCTAATGGCTACGGCTCGCTTCGTTCTGAAAATGATGCCTGGTATAGAGCGTCCCGCCATTGCTACTAAAATGCCTTCCATTAAAGGGCATGTCTACGTTTTAGACTTAGGGGCTAATGTTGATTGTGATGCTGAGCATTTACAACAGTTTGGCATAATGGGTTCTACCCTATGTTCTGCTATTGAGGGAATAGAGCGTCCCACGGTAGGTTTACTTAACATTGGTCATGAAGCTATTAAGGGCGGTGAAGTA
This sequence comes from Ferrovum sp. JA12, assembly GCF_001431705.1. Classification (NCBI taxonomy): domain Bacteria; kingdom Pseudomonadati; phylum Pseudomonadota; class Betaproteobacteria; order Ferrovales; family Ferrovaceae; genus Ferrovum; species Ferrovum sp. JA12. The sequence goes on along the minus strand of NZ_LJWX01000002.1, from coordinate 676,768 downwards.
ATTAAACATGCAGCGCAGTTGCTTGCTATATCGCCCATTAATTTCTACGGTAATATCGAAGGTGATGATATTTTTCGTGGTACCGTTAATGTGGTGGTATGCGACGGTTTTGTTGGCAATGTTGTATTAAAAACCTCTGAAGGGTTAGCTTGGATGCTAAGTCAGATGATTAAAAATGAATTTAAGAAAAATATCTTTACCCGATTAGCAGCCATTATTGCCATGCCGGTATTAAATAGTTTTAGAAAAAAAGTAGATCATCGACGCTATAATGGTGCCAGTTTGTTGGGTTTAAGAGGTCTTGTTGTAAAAAGCCATGGCGGTGCAGACGCTTATGCGTTTAGAAATGCACTCCAGTATGCCGTTTCAGAGTATAGAAACAATATTATTGAACGCATTGAAGCTACTATTAATTCAATTCAATTACCCAAACATCCTTAATGACAATATTTTCAAAAATTGTGGGAGTAGGAAGCTACTTACCCGAAACTATTTTATCAAATGCTGAACTCGAACATCGAGTTGAAACCAGTGATGAATGGATAAGAACAAGAACAGGCATTGAAAGTCGGCACGTTCATGGACCTAAGGAAACTACCAGTGATATGGCTTTTCATGCGGCGCAAAAAGCCTTAGCTGTAGCGCGTTTGTCTGCCCAGGATATCGATTTAATTATTGTCGCTACCACCACGCCAGATATGGTTTTTCCCAGTACAGCCTGTCTTTTACAACAAAAGCTTGGGGGCACTCATGGGGCTGCTTTTGATATTCAAGCCGTATGTACTGGTTTTGTTTACGCATTGTCAGTGGCTGATCAATTCATTAAATCGGGTCAAGCCACTAACGTCTTAGTGGTAGGTGCTGAGACGTTTACTAATTTACTTGATTGGCAAGATCGTAATACTTGTGTGTTGTTTGGTGATGGGGCTGGAGCGGTGGTGCTAACAGGGAGTGATACGGCAGGAATTTTATCAACGCATTTACATGCGGATGGTCGACATGCTGCCATGCTCTGTGTGCCAGGTCATGTTATGAATGGGGAAACCAGTGGCAATCCTACCGTCAAAATGGACGGTGGTGCTGTCTTTAAATTCGCCGTGAAAGTGTTAGCGCAAGTATCGCAAGAAGCCCTTAATGCGCACAACATGAGTATCGAACAAATTGATTGGCTCATTCCGCACCAAGCTAATATTCGCATTATTGAGGCCACGGCTGAGAAGCTGAAGTTACCCATGTCTAAGGTAATTGTCACCGTCCAACGCCATGGAAATACTTCGGCAGCATCTATTCCATTGGCCCTTGATGAAGGGATTCGTGAGGGTAAAATCAAACCAGGAGATACCTGTCTATTGGTTGGCGTGGGTGGAGGATTCACATGGGGATCTGCCCTGTTTAAACTTTAGGAGAAGTTAAGTAATGGCTTATGCGTTTATTTTTCCAGGACAAGGTTCTCAATCCGTGGGCATGATGAATGGCTTCGCTGAGTTAAGTATCGCTAAGGACACTTTCCTTGAAGCAAGTGACGTGCTAGGAAAAGATTTTTGGTCAATGGTTACAACGGGTACAGAGGAAACGCTTGCGCAAACTGTGAATACCCAACCTTTAATGTTAACGGCTGGCATAGCCGCCTACCGAACTTGGTTACACTTGGGTGGTACGCATCCCACAGCTTTGGCAGGGCATAGCTTAGGTGAATTGACTGCCTTGGTAGCGGGGGGCGCACTCAGTTTTAATGATGCATTAATAGTGACCGAGACACGCGCTAAGGCAATGCAAGAAGCTGTACCAGTTGGCGTAGGTGCGATGGCGGCTATTCTTGGCGTTGATGACACTGTGGTGGAGGAGATTTGCACTCTAGCTAAGGAGCAAGATGTGCTGGAACCGGCTAACTTTAATTCTCCCGGTCAGGTGGTTATTGCTGGGCACCGCTCTGCTATCGAGCGTGCTGTGAAGATGGCCAAAGAAAAAGGGGCGAAGAGAGCGGTGATCCTAGCCATGAGTGTTCCGTCTCATTGTTCGTTGCTGACTGAGGCCTCTGAAAAACTCTCTCATATCTTGGATACCATTACTGTTAGCGTTCCAACAATTCCTCTCTATCATAATGTTCATGCAGGACCCAGTCACTCACCCCAAGAAATCAAAACAGCACTGATAACGCAAATGTATTCTCCTGTACGATGGGTATCTTGCATCCAAGCTATGGCGAACCTCGGTATCACTACATTTTATGAATGTGGACCAGGTAAGGTTTTAGCGCCTCTTGTAAAACGTATCGATAGTCAGTTAACGGGGATAGCTTTAAATGACTGCAATGTAATGAAAAATGCTATTGAGGGGAATTAATCATGACACAAGTACAGCATATTGCCTTAGTAACGGGTGCTAGTCGAGGAATTGGCCGAGCCATTATGTTGCAGTTAGCAAAAAATGGGATCACTGTGGTGGGTACTTCTACAACAGATGCAGGAGCTAACCAAATTTCCGAGCTATTAAAAGAACACTCTCTATCAGGTTGCGGAATGGTACTTGATGTCAGAGAAGCTCCTGCTATTTTAGAATTAATTGAGACCATCAAACATCGCTTTGGTGCCGTATCTATCTTGGTGAATAACGCCGGGATCACCAAGGATATGCTCTCTATGCGGATGCGTGATGAGGATTGGCAAGATGTCATTGATACGAATCTTAGCGCAACATTTAGACTCGCACGGGCGGTGATGAGGGATATGATGAAGGCTCGCTTTGGCCGTATTATTAATATTGGCTCCGTCGTGGGTGCCACAGGTAACCCAGGGCAGGCGAATTATGCTGCCGCTAAAGCGGGTTTAATTGGGATGAGTAAATCTCTAGCCAGAGAATTGGGTAGTCGTGGTATTACGGTGAACTGTGTGGCACCGGGGTTTATCGAAACCGATATGACCCATGTTCTAGATGACTCACAACAAAAGGCTCTGTTGTCTGCTATCCCCTTGGGTAAGCTTGGTAAACCGGAGGATGTGGCCCATGCCGTGGCTTTTTTAGCTTCTCCAGAAGCCAATTACATCACGGGTGCCACCATTCATGTGAACGGTGGGATGGCAATGGATTAAATTGGTTATGCTAGATTGAAGATGTTCTGATAAAATAACGTTGTTTTTGTTACACCCTAGAAAAAAAGGATTAAACCCATGTCAAATATTGAACAGCGAGTCAAAAAAATTGTTTCTGAGCAACTTGGAGTGAAGGAGGAAGATGTTCAAAACAATTCTTCTTTTGTTGATGATTTAGGCGCTGACTCGCTTGATACAGTGGAATTAGTAATGGCTCTTGAAGAAGAGTTTGAGTGCGAGATTCCTGATGAAGAAGCAGAGAAAATCACCACAGTTCAACAAGCAATTGATTACGTTAATAGCCATCTAAAAGCGTAATAGGCAGTTAGATTTCTGGAGCAAAACTATTGTTTTGCTCCATTATCTTAAGGAATAACTCAATATGACGCATCGTCGAGTCGTTGTAACAGGACTTGGAATTGTCTCTCCAGTGGGTAATACAGTCACTGAATCATGGGAAAATCTGACAGCAGGACGTTCAGGTATCCAAACCATTAGTAAATTTGATGCATCACAAATGCCCTGTCAAATTGCCGGCGAAGTGCGTGGTTTAGATGTAAATCACTATTTAAATCCTAAGGAAGTAAGACGGATGGATACCTTTATCCATTTCGGTCTCATTGCGGCAATGCAAGCCATTGAAGATGCTGGGTTGTCTGCTCATCCTGTGGATGCAGAAAGACAGGGGGTTTGTATTGGTTCGGGCATCGGTGGATTACCTATGATTACCGATACCCACACCGCTTACCTTGAGGGAGGAGTAAGAAGAATTTCACCCTTTTTTATTCCTGGCAGTATTATCAACATGATTTCTGGCAATCTGTCCATTATGTATGGTTTAAAGGGACCTAATTTGTCTTTAGTAACGGCCTGCACCACGGGTAACCATAGTATTGGCGATGCGGCTCGCTTGATTGAGTATGGCGATGCCGATGTAATGATTGCAGGAGGGGCCGAGGCGGCTATCAATGAGCTGGGTATTGGGGGGTTTTGTGCTGCCCGAGCGTTGAGCACCAGAAACGATTCTCCCACCACAGCCTCGCGTCCTTGGGATATGGAACGTGATGGCTTTGTCATGGGTGAGGGGGCCGGTGTACTGGTGTTAGAGGAACTCGAACATGCTAAGGCGCGCGGTGCTAAAATTTACTGTGAGTTAATCGGTTATGGAATGAGTGCAGACGCACACCATATCACAGCACCGCCAGAGGATGGTGATGGTGCCAGACGAAGCATGGTGAATGCCATGAAAAATGCCAAAATTAACCCCGATCAAGTGGATTATATTAATGCCCATGGTACCTCAACACCCTTAGGTGATTTAGGTGAAACCACCGCCGTAAAGCGGGCTTTTGGTGAGCATGCAAAACAAATAGCTGTCAGTTCCACCAAAAGTATGACTGGGCACCTCTTAGGTGCTGCAGGGGGGATTGAAGCCGTTTTTGCTGTACTCTCCATTTATTATAATACGGTTCCACCCACTATCAATCTAGATCACCCAAGTCCTGAGTGTGATCTGGATTATGTACCACATACTGCAAGGCAGATGACAGTTAACACAGTCTTGTCAAACTCCTTTGGTTTTGGCGGTACAAACGGTACCTTAATATTTCAGAGATTTAAATAGACACCATAAAAAACGATCATGAAACGCTTCTTTAGCTGGGTCGTTTTTTTGGTTTTATTTCTATTTATTGGGCTCTCATACTCTCTTTTTATTCCTCTTCAACTCACCGTAGAAAACAGTATTTATGAGCTAAAATCGGGTTATAGTTTAAGAACTATTGCCAAAGACCTAGCACAAAAAAAAATTATTAGAGAACCCTACTCCTTTATTTTAATGGGGAAGTTACTGGGCATTCAAAGTCATATCAAAGCGGGCAGTTATGAATTTAGAAATGGCATGTCTGCCTATGAATTATTAACTAAAATCGCTCATGGGGATGCTATCGACTATGAAGTGAAAATTATTGATGGTATGAATTTTTCTCAGCTAAAGAAAGAGTTAGCTCAGAACCCAAATCTTAGTCATCAAATGGATCACTTAACAACAGAAGTGGTCCTCCAACAATTGGCAGGGAATAACTCTTCTCTCGAAGGGGTATTTTATCCGGATACCTATTTTTTTAATCGTGGTGATTCGGATATACAAGTTCTTAAACGCGCAAAAAACAATATGGATTCTCATTTGCGTCAACTCTGGCAAAATAGGGAGCAAGATCCGCTCATCCATACTCCCTATGAGGCATTAATATTGGCGTCTTTAGTTGAGAAAGAAAGTGCTGTGGTCTCTGAGCAACCCCTCATAGCCGCAGTATTTTTAAATCGCCTTAAAATTGGCATGCGTTTACAAACCGACCCCACAGTAATTTTTGGTTTAGGAAGTCGCTATAGCGGTAAGCTTCATCATCAAGATTTAAAAATTGATAACGTTTATAATACCTATACTCGACATGGGTTACCTCCCACGCCAATAGCCTATCCCAGTAAAACAGCGTTGCAGGCGGTGCTTCATCCGGCTCATACAGATGACTTATATTTTGTGGCCAAAGGAGATGGCGCCCATTATTTTTCTAAAACTCTTGCACAACATAATCAAGCCGTCTTAAAGTATCAACACCATCCATCACAGTAGTTTACAGAGAATGACACAACAAGCACGATTTATTACCCTTGAGGGCATTGATGGCGCCGGCAAAAGTAGCCATATTAATAGCATCAAACATTGGATTACACAGCGGGGCGTTGATCTCGTGACCACCCGTGAGCCTGGTGGGACACCCTTTGGTGAATACTTACGAAGCTTGGTGTTACATGAAAAAATGGATGTGATGAGTGAGACATTGATCATGTTTGCAGCGCGCAATGAGCATATCAAACAGGTTATTGAGCCGGCACTAAAAGCTGGTAAATGGGTGCTGAGTGATCGTTTTACTGATGCAAGCTTTGCTTATCAAGGGGGAGGGCGACAAATACCCTGGGACGTATTAAACACATTGACTCAATGGGTGGAAGCCAGGGTCCCGGATTTAACCCTTTTATTTGACCTAGATCCTGCTATCGCAAGACAAAGAGTGAGTCAGGTAAGTCCGCAGCCCGACCGATTCGAGCAGGAGCAAGCCCACTTTTTTAATCGTGTGCGGGAGGCTTATCTACAAAGAGCCCGTGACTACCCCGAGAGAATTGTTGTGGTGAATTCTGCTATTGAGTTAAGTCAATTAAATGCCTGCGTCATGGCTATACTCAACGAGAGATTATGGTGACCTTAGCCTGGCACGTCAAACCTTTAACAGAATTATTAAGCCACCGAGGACATTTTCCTCACTCCTTACTGATCCATGGACCACAGGGTATTGGTAAGGTGGAATTCTCTTATTCACTGGTTCAATCGTTGCTCTGCCTCGCACCGGTTAATCACCTAAGTTGCCAACAGTGCGTCGCTTGCCATTGGGTAGCACAAAGACAGCATCCGGATCTCATGATACTGAACATTGAGGGTAATGTTACCCTGGAGGAGGACGCTGCTGAGGACAAAGCAAAGGACAAAAAAAGTACGACTATCAATGTCGATGCTGTCAGAGATCTCGGTCCTTTTTTAACGGTGGGGGCCCAACGCAATGGTTACAAGATTGTGTTGATTGAGCAAGCTGATGCCCTAAATATAAATGCTGCCAATGCTCTATTAAAAGCGCTTGAAGAACCGCCGCCTAATGTACTGTTCGTTTTGGTGGCGGATCAGTTAAAAAGACTCTTACCCACTATACTGAGTCGTTGCCAAAAACTTGCATTAAGGGCGCCTAATGCAAAGGAATCCTGTGAGTATTTAAAGATTCCAGAGTTGGAAGCACTATCTTTATTGGCAGTCTATGGGACACCACTTAATAGCAAAAGAGCCTTAGAGCAAGGAGTAGAAAAACTCAGACACTCTTATCTTACGCTGTTAACGACTCCTCAGGTTCAATTAACGGAGTTATCTGTATTGGCACAAAAAATCCCCTTAGAGTATTGGCTTGATTGGACTCATAAGTGGTGTAATGACTTAATCAGTCAGTATTTTTTACAAAAAAGATTTTTTCATATTGATGTTGCTGTTAATCTACCCACTGTTGAGAAAGTGATAATTTTTGATTTATTGGCTTGGGAAAAACAGTTAAAACAGGCTAAGCGATCTCTGCGCCATCCCTTGGTACCTAAATTATTGATTGAGTCATTGCTAATTCCTTGGTTGTCCCTGAATCGATCACTGTATTTAAACCCTTGAGTTGTTATTATGTATATTGATTCTCATTGTCATCTTAATTTTCCTGAACTCAACAATCGTATTGATCACATTAAAGAGGCCATGCTTCTTGCCAAGGTGAGCAAAGCGCTGTGTATTTCTGTCAATCTTGAGACCTTTCAGGAGGTCATTGCAGTGGCTATGCTTCATGATGACTGGTATGCCACAGTTGGCGTCCACCCTGATTACCAAGAGGTGGAAGAACCTACGGTGGCAGGTTTAGTGACATTGGCGCAACATAAAAAAGTCATTGGTATTGGCGAAACGGGCTTGGATTATTTTCGCTTAGAGGGTGACCTTGAATGGCAGCGAGAGCGCTTTCGGGTGCATATTCGTGCAGCGCGTGAGTGTCAAAAACCCTTAATTATTCATACTCGACATGCCCCAGAGGATACTCTTAAAATTATGAAGCAAGAGTACGCCGCTCAAGTAGGGGGTATTTTGCATTGCTTTACAGAGTCTTTAGAAGTCGCTGAGCAAGCCATAGAGATGGGTTTTTATATTTCCATTTCAGGCATTGTGACCTTTAAAAATGCGCAAAATCTTAAAGATACGGTCATCGCCCTACCCATGGAGCGCTTGCTCATTGAAACCGATTCCCCTTATTTGGCGCCTGCTCCTTACCGTGGGAAAACCAATGAACCGGCCTATGTGGTGGAGGTGGCCAAGGAGATTGCAAGATTAAAAGGGATCAGCCTAGAGTCTGTGGCCGAGCAAACTAGCCAAAATTTTTTGACTTTATTTAATCTTAAATAGTTGCTACAATTTAGTTCGTACACGAACTAATTACTCTGGGAGTTGTTATGATAGAAAAATATACCAAGACGGCGGTAATTTTGCACTGGCTGATAGCCGTATTCATTGTCGTTGCCTTTCCTTTAGGTCTTTACATGTCTGATTTATCCTTGTCTCCTTTAAAGTTAAAGCTTTATGCCTACCACAAATGGATTGGCATCACCGTATTAGGTTTATTTTTTCTGCGCATTCTATGGCGGTTGACTCATCGGCCCCCAGCGCTACCTGATCGATTACAGGTCTGGGAAAAAAGACTCTCGCACAGCGTTCATGGAATAATTTATTTGCTGTTGTTGTTGGTGCCGCTAACGGGTTGGCTCCATAGCTCTGCCGCTGGGGTCAGTGTCGTGTATTTAAACCTGATTCATTTACCTAATCTCGTGGCAAAAAATAAAGAACTCTCAAATACGTTGAAAGAGATTCATGAAACCCTAAATTGGGTGTTAGTGAGTTTCGTGGCTTTACATATCTTGGGGGCCATTAAGCATCAATGGCGGGACAAAGTAAACCTTCTTTCCAGAATGACATTTTAAGGAATTCCACCATGAAAAAATCGCTGATCAAATCATTATTATGTTGTTTGCTCTGGTGCCTAGGAGCTTCGATAGTGAATGCTGAAGTCATCTCAACACAGAGTAAATTGTTATTCACCATTCAACAGGAAGGCTCTCCTGTACAAGGAGCCTTTAAAAAACTGCAGGGACAAATACACTTTGATGACAGTCAACCTCAGAATAGTCATGCCCACATCATAGTGGATCTTTCAAGTATTGATTTTGCTTCCACTGAAACGGAGGATGAAGCCAAAGGAAAAAACTGGTTTAATGTGGCTTTGTTTCCCGTGGCTGAGTTTAATTCTTCTAATATTACTAAAACCCAAGATCAACATTATTCGGTTGAAGGGGTTTTAACTATCAAAAACATTCAAAAAACCATTAAAATACCTATAGCATTGTCCCATCAGGGATCACTCTTGGTGGCCGATGGTCAATTTGTGTTGTCCCGTGGATCATTCCTGATTGGGCAGGGTGTTTGGGCGGATCCCGATACGGTGGCAGATGCCGTTATTGTCCAATTTCATGTGGTATTTACCAACTAACAGGATGCATTGATTATGAGTACAGTATCTTTTATTGGCCTTGGCGTAATGGGCTATCCCATGGCTGGACATTTACATCAAAAAGGTCATCAAGTGACCGTTTATAATCGCTCAAGCCAAAAGGCACAGGACTGGTTAAAACAGTTTCCTCAAGGAAAAATAGCCTATACTCCTCAAGAGGCTGCTGCACAATCGGACTTTGTTTTAATGTGCGTGGGTAATGACCAAGATATAAGAAGTGTGGTGTATGGTGAGGAGGGGATTTTGGCAGGCTTAAGGGCGGGCAGTCTTTTGATTGACCACACCACCGCCTCCGCTGACATTGCCCACGAAATCAGTGCAGCGTGCGCTCTCCAACAGGCTGCATTTATTGATGCCCCCGTATCAGGCGGCCAAGTGGGTGCGGAAAAAGGTCAGTTAACAGTGATGTGTGGAGGGGATGAGCATCAGTTTAAGCTGGCTCAGCCCATCTTGCAGTGCTTTGCCAAGGCTGTCACCCTGATGGGTGGTCATGGCATGGGTCAATTAACAAAAATGGTGAATCAAATTTGTATCGCAGGAATAGTTCAAGGTTTATCCGAAGCCCTGCATTTTTCACAGCAGGCGGGTCTTGATGGTCATTTAGTATTAGAGGTTATCTCAAAGGGGGCCGCCCAGTCTTGGCAAATGGAAAACCGCGGTAAAACCATGCTTGAAGACAAATTTGATTTTGGTTTTGCCGTGGACTGGATGCGTAAGGATTTAAATTTGGTTCTCGATGAGGCACGAAAAAATGGTTCCACTTTACCCTTAACAGCATTGATTGACCAATTTTATGCTGATGTACAACAACTAGGTGGTGGACGATGGGATACATCCAGTTTGATTCGTCGTTTATCAAAGAGTTAGTCATTATTTTAAGGCGATAAATCATGGCGTTATCAATATCAAGACGAGATTTCTTCAAGCTAGTGGCAGTGGCCGGGGGTGGTTTTGCTATCGGATTAAACCATGATGCCTTAGCCGATACTCAGCACAACACTTTTACCCCCAGCCCGTGGGTAAAAATCGAACCCACTGGTTTAATCACGATTTTAGTGGATAAATCGGAGATGGGGCAGGGAGTGAATACTGCTCTCCCCATGTTGCTGGCGGAGGAGATGGATGCTGATTGGCAAAAAATTAGAGTTGTGTTTGCGCCCTCAGACCCTATTTACGCTCACCCATGGTTTCATACCCAAGCTACCGGTGGTTCAACGTCAGTAAGAGCCATGTGGATGCCACTTCGTCAAGCCGGCGCTGCGGCTCGTGAAATACTGCGTCAGGCGGCGGCTAAAAAATGGCAAGTGTCGGTGGATTCCGTACACATTAAAAATGGTATTGCACATTCCGGTTTTCATCGCGCTACCTTTGGTGATCTCGCTAACATTGCGAGTACTTTGCCCGCTCCATCCGAGGTTAAACTTAAAACGCCGGAACAATTTAATTTTATTGGCCAATCTATCCCACGGGTGGATAATCTTGCCAAATCCACCGGTAGAGCGCGTTTTGGTATGGATATACAATTGCCTGGTATGTTAATTGCTGGGGTTATCAGAGCTCCTCATCCAGGTGCTAAGGTAGTGTCTTTTGATGCTGATAAAGCGCTTAAAATCAAAGGGGTTCATTATGTATTGAAAGTAAGTTCTCCGGTCAGTGAAGGGGTGGCGGTGTTAGCGAATAACACCTGGATCGCCTTTGAAGCCAGAAAGGCGGTCACGGTTCAATGGGATAAAGCCGTTGATAGCGGGTTCAATAGTGATGCATTACTGGAGAAAATGAAACGCCTGGTGGCTGGTGGCGAGCAGACTCTCACTGCAGTTGATCGGCAACAGTCAACGGATAATTTAACGGCGAGCAATAAGATTACTTCAACCTATTATGCTCCCTTTCTCGCCCACGCACCTATGGAGCCTCTTAACTGTACCGCTTGGGTTCAACATGATCAAGTGGAAGTCTGGGTCGGTACGCAAGCCCAAGGACCTAATCAACAAATGATCAGTCAGTTAACAGGTATGCCCACCCAACAGGTGCATGTTTATACGCAGTATTTGGGTGGTGGATTTGGTCGACGTTTTGCTCCTGATTTTGTGATGGAAGCCGTGGTATTATCTAAGCAGATTTTGACACCAGTTAAAGTGGTCTATGATCGCACCGATGATCTGACCCAATACTATTATCGCCCCGCAGCCCTATGTCAGTTGGAGGGAGCCATTGATCACAATGGACAGATCACTCACCTTCGGGCGATCACGGCCACTGATTCCATTGCCCAAGGCACGGGGTTTGAAAAAGCCTTGATTAAAGGGGGGGTAGACCAAACCTCCGTGGAAGGATTACATGATATCCCCTATACTATTCCAAACTTTAAAGTGGAGTGGGCTAACTTAAATTCTGGGGTCAGAACTTGGTTCTGGCGTTCGGTGGGGCACTCACAAAACTCATTTTTTAGTGAGTGCTTCATGGATGAATTAGCCCATCTTGCACAAGTCGATCCGTTGGAGTTTAGGCTTAAGCATTTGGCTAACCATTCTAGGCACTACGCCGTTTTACAATTACTACAAGATAAATCTAACTGGCATAGTACTCTTGAGAGCGGTCACGCTCGGGGAGTGGCTATCGTGGAATCCTTCGGCAGTGTCGTCGCGCAAATGGTGGAGATCTCTTTAGTGGATAATACCCCCAAGCTCCACCGGGTGGTTATTGCCGCTGATGTGGGTACGGTGGTTAATCCTGATACCGTTAAAGCCCAATTAGAAGGGGCTATGGTGTTTGGTTTATCTGCAGCACTCTATGGTGAGGTGAAGTTTAAGGATGGCCATCCACAGGTCAATAACTTTAGCGATTACCCTGTTGTGCGACTCATTGAAGTGCCGCCGGTTGAGGTTTATTTGATTAGCACCCATGACCATCCAGGAGGAGTGGGGGAGCCTGGTACGCCGCCTATTGCTCCTGCTTTATGTAATGCGTTATTTGTGTTGACCCAAAAACGTCATTATCAATTGCCCATTGTTGTTAACGCTTGAAATGCCCATGAGAAAAACTATTCTTGACTTGCAAGAGATGGCCCAGAAGGGTGAAAAAATTGCTATGCTCACTTGTTATGACTCAAGTTTTGCTCGTCTGTTAGAAGAGCAAGGCGTTGATGCGTTATTGATTGGTGACTCCTTAGGTATGGTGGTGCAAGGCCATGATTCACCAATTCCAGTGGCTTTAGAGGATATTGTCTACCATACTGAGTGTGTGTACCGCGGGTCACGCAGTGCCTTTATTCTTGCAGATATGCCCTTTGGCACTACAGGAGTCAACCCTGAGGACACCTTTAAGAATGCGGTGCAACTCATTCAAGCTGGGGCTCAGATGGTTAAAATTGAGGGTGGCGCCATGATGTGTGAAACCATTGAGTTTTTAGTGGCTCGCGGTATCCCGGTCTGCGCTCATATCGGGTTAACTCCGCAATCGGTCAATCAGTTAGGGGGCTTTAAAGTTCAAGGCCGTGCTGTGGGCCAGGCTCAGCAATTATTGCGCTCTGCCAAAATGCTAGAGCAAGCTGGGGCCTCGTTATTATTGATAGAGGCGGTACCACAACTTCTTGCCGATCAGCTTTGTGAGCAAGTGAGTATTCCTACCATTGGAATCGGAGCTAGCGCTAAATGCAGTGGTCAAGTGTTAGTTATTTATGACATGTTGGGCTTGGGGGGATATATTCCCCCACGCTTTGTTAAGGCCTTTATCAAGGAAACAGGTTCTATTGCTGAGGCAGTAAAACTCTATGTTAAAGAGGTAAAGTCCTCTCTTTTTCCAGCCGATGAGCATTGCTATAAATAATATGTCCTATAAAAAAGTTATCTTTTTTTTGCTGCTGATATTATGGAACCATACGGTTCATGCACAGAACAGTCTTAGCTTAACTCTTGAGGAAGCCATGGCTATGGCCGTGGCCAATCACACACAAAGCCAAATGGCTCGTTCCCTGATTGACGAGTCTATGGCTAATCAGCGGTTACAACAGGCACAATTATTACCTAACTTGTCTTTGTCTGCTTATCAACTACGAGAGAGTGTCAACTTAAGAGCTCAAGGTTTTAATCTACAGGGATTTCCCGTACTAATCGGCCCTTTTAATAGCTTTGCGAGCAGTGTCAATTTATCACAAAAGGTATTTGACTTAAGTCTATGGAATAATTTAAAAGCCTCGCAATGGATCACTCAAGAAACAGAACTCAAGGCACAATCCACCTTTCAGCAGGTAGCAGCTAATGCCGCCTATGCCTATATTAACTTGCTGCGCGCACGCGCGGAATTAAAAACCGCCGAAGCTAATTATCATTTGGCTGAGGAGTTAGAGACCTTGAGCACTGATCAAAAAAAGCAAGGGATTAGTACAGGTGTTGACGTGGTGCGTGCACAAACACAAACCACACAATATCAATATGATTTAAGAGCAATGGAATCCTTGGTGGATGACAGTCAGACTAAATTAAAGCGAGCGCTGGGCATAGATCTTGATACGCCCATTATTCAAACAGAAACATTAACGACACTAAACACCCCCATCCCAGACTTGGCAGAATCGATCCTTGATGCTAAACAATCAAGGCCTGAACTATTGGCAAGTAAGGCCTTAATGAGTGCCAGAGAGAGTGTTTTGCAGGCGAAAAAGGACGCATTTCTGCCCTCCGTTGAAGTACGTGGAGCGGTAGGTCCCTCGGGGGTCACCCCAGTGATTAATGACTATCATGTATACAGTGTGGGGGTTTTTCTGTCCATGCCCTTGTGGAATGGAGGCGCTACCCAGGCTGAGGAAAACATTGCTTTTAGTGAGTTACATCAAGCAAAACTACAACTCGCAGACATCGAAGCACAGGTGGATGAAGATGTGAGAATTGCTTACAACGCCCTGAGAACCACCCATGATGAAGTGATTCACGCTCAAAAAAATCTGCAACTGGCCACCACTTTAATGAACCAGTCTGGTGACCGTTATCGAAACGGTGTCGCCGATAACCTGGAAGTAGTAAACGCACAAACCACAATCGCCCAAGCCCGCTCACAATTGGATAATGCCTTGGCGAGTGAGCATATTGCATGGATTAACTTTGATCTTGCGCGCGGAAAAATTCGTTATTCTGAGCATGACACAGGACAGTCAAATCATGAGTGAAGTAGACAATACTGCAACCCCACCCCTACCTTTATATAAACAAAAACAGTTTAAAAAGTTAGTCTTTTGGCTCACTGCTATTATTTTTATTACTTTATTGATTGCGTGGCTGTATACCCACAATCGTGAGTCCACTGACGATGCTTTTATTGATGCCAATATTGTGCAAATCTCACCTCATGTGAGTGGATATGTGTCACAGGTGAACGTTAATGACAATCAATGGGTAAAACAGGGAGAGGTTCTGGCACTCATTGATCCGCGTGATTATCAAATACAGGTTGATTTAGCTCAAGCCGCATTAGATGCCGCTGTGGCTCGCCATGGGGCATCAGTGCATGATGTCTCACTCACCCAAGAGACCACCCACGCTGTGGTAAGCCAAGCTGTTAGTAATTTATATGCCGCCCAAGCGCAAGCCCAACAAGCACAGTCCTTGGTGGCGGCAGCCCTAGCACAAGCGAGACTTGCGCAAACAGATTTACAGCGCTACCAGACTCTCTTTGGCAAGGATGAAGTTTCAAAGCAAAAGCTTGATCAAGTGGCGGCGAGTGAAGTCTCTGCCAGGGCTAATTTGGAGGCGCAAAAGAAAGCGTCTCTCGCTGCACAAGCTCAAGTGGCAGTGGCCCAAGCAAAATTAAAAGAGGCCCAGAGTGCACCCAAACAAATTGCAGTCAAGGTAGATCAGGCTAAGGGGGGAGCCGCCAGTGTGGAGGAAGCCTTAGCCAATTTAAAAGCTGCCCAGCTCAATCTCTCTTATACGAGACTGGTGTCCCCGGTGACAGGACATATTGTGCGAAAGAATTTATCCTTGGGACAGTTGTTAGCCCCTGGCTCTGCCGTGTTGGGAATTGTTTATGGTTCTCCTTGGGTGGTGGCGAATTTTAAGGAAACCCAGCTCACTTCCATGCACAGGGGACAGCGGGTTGAAGTGAAAGTGGATGCCTTTCCTCATCTTGTGTTGCATGCTCATGTGGACAGTATTCAAAATGGGACGGGTTCACGCTTTAGTTTACTGCCACCAGAAAATGCCACAGGTAACTATGTGAAGATTGTGCAACGTGTTCCCGTTAAAATTGTTTTTGATGAATCATCAGATATATTGAATCGCCTGTTGCCTGGTATGTCCGTCACCCCGGTTGTGTATTTGAATGACCAGTAACACGGTACCAGGTAATTCCCCCGGTTCCTCCATAAACCCTTGGTTGGTGGCAGTTACTGTGGCATTGACGACGTTTATGGAAGTGCTGGATATCTCCATTGCTAATGTCTCCTTGCGTCATATTGCCGGAGACCTGGCGGCTGGGCAAGATGAGTCCACTTGGATACTCACCTCTTATTTGGTGGCTAATGCCATTATTCTTCCGATGAGTGGTTGGATCTCTAATTTAATGGGAAGACGGCGCTTTTACCTCATTTGTGTGGCCTTGTTTACAGTGAGCTCCCTCCTGTGTGGACTCGCACCCAATTTATTTGCCTTAATCTTTTTTAGAACGCTACAGGGTATTGGTGGGGGAGGGTTGCAACCTTCTTCACAAGCAATTTTATCAGACACCTTTCCTCCTCATCAACGAGGTATGGCCTTTGCCGTCTATGGTATTACCACGGTAATGGCTCCAGCCATTGGCCCCACGGTGGGCGGCTGGATTACTGATACGTTTACCTGGCGTTGGATATTCTTAATTAATGTACCCATTGGCATTATTTCCTTTTATTTAACGCGTTTGTGGGTGTATGATCCCCCCCATTTTACTGAACGGCGTAAAGCCCTGCTCGCCAGTACTTTCAAAATAGATGGCTTAGGTTTTGTTTTAATGGCATTGGGTTTTGGCTGTCTACAAATTGTTCTTGATAAGGGGGAACAAGAGGATTGGTTTGGTTCTCACTTTATTGTTCTGCTCACGGTGATTTCCGTGGTGTCACTGATCATATTACCCTTTTGGGAATTACGTCATAAAAATCCCATGATGGATTTCACTTTGCTGAAGGAAAGAAATTTTTTTATTAGTAATATATTGATCTTTATGTTGGGTTTTGTGCTGTTCTCTAGCACATTACTCTTACCCCTGTTTGTTCAAATCTTAATGGGCTATTCAGCCACCGACGCGGGATTGTTACTCTCTCCGGGTGGGGTCGCAGTGTTATTATTTATGCCGCTTATCGGTTACTTAATAAATAAAACCGATGTCAGAAAGCTTATTATGGTGGGATTGATATTAAATATTTTCTCGTTATGGATGTTTTCTCTCTTAACGATGCAAACCGATTATACGACCATGGCTATGCTGCGAATTGTTCAAGGGATTGGTTTGGGCTTTTTATTTGTCCCCATTAATACGGCAGCCTTTGCTGATATCCCACTGGTCAAAAGTAGTAGTGCTTCAGCGATGATTAATTTGTCAAGAAATTTAGGTGGCAGTTTTGGTATTGCCTTAGTGCAAACTTGGCTCAGTGAAGGCAGTCAGCGCCATTTAAATTATTTAGTGGGTCATCTGGATCCTTACCGCACACTCTATCAAGACCAAGTGAAACAATTAGAGTTGCTGATTCACCATTATGGACTAATGCCCTTTGATTTAAATCAAACGGCTAATGCCATAGTGTATAATTTTACTTACCAACAGGCACAGTTATTAGCCTTTATGGATAATTTTAAATTGCTTGGCATATTATTTCTGATAATGATTCCAGCGGTAATTTTTCTAAAAAAACGCGATCACTCTAAACAATAGCACTAATGCCTGGCAGGGTTAATTGTTTAGTGACTGGATGAATAACCGATATCAAGGATGCTTTGGGGTATCCTTTTCTATGGGCAATCGCGCTCTTGGGCATGATCCTAGACCGGTATGTACTTTAACGTAGCTCAAGGGTGCGCCTTGGGTACAATGGCCATAGAGCTTTCTTGATAAAGAGACAGAGTATTAATGCCGAGTTTCTCAAAGGGTAAACCCACAATATAAAGAAGGGGGATCCCTTCGAAGCCTTCGACGCTGATAACTTGTTGAATTTTATTAGCCCCAGTACCAAGACACCAGAACAAGTGGCCATATTGACCCGCGAGGGTTGCCCCCATAGCGTGCAAACCAAGGCCATCTTAACCCACAAGAGGGTTATCAGACCGTGGAACCCCCTTACCGCAGGACCATTCGCTTTACAACTTTCGGTGCCATCACTCAGCGTGGCAGGGTTCCATCGGTGTTTATTAATGGAGTACATTGCGGTGGCGCTGAGGACTTGGCGAATTTGTAAAACACCAAGGTCACTTAAAACTGTTGAAGAGATTCTCCAATTACCTTTCTATTACCCAGTGGCGGAGGAAGGTCTACGAACTGCCTTGCATGATGCACAAGGGAAAATAGAGGACGCTATTATCGAGTTAGCGGCAGCTTAAGCCGTTTATTAATACCTGAATCTTTTTCTAATGCTTAGGTCAGCAGGATAGGGCAGTTTTTTGACTAAAGTGGCGAGAGCTCCTTAAGTTCTTCCTCAGTATAGAGTCTCGAGCGAGTAATAAAACGCTTACCCGTAGGGCGCTCAAGGGAAAACATTCCGCCATTGCCGGATATGGCATCAATAATTAAATGGGTATGCTGCCAATACAGAAACTGACTGCGATGCATGTAAAAAGGGATGCCACCTATGTCCCCTAACTTAATGTCAGAGTCCCCCACCAAAAATTCCTTGGTTGGAAAAATCATCGGTGCACTGCCATCACAGCAGCCTCCGGATTGATGAAACAAGAGATCTGGACCATGTACTTTCTTTAAGTCTTCAATCACTGCTAAAGCTGCCTCAGTGACTGAGACGCGAGTAACAGTCATCATTTTCCCTCCTCTTACAAAATGTCAGGAGGGCTTGAGCCCTTCCTGACGGAGTATTAGTCTTAGAAAAACCCTAAGGCGTTCGGTGAGTAGGACACTAAGAGATTTTTAGTTTGTTGATAGTGATCCAGCATCATTTTATGATTTTCTCGTCCAATACCTGATTGTTTATAGCCACCAAAGGCCGCATGGGCAGGGTAGAGATGGTAGCAGTTGGTCCACACGCGACCTGCTTTGATGGCGCGACCCATTCTAAAGGCGGTACTCCCATTGCGGCTCCATACCCCAGCGCCCAACCCGTAAAGCGTATCGTTGGCAATGTGTAGGGCTTCAGCCTCATCTTTAAAGGTGGTCACGGATAATACAGGACCAAATATTTCCTCTTGGAATAGACGCATTTTATTGTGTCCCTTAAAGACCGTAGGCTGCACATAAAAACCCTGCGCTAAATCCCCGGTATGGCGTTGTTGTTCGCCACCGATTAAACACTGCGCGCCCTCAGTTTTACCCAGCTCAATATAGGATAGGATTTTCTCAAGTTGTTCACTGGAGGCTTGGGCACCGATCATGGTGGAAGGATCCAAAGGGTTACCCATTTTAATGGCTCCAACACGAGCAACGGCCCGTTCCATAAATTTATCATAAATAGACTCTTGAATTAAAGCTCGGGAGGGACAGGTACAGACTTCGCCTTGATTCAAGGCGAACATGGCGAATCCCTCTAAACATTTATCAAAAAAGGCATCGTCCTGATCCATCACATCAGCAAAGAAAACATTGGGGCTTTTGCCGCCTAATTCCAAGGTCACGGGAATCAGATTTTGTGAAGCATATTGCATGATCAATCGCCCCGTGGTGGTTTCTCCAGTGAAAGCGATTTTAGCAATCCGAGGGCTGGAGGCCAGGGGTTTACCGGCTTCCAAACCAAAGCCGTTGATCACATTAAGTACCCCGGGTGGTAATAGATCGGCTATCAATTCCATCACCACCAACAATGAGGCAGGAGTTTGTTCTGCAGGTTTTAGCACTACGCAGTTCCCGGCTGCAAGAGCTGGAGCTAGCTTCCAGGCGGCCATTAGAATCGGAAAATTCCAAGGGATAATTTGTCCCACCACGCCGAGGGGTTCTTTGTAATGATAGGCATACGTTTCATGATCAATTTCTGAAATACCGCCTTCTTCACTTCTGATACAGCTGGCAAAATAACGAAAATGGTCAATGGTTAAGGGAATATCTGCCGCCATGGTTTCACGAATTGGTTTCCCGTTGTCTAAGGTCTCGGCGGTGGCAATGGTTTTAAGATTGGCTTCAATGCGATCGGCTATTTTTAAGAGGATATTAGCGCGATCCGTAGTGGAGGTCTTCCCCCAAGCATCCTTGGCCGCATGAGCTGCATCCAGAGCTAAATCCACGTCCTTCTGGTTAGATCTTGGAATGTCACACAAATGTTGATTGGTAATGGGCGTGATATTTGAAAAATACTGACCCTCTACTGGTGGAACCCATTTCCCACCAATAAAGTTTTCATAACGAGTTTTAAAAGGATTCTCTACCGTAATACCATTGATTGAAATATGCGACATACTTACTCTCCTGGTTGATAAATAACAGTATTTATAATGACTTATAATTATTTGATTATTCTTTTTTTTACTTATTTTGTATCATACATTGAGTTAAACTTAGAAATTATAAAAAATTATTACATAATGCTATGACACAACATAAAATCGCCGTAATTGCTGGAGATGGTATTGGCCAAGAGGTCATGCCTGAGGGACTTAAGGCGGTCACTAAAGCTGCCCAATTACATCAGATAGATATTCAATTTATTCCTTTTGATTGGGCGTGCCAAGAGTATTGGGTGCGCCATGGAAAAATGATGCCGGATAATTGGAAAGAGCAACTAGAAGGAATTGACGCCATTTATTTTGGCGCCGTGGGATGGCCCAGTGTGGTGCCAGATCATGTTTCTTTGTGGGGTTCGCTGATACAATTTAGGCGAGAGTTTGATCAATATATTAACTTAAGACCAGTGCGTCTCATGCCAGGCATTACCCCCCCACTCTCTGGGAAAAAGCCCGGCGACATTGACTTTTGGGTGGTACGAGAAAATACCGAAGGTGAATACTCCGCCGTTGGGGGCGTGATGTTTCCGAATACTGAGCGCGAGGTGGTGGTGCAAGAGTCTGTTTTTTCTCGACATGGCGTGGACCGTGTGCTGAAATTCGCCTTTGAGTTGGCGCAAAAAACTCCCAAAAAACATTTAACCTCTGCGACCAAATCCAATGGCATTGCAATTAGCATGCCCTATTGGGATCAACGCTGTGAGGTCATGGCACAAAACTATCCAGACATCTGTTGGGATAAATATCATATTGATATTTTGGCGGCGCGCTTTGTGTTAAGTCCTGAGCGTTTTAATGTGGTGGTGGCATCTAATTTGTTTGGCGACATTCTCTCAGATTTAGGTCCTGCCTGTACTGGTACCATTGGCATAGCCCCCTCCGCGAGCTTAAACCCTGAACGACGATTTCCTTCTTTATTTGAGCCTGTACATGGTTCGGCTCCTGATATCTTTGGTCAGGGTATTGCCAACCCGGTGGCAATGATCTGGTCAGGGGCTCTGATGTTGGACTTTTTGGGAACCGAGCCACGCTATCGAAGAGCACACGATGCCATAATCAAAGCTATGGAAAAGGTGCTGTTAAACGGACCAAAAACTCCTGATCTTAAGGGAGAGGCTTCCACCCAGCAGATGGGAGAGGCCATTGCTGAGGTTATCCGGTAATCAACTGATTTTAATAAAGAGTAATTCAAATGAATTTAGTTATCCGAAAAATCGCGGTGCTTGGCGCTGGCGTCATGGGGGCACAAATTGCGGCCCATTGTAGTAACTTAAATATCGAAGTTCTATTATTTGATCTCACCAGTGACGCTGCCTCAAATAAAAGCGAGATCACACAGAAGGCGATTCAACATTTACAGACGATAAAACCCTCTCCCTTGGGCGATAAGGGGG
This sequence comes from Ferrovum sp. JA12, assembly GCF_001431705.1. Lineage (NCBI taxonomy): Bacteria > Pseudomonadati > Pseudomonadota > Betaproteobacteria > Ferrovales > Ferrovaceae > Ferrovum > Ferrovum sp. JA12. The sequence goes on along the minus strand of NZ_LJWX01000002.1, from coordinate 655,481 downwards.
TGGGGCAAAGTATTGCGGCCCTTAACTATGATGAGCATCTGCATCGTCTAAGGGAGTGCGACCTCATTATTGAGGCCATTGGTGAGAAACTAGAGTGGAAAAAAAGCCTTTATCACAGAATCGCCCCTCATCTTGCACCACACGCTATTTTAGCTTCCAATACCTCAGGATTGTCGATCACGTTATTATCGCAGCAGTTACCGCCAGAGTGTGCCCTACGTTTTTGTGGTATTCACTTTTTTAACCCACCCCGTTACATGGATCTGGTGGAGCTGATTCCCACGAATCTAACAGATCCAGTTCTAATGGATGCCCTAGAGTGCTTCATTACCAGCACCTTGGGTAAATCTGTGATTCGTGCGAAGGATACCCCCAATTTTATTGCTAACCGCATTGGTGTGGCTAATGTCTTATTTACACTCATTGAAGCAGAGCGTTATCAATTGCCCATTGATGTGGTGGATGATATCACTGGGAAAAAACTGGGACGTGCGAGCTCAGCTACCTACCGAACTGCCGATGTAGTGGGTTTGGACACCTTAATGCATGTGGTAAAAACACTTCAGGATTATCTTCCAAATGACCCCTTTTACCCGCATTTTGCTACCCCTAAAGTCATAGAACAGCTGATTCAAAAAGGCTCACTTGGTTCTAAAACAGGGGCAGGGTTTTATAAAAAAGAAGGGAAAGCAATTTTTAAACTCGACAGCAAGTGTATGAATTATGTGAATAGTGGTGAACAAGCAAACGAGGCCACGCAACGTTTACTTAAACAGCCCTGGGCCCAGCGCTTAATTCTTGCGCGATACAGTGATGACCCACAAGGTCAATTTATTTGGGCTATTTATCGAGATTTGTTTCATTATTGTGCTCTTCATTTAGAGGACATTGCAGAGTCCGCGAGAGACATTGATTTTGCTCTACGCTGGGGTTTTGGTTGGCAAGAGGGACCCTTTGAGATTTGGCAACAGGCTGGTTGGCAAACCATAGCAAAGTGGATTCAAGAGGACATTGAGCAAGGAAATGCTTTGTCTCAGGCGCCATTACCCTCCTGGGTCTTTGATGGCAGAGAGGGAGTTCATCACGCCAAGGAGTCCTGGAGTGCCAGTTTACAACGCAATCTACCCTACAGCCAATTAGCCGTTTATCAACGGCAGTATTTTCGTGAGAGGGTGTTAGCCAATAAAAATGAGGTAAAAGAGGCTGGCGATACGGTATTTGAAACTGATCAATTGCGTGCCTGGACTCTTGACTCAAGTATTCTGATTGCCAGTTTAAAAACCAAGATGCATACCTTTAACACTATGGCTCTAGAGTCTCTTTACCGTGCCGTCACCGTGGCAGAAAAGCATTACAAGGGACTTGTTATCTGGTCAGCAGAGGCACCTTTTTCTGCGGGGGGAGACCTGAAGGGTTTTCTTGAAGTCTATGCCAATTTAGGGGCAGAGGGCTTAATGCGAGAGGAGGATATCTTTCAAAAAACCATGCTCTCCTTGCGCTATAGTGCTATTCCAACCGTAGCGGCTGTTCGGGGTTATGCTCTTGGGGGGGGCTGTGAAACTTTCCTTCATGTGGATAGACGTGTACTTCATTTTGAGACTAACGTTGGCTTGGTTGAGGTGAAAGTGGGGTTGTTGCCAGGGGCAGGGGGCTTGACGTGTTTAGCGAGATTATGTGGCCAGCGCGCTATGGAACTTGATAACCCACGCGAAGCGCTCCCTCTATTACAGCGTTTTTATCAACAGGTGATGTTCTCGCACATCACCAATAGTGCGCGAGAGGCTTTTCAATTAGGTTACTGCCAGACGGGAGATGTGGTGGTACCAAACGCCAATGAACTCCTTTTTGTGGCCATAGAAAATGCTAAAACCATGGCAGATAGTTGCTATCGTCCACCAATGAAGAAAAGCTTTCCGGCTATGGGTCAGGACGGTTTAGCTACCTTAAGACAGAGTCTTATTAAGTGGCAACAAGGAGCTCTTATTTCAGAGCATGATATGCTCATCGGTGAAGCGATCGCTCAAGTATTATGTGGTGGGAACGTGGATACGGGCACTCTCATTAATGAGGATTGGTGTCTAAAGTTAGAAAGGGAGCATTTTGTGACATTGATGGGCTATGAAAAAACCCGTGAACGAGTCCAAGGGATGCTGGATACTGGGAAGCCATTAAAAAACTAATATGAAAAACGACGTTTTTATTGTTGCAGCAAAACGCTCCCCCGTGGGGCGGGCACCAACAGGACAATTAAGTCATGTGCGCGCCGATGAGTTGGTTAGTCAAGTGACCAAAGGGTTACTGCAAAGCATAAAACCCATGGATTATTCCGCCATTAATGATTTCATATTGGGCTGCGCTATGCCCGAGGGAGAACAGGGGCTTAATCTTGCCAGGGTTGTGGCACTGATGAGTGGATTACCCACTACTGTCGCAGGCATGACAGTAAACCGTTTTTGCGCTTCGGGCTTGAGTGCCATTGAGTTTGCTTATCAAAGAATTGCCCTAGGTGAAGCGGATCTCATGTTAGCAGGCGGCGTGGAGAGTATGAGCCGTATTCCTATGGGTGGGTTTCGCTCAACACTTAATGCCAGTTTTTTACTTGATTCAGTGGGTCAATCCTTGGCCCTTGGTATGGGTCAAACGGCAGAAAACTTAGCACAGCAATGGCACATTAGCCGTGAGGAACAAGATGCCTATGCGCTGCTTTCCCATCAAAGAGCCTTGGCCGCTCAAAGGGCTAACTACTTTACCGAGGAAACTATCCCCATCTCTGTTCACTATGGTGAGGCGGATCTGTTACACCTAGTCCACAAAAGCCGTGAATCTGTGATGATGCAGGATGAATGTCCTCGCCCAGAGACGAGTCAGGCCTCTTTGTCTAAGTTAAAACCAGTTTTTTCAGTGAAGGGCAGTGTCACCGCGGGCAACAGTAGCCCCTTATCCGATGGAGCAGCGATGCTATTACTGGCTAGCGAAAAGGCCATTAAAGAGCAGCAATTAACGCCTATGGCAAGAGTTGTTGGTTTTCACACCACAGGGGTTCCGCCACATATCATGGGGATTGGTCCTGTGGAAGCGGTACCACCCCTTTTGCGACGCCACGGGATTAACAGCCAGGAATTGGACTGGATTGAGTTAAATGAAGCCTTTGCAGCCCAAGTGCTGGCGGTTCAAAAAACCTGCGCCTTCAATCCTGATCGGCTGAATCCGCTAGGCAGTGCCATCGCCTTGGGGCACCCCTTAGGCGCTACAGGTGCCATCAGAACCACTACCTTAGTTCATGGTCTACAACGAACAGGTGGACGTTATGGTATGGTAACCCTGTGTGTGGGGATGGGACAGGGCATCGCAGCTGTGTTTGAAAAAGTATAGGTTTGTGGATTTTAGAGAGAGTGAGTTATTTATGAAAATTTTAGTACCTGTGAAGCGTGTTTTGGATTACAACATTAAACCCAGGACCAAATCTGATGGTTCCGGTGTTGAGTTAACGGGTTTGAAAATGTCCATGAATCCCTTTGATGAAATTGCCCTTGAGGAAGCGATTCGACTAAAGGAAAAGGGGCTCGCCAGTGAAGTGGTGGCGGTGAGTTGTGGACAATCAAGCGCGCAAGACACCTTGAGAACCGCTCTGGCTCTTGGTGCAGATCGCGCCATTTTAGTGGAGCATGATACCGATCTTGAACCCCTTACTGTGGCCAAGTGTTTAATGAAGTTGATGGACAAGGAACAACCGCGTTTAGTAATTTGTGGCAAGCAAGCCATTGATGATGATTCTAATCAAACGGGGCAAATGCTGGCGGCGTTGTTAAACTGGCCACAGGCAACTTTTGCGTCGCAGGTGGTGATAGATCATGACCGTCTTGAGGTGACCCGAGAAATTGATGGTGGTTTAGAGACTCTGTCTTTGAATCTGCCTGCCGTGGTGACTGCGGACTTACGTCTTAACGATCCGCGTTTTGCAACGCTTCCCAATATCATGAAAGCCAAAAAAAAGCCGCTTGAGATCATCAGTGCCATCAGTTTAGGCGTTGATTTAAGGGTGCAGGGGATTTTGTTGAGAGTTAGAGAGCCTGATTCACGCATTGCAGGGGTTCGAGTTGACAATGTTGATAGCTTAATTGAAAAGTTAAGAAATGAAGCAAAAGTGATTGCTTAAGGATAAACATGACCACGTTAATTATTGCAGAATTAGAAAAACAGCATCTGAAAGAGTCTGTGAGACAACTCATTAGTGCCGCCAACAAGATAGAGGGAGATAAACATCTTTTGATTATGGGTAATGGGCTGAGTCTCGCCTCAGAGGAAGCGCAACGCTTACCCCACATCAGTAAAATTATTCTCGCAGAGAGTGAAGCTTTATCCACGGACAGTGCGGAGAATTTAGCGGAAGTGGTTATCTCTATTGCAGAGCGCTACAGCCATATTCTCGCTCCAGCTTCGGTCTTTGGTAAGAACTTTTTACCTCGGGTAGCGGCTCGTTTAGATACCATTCAACTCTCCGATGTGATGGCTATTACTGACAATCATCATTTTAGTCGCCCCATTTATGCTGGGAGTTTGATCGCCGACATGAGGGTAGATCAAAAAATTATTCCTATGACCCTGCGCATTAGTGCTTTTGAAGCGGTGGAGGGCAATAATCATGATCCCGTGGAAGTTGAGCAACTCACTCTACCTACTTTGCCTAATTTGAGTCAGCGGGTCAATATTACCCTTCATGAATCCACTCGCCCGCAATTAGATAGCGCTAAAACGGTAATATCTGGGGGCAGGGGGTTGGGGAGTCAAGAGAACTTTCATTCACTGTTAGAACCCTTAGCCGATAAACTCAATGCGGCCGTGGGGGCTTCCCGGGCGGCTGTGGATCTGGGCTACGCCCCTAATGATTACCAAGTGGGGCAAACGGGGAAGATTATTGCGCCTAATCTTTATATTGCAGTAGGTATATCTGGGGCCATCCAGCATTTAGCTGGCATGAAAAACGCAAAATGTATCGTGGCTATTAATAAAGATCCTGATGCACCTATCCACTTGGTGTCAGACTATAGCTTAGTGGGAGATTTAAATGAATTGATTCCGGAGTTAACCAGTAAGCTTTAGTCAAAAACGCCCTAGAATGGGCGTTTTTTTGGTTCTTTAGACTGACTGAAGGGGGATTTTGACGCCTGTACGTTTCACGGCATTCTTTTCATCCACATAAACCAATTGAGGTTCATGGCTATCGATCTCAGTTTCATCAAACTGAGCATAGGTGGCAATAATGAGAATATCCCCCACCTGTGCTTTTCTTGCTGCAGCACCATTGACGGAAATCATGCCAGTGCCACGTTCCCCTCGGATGGCGTAGGTGGTGAAACGATCACCATTATTCACATTATAAATATCGATTTGTTGGTATTCGCGAATATCCGCGGCATCCAATAAATCCTCATCAATCGCGCAAGATCCCTCATAGCCTAATTCAGATTGGGTCACGGTGACTCGATGTAATTTGGCTTTTAGCATTGTGCGTTGCATGCATTCTCTCCAAGAATTGATGACTATACTCTTATTATACTACCAAACTTATTTTGCAATGCAACAAGTCTTTTTAAAGCATTATAATTTTAGCTTATACTAAATCTAAAGTGGTAAACAGGCTTGTTTGGCTGGAGTGATGCACCGCAAATCTGCTAAAATCATCTTTTTATTAACGACCTTAATTGGGCTCAACTGATGAAATCCTCTATTTTATACCCTGCTGAGCAGGAAGAGTTAATTCGTCATGTGGAACTTTCTCTTAAAGAGGATCTCGGAGAGGGAGACTTGACGGTTCAATTAATCGAGCCTCGACAAACAGCCCAGGCATCAATTATTACTCGTGAAGAAGCCATTATTTGCGGTCAAGAGTGGGTCAATCAAGTATTTTATCGCTGCGTTCCTGAGGTCGAACTTAACTGGCATGTTCATGAGGGGGAGAGGGTTTTACCTAATCAACTTATTTTGTCTGTTGCGGGCAATGCCAGAGGGTTACTCAGCGCTGAAAGAACAGCCCTCAACTATTTACAAACTTTATCTGCCGTAGCCAGTAAAACTGGGTATTACGTGAAGGCGGTTAAGGACTATTCCTGCGCCATTGTGGATACCAGAAAAACCATTCCAGGCTTACGTTTAGCGCAAAAGTATGCGGTGCGTGTGGGGGGTGGAGTGAATCATCGGATGGGGCTATATGATGCTTTTTTAATTAAAGAAAACCATATTCTTGCCGCTGGATCCATTAAAGAGGCCTATTCGAGAGCGACACATTTAGCTCATGCTCCGCAGTGGATTGAGGTAGAGGTGGAAAGTTTAGCAGAGTTAGAGGAAGCTCTCCAAGCAGGCGTTGAGATGGTCTTATTGGATAATATGGATATTAACTCCATTTCCCAAGCAGTGACGATGGCGAAGGGCTTGGCTTCCCTTGAGATTTCAGGTGGGGTAAATGAGGAAAATGTTCGAACCTATGCTGCTACCGGTGTTCAAAGAATTTCCGTTGGTACTTTAACTAAGGATATTAAGGCAATCGATTTTTCTATGAGATTCAAGTAAATGGATAAACAATTTAAAGTTGATTATTACAATCCTGTACAAGTGAGTACTGATCATGCCTGGGCAAAAGTCCTTGATGAACCCAATCAAGCGCGACGTCAATGGTTGATTGAGCACATTAAAAAAATCCTTAAAGAGGAAAACATTCTTCTTGTGGCCCATTACTATGTTCATCCGGACTTACAGGATTTAGCCATTGAGTCTGGCGGAATTGTCGCGGACTCTCTTGAGATGGCTCGCTTTGGTAAAAATAGTACAGCCCAGACATTAGTTGTGGCGGGCGTTAAATTTATGGGAGAAACAGCGAAGATCCTCTCCCCTGAAAAAACCATTCTGATGCCAGATTTAGAGGCCAACTGCTCATTGGATTTGGGTTGTTCCGTGGACAGTTTTAGGGAGGCAGCAAGTCAGTATCCTGATCATGTAAAGGTGGTTTATGCCAATACCAGTGCTGCGGTGAAAGCCTACTCTGATTGGGTGGTTACCTCGAGTTGTGCGGTGGATATTGTTAAACATTTACGTGATCTGGGAAAATCCATTTTTTGGGCACCGGATAAACATCTTGGTCACTTTATTCAAAAGGAGACAGGAGCCGATATGGTTCTCTGGCAAGGCTCTTGTATTGTGCATGATGAATTTAAGGGCTATGAACTCGCTGAGCTTAAAAAAGAGCGCCCCCGGGCCAAGGTATTGGTTCACCCAGAATCCCCTAGCTCTGTGATCGCCTTAGCGGATGTGGTGGGTTCTACCTCAGCTATTCTAAAAGCAGCTCGAGAGTTAGTTGCAGACGAATTTATTGTGGCTACCGACAACGGTATGATGCATCAATTGCGATTACAAAACCCCACTAAGGTGTTTATTGAAGCCCCCACCTCGGGCCAAAGCGCCACCTGTAAAAGCTGCGCCCACTGTCCTTGGATGGCTATGAATGGTCTTGAAAATCTCTACCAGTGTTTACTTGATAAACTGGGTGAAATTAGTGTTGATCAAGCCTATTTGGAAAGGGCAAAAGTTCCTATTCAACGAATGCTAGATTTCACTAGTCGTGCGCCAAGCCCTGTCACACACTTGGTTCCTGGTATTGGCGCAGCTTAAGATTTATTGTGGCGTTAAGATGGTAGGCGTAGCTTTAGGTAAGAGTCCTGGATAGTCACGACTGAAATGCAATCCACGACTCTCACGACGCAGTTGTGCCGACTGTACTATCAGACTTGATACTTGCACTAAATTTCTGAGCTCTAACAAATCACGGCTAACGTGAAAGTTTACATAAAACTCTTTGATTTCCTCATTGAGTAAATGCAATCGGTGTTGTGCCCGCTCCAGTCTTTTATCGGTTCTTACAATGCCTACATAGTCCCACATAAAACGGCGTAGCTCATCCCAGTTGTGTGAAATCACCACTTCCTCATCAGCATCGGTTACTTGACTCGCATCCCAAGTTGGCAGATCCTCTGGCACCTTGCCAGGGTTGGATTGAATATATTGACTGGCGGCATTGGCAATCACTAAACATTCAAGCAAAGAGTTGCTGGCCAGACGATTTGCTCCATGTAAACCAGTGTAAGCGGTTTCACCCACGGCATAGAGGTTTTGTAGATCAGTACGCCCAGAAAGATCGGTCATGAGGCCACCACAAGTGTAGTGGGCAGCTGGTACCACCGGCAGCGCTTCCTCTGCCATATCAATTCCAAAGGATAAACAACGCTCATAAATGGTAGGGAAGTGATTAACAATGAAATCCTTACCCTTATGTCTGATATCTAAATAAACGCAGTCAAGGCCATGTTTTTTCATTTCATAGTCAATGGCTCTCGCCACAATATCCCGCGGAGCAAGTTCAGCTCTTGGATCATGATGGGGCATAAAACGCTCACCATTGGGCAGAAGCAACAAACCTCCTTCTCCTCGAACCGCCTCACTAATTAAAAAAGATTTTGCATGGGGATGATATAAACAGGTGGGATGAAATTGAATAAACTCCATATTGGCCACTCGACATCCTGCTCGCCAGCCCGCCGCAATGCCGTCACCGGTGGAGGTGTCTGGATTGGTGGTATAGAGATATACTTTGCCTGCCCCACCGGTGGCTAATATGGTGTGGGCCGCGGAAAATGTTTCTACTTCTCCTGTTAATTCATTAAAAGCATAAATACCCAAGCATCGTTGACCGTCTAGTTTTAGTTTACGGCTAGTGATTAAATCTACCAACATATGATGATCAAATAGCGTTATATTTGAATGATCTTTAAGTTGTGGGTAAAGACGGTTTTGAACTGCAGCACCAGTTGCATCGGCTGCATGAACAATACGCCGATGGCTATGACCTCCCTCACGGGTTAAATGAAGATGACCTTGTTCCTCAGTAAAAGGTACCCCTAACCGAGAGAGCCAATTAATGGCATTGGGCGCATGTTCAACGATAAATTTTGTGGCTTCAAGATCACATAACCCAGCACCAGCTTCTAGGGTATCTTGTACGTGGGATTCAAAACTATCTCCTTCACCCATAACAGCGGCAATGCCACCTTGTGCCCAATGACTAGCACCATCCTCCAAATCACGTTTGGTAATAACCGCCACGCGGTGGTTGTCAGCTAACTTAAGGGCTGCGGTGGCTCCAGCGAGGCCACTGCCTACAATTACCACATCAAAACTTTTCAACATTTTATGGTCTATCTCTGTACTCATCAATAAGTTTCCTAGTTTAGGGAGATTGTTCACTTATCACAAGCGCTTTAAAGTCATAATGCGATCAACTATTCCCCAAAATACATATAGATGATATCGAAGGCTTGTGATAACTTAAAGCAACCAAATTATTCCATTAATGATATGGCAAATCTCTCACCTCACCTTCTTCTGGTTGAAGACGATAATATTTGGCAAGAAGCCGTTAGGCTAACTATGGTTAATCAAGGTTGGAATGTTATCTGTTGTTCTGACTCTGTTACCAGTAAAAATATCCTCAATAATCAAAAAATTGATTTATGTTTAATTGATCTTGATTTGGGAAAATGTATCGATGGTTTTACTATTGTGGATACAATTAAACAGTCATCGCCCCATTCGCAAGTCATTATTCTCTCTGGTATTGATAATGATCAGAATAAAATTAAAGGCTTGGAGCTGGGCGTCCAGGATTATTTAACCAAACCCATTAGCTTGAAAGAGCTGGTCCTTAGACTTAACCGCTGGTTACGACAATCTAACTTAACCGTAAAAATAAAAGAGTGCCACAACAGTATTTGTTTTAATGAGTTCAGCTTTTACAAAGATAATTTCGTCTTATTTTATCAACAGCAATTAATTCATCTGACTACTAACGAACGATTATTGCTCTTTCATTTCTTAACCAAACCAGAGGGTAAGTTGAAGAGAGAAATTATCAGTATAGAAATTCTTAAAAAAGCGTGGTCCCCCACTGACCGAGCAGTGGATATGCTGATTAGTAGTCTTCGGCAAAAACTCAATAGTTATTCAAATCAAATAGTAATTAAATCTATTAGGGGGGTAGGGTATCAATTGATCATTGCGTGAGAGGTTTACTTAACTAAAGACTGTTTCTTTTAATACTCTTTGCAGATATTGACCATAACCATTCTTACTCATGCTATACGCAATTTTTTCGAGTTCTTCTGCACTAATTAATCCTCGACGAAAGGCGATCTCCTCCGGACAGGCAATTTTTAAACCCTGGCGTTTTTCAATGGTTTCTATATACTGCGAGGCTTCAAGTAAGGACTCATGAGTACCGGTGTCAAGCCAGGCAAAGCCACGGCCCATCAATTCCACATGGAGCTCCTGTTGGGTGAGATAAAGTGAGTTTAAATCTGTGATTTCAAGTTCTCCACGGGGGGAAGGTTGTAATTGCGCCGCCATATCACATACTTGATGATCATAAAAATAGAGTCCCGTCACCGCGTAGGAAGATTTGGGCTGTTTTGGTTTCTCCTCTAAACCAATCACTTTCCCCTCCTTATTAAAGTCTGCTACCCCATAGCGCTCAGGGTCTGATACGGGGTAAGCAAAAACCGTGGCTCCAGTCACTCGTTGATTAGCGTTTTCTAGTATTTTAGAAAAATCATGGCCATAAAAAATATTGTCGCCCAAGACGAGAGCACTGGGATCATTATTTAAAAAATGTTTACCAATGATAAAAGCTTGAGCTAGGCCGTCGGGAGAGGGTTGAATGGCATAGGAGAGTTGAATGCCCCACTGTCGGCCATCACCTAATAACTCTTTAAAACGGGGAGTATCATGCGGTGTACTGATAATTAGAATATCAGTAATTCCAGCCAACATGAGGGTTGATAAGGGATAATAAATCATTGGCTTATCATAAACAGGCAATAATTGCTTGGAGATTGCTCGGGTCACGGGGTACAAACGGGTACCAGAGCCACCCGCTAAAACGATGCCTTTTCTCATACAGATACCCTGCTTTGATAGTTGGTTTCCAGCCATTGACGGTATTGGCCGTTTAAAATATTGTTCACCCATGCTTCATGGTCTAAATACCAAAGAATGGTTTTTTTAATACCACTCTCAAAGCTTTCACGCGGACGCCACAGCAATTCATTCATGATTTTTTGTGCATTAATAGCATAACGACGGTCATGGCCAGGTCGGTCTTTCACAAAGGTAATGAGAGAAGAGTAGGGGGTTGAAGCGGGTTTTAGTTGATTTAATTGTGTGCAAATGACTTCTACCAGTTCAAGATTGGTTTTTTCATTTAATCCCCCAATATTATAGGTTTCTCCAATACGTCCTTTATCCAGTACACTCATGATGGCAAGACAATGATCTTCTACGTATAGCCAATCACGCACATTCATGCCGTCGCCATAAATAGGTAAAGGTTTTCCCTTTAGAGCATGGGAGATCATTAAAGGAATAAGCTTTTCTGGAAATTGATAGGGACCGTAATTATTCGAGCAATTAGTAGTTAGAACAGGTAAGCCATAGGTATGGTGCCATGCTCTCACTAAGTGATCAGAAGCAGCTTTACTTGCAGAATAAGGACTATTAGGTTGGTAAGCGGTGGTTTCTGAAAAAGGCGGATCAGTAGGAGACAATGAGCCAAACACTTCATCGGTTGAAACATGCAAAAAGCGAAAAAGATTCTTTCGATCTTGATCTAATGTCTCAAAATAAGCACGGGTTTCCTCTAATAAATGAAAGGTTGCCACAATATTAGTTTGTATAAACTCAGAGGGGCCATGTATTGAGCGATCCACATGGGACTCTGCAGCAAAGTTAATAATGGCACGAGGTTGATGCTGTTGGAGTAAGTGACGTACCAGATTTCTGTCACCCATATCGCCATGGATGAAGGAGTAATTGGGGTGAGCGTTAATGGACAGTAGATTATTTAAATTACCAGCGTAGGTTAATTTATCTAAATTCAGAATAGGTTCATTTTTTTCTTTAAGCCATGAGAGAATAAAATTGGAACCAATAAAACCTGCGCCACCTGTAACAATAATCATAAAGTTAAACTCGTTGTTCAATTAGCTATAAAAGTAATATGAAAGTATATCTCGAAGACCTGTTTTTTAGGTGAGTAATTTCTTTATTCTAGAGTTTGGGTTTAATATAAACATGCGTATAATTTATATTATGTAAAGTTAAATAGACATATATTTTGCAAAATAAAATTGGTTGTTTATTCACAATAATGTGGACACACTTTTACATGGACTGTTACGCATTGAAACCATATGGGACACATACTTTTACATAATCAGAAGAAATTTTTGTATCTATAGCTAATCAAAAAAAAGTAATATTAAGGAAAAATAAAAGGCAAAAATCATGCAAAGGAAAATAAAAAACTCAACGTGGTTGTTGACTCTCTCATCACTTGTGTTAGTGAATTGTGGCGGTGGTTCTGGAAATGTGACATTCTGCGGGTACGATGCTTTTGGTAATCCTTACTATTGTTCTGTTCCCAATACCACTAACAATAATCCTACTCCTGTTGCCTCGACGCTAACTTTTCAATTAACACCGGCATTTACCCAAATAGCAACCACACCTTTTAGTTATACTGTAAATGCCACAGATGGTAATGGTAATAATTTTAGTTACACCTACAGTAGTGTTCCTCAAGCCGGCACCACACAGTTTAACAACCAATCAGCCATCTCCGCCGTTGTGACCACCACCCTGACAGAAAATGGCAGCAGCTTAAACCTCTTTAATAATCAAGCCACAAATACTTTGACTCGTTATTTTAATCCAACCACTTATAGTTTACTTGGGACTGCTGGCCTTTATCCTGGAAGCTTCTCTACGGTCACAAGTACCACATCTCTGCCAGCCACAGGTTTGGTTGGCTTTACCAGTAATTACATTACGGCTAATTTATTTAACAATTCGCAACAAACTATCTCTGATGGTACCTTAGCAGAGACTTTCAGTATTAATGCTAATACTGTCAGTACTGCCCTACTCTGTTATAACGACACTCCTACTCTCACCACGCAAGGCACTACCGATGGTTTAACCAACTATAATCAAAACATTTGCTTCAACATTAATTCTTCTGGACAGTTACAAGGAATGCAAGTCACTATTCCTATTAATGGCGTTCCTTTAACTTTTTATTAACAAGAGAGCGTGTCTTTCCTATGAAATACACGCTCTAATAGTTTAATTATATTAAAAAATTTTTTTTCAAAGTTTTTAAGTCATCAATTTGCAGCAATATAAGGCAGAGAAATAAGGTTCTCTGCTAGGCAGGAGACTTTGTAATTCAAAGATCCTGCCTCAGGCCGAGGACATTTACTTAACTACTTTCATCCATGGCGACTTGCAGGATTGTACCGTTGGGTAGTATTGGTTATTGTCTGGACAATAATATTGATATTGTTGTTGGGGCGCCGTATTTCTAACGGGGGCTGGCGGAGGTGGCATATTAGTATTACTAGCAGGAGCAGCGATGGGTGTCAAAGGAGCATTCAGTCCTGAATTACCAGCGAGTCTTGTGACTCGGGTGGCTCCGCCACCACCTAATATCTGTACTCGTTCACCTACTTTAAATGCTTCATCAGCCCCTTGGGTCACAGCAATCACGTACCCACTGTCTAAGCGCACGGTAACTTCAACACCGTCTTTAGTTTCAACGTTGTTTTCAACGCTATTACCGGCTACTGCACCGGCTAATGCCCCTAATACAGTTGCGGCGGCGTTACCATTCCCACCGCCTACAGTACTACCAAGTGCAGCTCCTGCTACCCCGCCACCTAAGACACCAACGATACCAGGCTGATCGGATTGGATACGAACGTTTCTAACGCTCTCCACCGTTCCTAACCGTACTGATTGCTCACCTCTCACCTGCGAGGTGGTATAGTCGCCACCGCCTACTCCAGGGCCAGCACATCCGGCTAACAGGA